>NZ_JAMNDD010000006.1:0-305190 GCF_051812965.1 Salmonella sp. NW1250 | reverse complement strand
GCGGGAATAGCTCAGTTGGTAGAGCACGACCTTGCCAAGGTCGGGGTCGCGAGTTCGAGTCTCGTTTCCCGCTCCAATTCTTATCTACAGTAAAATTATCCACAACGAATATCGCGTTGGGGCACGTTTTGTTCCGCTTTCGTCAGATCCTTGTAAACAGACTTATCCACAGGGCGGCCCATTACTCCTGGAATGCAAAAAATTATACCTGACGCGTAGAATTTCTATAATTTACTGAAAAATATAGAAAAAATAAGATTTCAAAACGTTAGCGTTATTGACTATTCCTTTTTTCCCTCTTGAATCGCAATGTGTTTTTATTTTTATACACAGCCTGTGAATAATTCAGGCATCGCGCACCAGCCCTTTTTCAATCACCCTGACCAGACGCTGTTTTTTCGGTAGTTGCACTTCAATGATGCAGGCGTTCCGCTTTTCAATTTGTTGCGCAATTGCCCATTCGATATGCTCATCGAGAAGTGGATGCTCACCCTTGCGGCTTTCCAGCGCCGTAATGACGGCATTACTCCACGGCGCATTCCCCAGCGCGACGGCAACATTGCGCAGCCAGCGTAAATGACCAATGCGCCGAATCGCAGAACCTTCAGTGACTTTCAGAAACTGCGCTTCGCTCCAGCTAAACAACTCAACCAAATCTGGATTATGCAGCGCCTTGCGTGGGCTAAAATCTGCTTCGTCGGTCAACTGAGAGTAACGATTCCACGGACAGATAAGCTGGCAGTCATCGCAGCCGTAAATACGGTTGCCTATCAGTGGGCGAAATGCTTCCGGAATAGCGCCTTCCAGCTCAATGGTGAGATAAGAAATACAGCGCCGCGCGTCCACCGTATACGGTTCGACGATCGCCCCGGTCGGGCAAATGGTCATACAGGCGACGCATTTGCCGCAACCTTCCTCGACCGGCTGGTCGACCGGCAGCGGTAAATCAATCAGCAGTTCCCCCAGGAAAAAGAATGAGCCCGCCTCCCGATTAAGGATAAGTGAGTGCTTACCCGTCCAGCCAAGTCCGGCTTTTTCCGCTAATGGGCGTTCAAGAATAGGCGCAGAGTCGACAAACGGTCTAAAATTCAGCGAACCGCAGTACTGCTGGATCTGCTCGCCCAGTTTTTTAAGGCGGCTGCGTAATAGCTTGTGATAATCACGCCCCAGCGCATATCGGCTAACGTAGCCCAGCGTGGGATCCTTCAACGTACTGGCAAACGCGGCGTTGGCGGGCAGATAGTTCATGCGCACGCTGATGACACGTAGCGTACCGGGTAAGAGTTCATGAGGCCGGGCGCGCATCATACCGTGGCGCGCCATCCATGCCATCTCGCCGTGGTATTGTTTGTCCAGCCACGCCTGCAGCGCAGGTTCGGATGCGCGCAGATCGGTATCAGTAATACCGACCTGCTGAAAGCCCAGCTCCAGCCCCCACTGCTTAATATTTTGCGCTAACTGATTGAGATCGAGGGGCTTTGACATGATGGACCATAACATGAAGAAAAACCCTGTAAGTATACCACACTCCATTTGGCCCGCCGATGACATCAAACGGCTGGAACGCGATGCGGCGGATGCCTTCGGACTCACACTCTATGAATTGATGCTGCGCGCTGGCGACGCGGCATTTCGGGTAGCCCGTGACAGTTATCCTGACGCCCGACACTGGCTGGTGTTGTGTGGTCATGGCAACAACGGCGGCGATGGTTACGTCGTGGCGCGACTAGCGCAAGCGGCGGGCATTAGCGTAACGTTGCTGGCGCAGGAGAGCGACAAACCGTTGCCTGAAGAAGCGGCGCAGGCGCGCGATGCCTGGCTGAATGCCGGCGGCATTATCCATGCTGCCGATATTATCTGGCCGGAAGCGACGGATCTGATTATCGACGCGCTGCTTGGCACCGGCATAGCCCAGGCGCCGCGCGACCCGGTAGCCGGTCTGATTGAACAGGCGAACGCCCATCCTGCGCCGGTTGTCGCCGTCGATATCCCGTCAGGCCTGCTGGCGCAAACGGGCGCCACGCCTGGCGCGGTGATAAGCGCCGCGCATACGGTCACGTTTATCGCCCTGAAACCAGGCCTGCTGACCGGCAAAGCGCGTGACGTTACCGGCATACTGCATTATGACGCGTTGGGACTGGAAGGCTGGCTGGCAAGCCAGACGCCGCCGCTCCGGCGTTTTGACGCGACGCAGTTGGGGCAATGGTTAACGCCGCGTCGACCGACCTCGCATAAGGGCGATCATGGTCGTCTGGCGATCATCGGCGGCGACCAGGGAACAGCGGGCGCAATTCGGATGGCTGGCGAGGCGGCGCTGCGTACGGGGGCTGGGTTGGTCAGAGTACTGACCCGCGGTGAAAACATTGCGCCGTTGCTGACGGCCCGCCCGGAACTGATGGTACATGAACTCACGCCTCAGTCGCTGGAAGAGAGCCTGACCTGGGCTGACGTTGTGGTGATCGGCCCGGGGCTTGGGCAGCAGGAATGGGGCAAAAAAGCCTTACAGAAAGTAGAAAACGTCCGTAAACCTATGCTGTGGGATGCGGATGCGTTGAACCTACTGGCAATCAATCCTGATAAACGTCACAATCGCGTGATTACGCCGCATCCGGGAGAGGCTGCCCGCCTGTTAGGATGTTCTGTGGCAGAAATTGAAAGTGATCGCTTACTTTCAGCACAGCGTCTGGTAAAACGGTACGGAGGCGTGGTCGTGTTAAAAGGCGCAGGAACGATTATTGCCGCTGAACACCACCCTCTGGCTATCATTGACGCTGGTAATGCAGGGATGGCGAGCGGCGGGATGGGCGATGTCCTGTCCGGCATCATCGGCGCATTGCTCGGACAGAAGTTTACCCCGTATGATGCGGCATGTGTGGGATGTGTGGCTCACGGCGCGGCGGCGGACTTACTGGCAGCGCGTTATGGCGCTCGCGGCATGTTGGCGACCGATCTTTTTACTACGCTGCGGCGTATTGTTAACCCTGATGTGATTGACGTAAACCATGATGAATCGAGTAATTCCGCTACCTGACGAACAGGCGACGCTAGACCTGGGGCAACGGGTAGCCAACGCCTGTGATGGCGCGACCGTTATTTATCTGTATGGCGATTTAGGTGCCGGTAAAACGACGTTTAGCCGGGGATTTTTACAGGCGTTAGGCCATAACGGTAATGTAAAAAGCCCCACCTATACGCTGGTAGAGCCTTATGCGCTTGATAACATGATGGTATATCACTTCGACTTATACCGTCTTGCGGACCCGGAGGAGCTGGAGTTTATGGGCATTCGCGATTATTTCGCCAACGACGCCATTTGTCTGGTGGAGTGGCCGCAACAAGGTAAAGGCGTTCTCCCCGACCCGGACGTCGAAATCCATATTGATTACCAGGCGCAGGGGCGTGAGGCTCGCGTAAGTGCGGTATCCTCATCGGGTCATTCGTTACTGGCGCGTTTAGCCGATTAGCTATAAAGGTGGCGGGATGATTTATCGCATCAAAAATGCCGTAATAGCAGCCTTAATCCTGCTGTGCGCGCAGGCGGGCGCCGCCAGTCTCTCTGATATTCAGGTTTCCAACGGCGAGCAGCAGGCGCGCATTACGCTGAGTTTTATCGGCGAGCCGGAATATGCTTACTCACAGGACGGTAAACGGACCGTGGCGCTGGATATCAGGCAGACCGGCGTGATTCAGGGGCTGCCGCTTCAGTTTAGCGGTAACAATCTGGTGAAAACGATCCGTGCCGGAACGCCGAAAGATGCGCAATCTTTACGGTTGCTTGTCGATCTGACGGAAAATGGTAAAACCGAGGCGGTGAAGCGGCAAAACGGCGGCAACTATACGGTCATTTTCACCATTAATGCCGATGTTCCGCCGCCGCCACCACCGCCTGTCGTCGCGAAACGGGTTGAAAGCGCGCCCCGCCCGACGGAGCCTGCCCGTAATCCGTTTAAATCTTCTGATGATCGCCTGACCGGCGTAACCAGCAGCAATACCGTTACGCGGCCTGCGGCGCGCGCGTCAGCAGGCGCTGGCGATAAAGTGGTGATTGCTATTGATGCCGGACATGGAGGCCAGGACCCCGGCGCGATAGGCCCGGGCGGTACGCGCGAGAAAAATGTCACCATCGCCATCGCGCGTAAGTTACGCACATTGCTGAATAACGATCCGATGTTTAAAGGCGTGCTGACGCGTGACGGCGACTATTTTATTTCGGTGATGGGGCGGTCTGACGTGGCGCGTAAGCAAAACGCCAACTTCCTTGTCTCTATTCATGCGGATGCCGCGCCAAATCGCGACGCCACCGGCGCCTCCGTCTGGGTATTGTCCAATCGTCGCGCGAACAGCGAAATGGCAAACTGGCTTGAGCAGCATGAGAAGCAATCCGAACTGTTAGGCGGCGCTGGCGATGTGCTGGCGAACAGTCAGTCAGACCCTTACCTGAGCCAGGCGGTACTGGATTTGCAATTCGGTCATTCGCAGCGGGTAGGGTATGATGTGGCGACGAACGTACTAAGCCAACTCGACGGCGTGGGGTCGCTGCATAAACGCCGCCCGGAACACGCTAGCCTGGGCGTGCTGCGTTCGCCGGATATCCCGTCCATTTTGGTGGAGACGGGCTTTATCAGTAATCACGGCGAAGAGCGATTGCTGGCGAGCGACCGCTATCAGCAGCAGATTGCTGACGCTATATACCGGGGGTTGCGTAAGTACTTTGCAGCGCATCCGATCCAGTCTGCGCCGCAGGGCGGCCCAGGCCAGACGGCCAGTACCAACCAGCCTGGCGCCATAACCGCCGCGAATTAAGGAGATTTCATGCCGATTCAGGTTCTGCCGCCGCAGCTTGCGAACCAAATCGCCGCTGGCGAAGTGGTGGAACGCCCTGCGTCGGTTGTTAAAGAGCTGGTAGAGAATAGTCTGGATGCAGGCGCCACCCGCGTTGATATCGACATCGAGCGTGGCGGCGCGAAGCTTATTCGTATTCGCGACAATGGCTGCGGCATTAAAAAAGAGGAGCTGGCGCTGGCGCTGGCCCGTCATGCCACCAGTAAAATCGCCTCGCTTGACGATCTGGAAGCGATTATCAGTCTGGGATTTCGCGGTGAAGCGCTGGCCAGTATCAGTTCGGTCTCGCGTTTGACGCTAACGTCGCGCACGGCGGAGCAGGCGGAAGCCTGGCAGGCGTATGCGGAAGGGCGCGACATGGACGTGACGGTAAAACCCGCCGCGCACCCGGTCGGCACCACCCTGGAAGTTCTGGATCTCTTTTATAATACGCCCGCCCGGCGCAAATTCATGCGTACCGAAAAAACGGAATTTAATCATATCGATGAGATCATCCGTCGTATTGCATTGGCCCGTTTTGACGTCACGCTTAACCTGTCGCACAACGGCAAATTGGTACGACAGTATCGCGCTGTCGCAAAGGACGGGCAAAAAGAGCGCCGGTTAGGCGCCATCTGCGGCACGCCGTTTCTCGAACAGGCACTGGCGATCGAGTGGCAGCATGGCGATCTGACCCTGCGCGGCTGGGTCGCCGATCCGAATCACACCACCACGGCGTTAACGGAGATCCAGTACTGCTATGTGAATGGCCGCATGATGCGCGACCGCTTGATCAACCATGCCATTCGCCAGGCCTGTGAAGATAAACTGGGCGCGGACCAACAGCCTGCGTTTGTATTGTATCTGGAGATTGACCCGCATCAGGTGGATGTCAATGTTCATCCCGCCAAGCACGAAGTGCGTTTTCATCAATCCCGGCTGGTGCACGACTTCATCTATCAAGGGGTGCTGAGCGTTCTGCAACAGCAGACGGAAACGACGCTGCCGCTTGAGGATATTGCGCCAGCGCCGCGGCATGTCCCGGAAAACCGTATCGCCGCCGGGCGCAACCATTTTGCTGTACCCGCCGAGCCAACTGCGGCGCGCGAGCCTGCGACACCGCGTTATTCCGGCGGCGCATCGGGCGGTAACGGCGGGCGTCAGTCCGCAGGTGGTTGGCCGCACGCGCAGCCAGGTTATCAGAAGCTGCAGGGCGAGGTTTATCGCGCGCTTTTACAGACGCCGACGACGAGCCCCGCGCCGGATCCGGTTGCGCCTGCGCTTGACGGACATAGCCAGAGTTTTGGTCGCGTACTGACGATAGTCGGCGGTGACTGCGCGTTGCTGGAACACGCGGGGACTATCCAGCTCTTGTCGCTGCCGGTTGCGGAGCGTTGGCTGCGTCAGGCGCAGCTTACACCGGGTCAAAGTCCGGTTTGCGCGCAGCCGTTGCTGATTCCGCTGCGTTTAAAAGTGAGCGCCGATGAAAAAGCCGCGCTGCAAAAAGCCCAATCTTTGTTGGGAGAATTGGGTATTGAATTTCAGTCAGATGCGCAGCATGTGACCATTCGGGCGGTGCCTTTACCCTTACGACAACAAAATTTACAAATCTTGATTCCTGAACTGATAGGCTACCTGGCGCAACAGACCACATTTGCAACGGTCAATATTGCACAATGGATAGCGCGTAATGTGCAGAGCGAACATCCGCAGTGGTCGATGGCGCAGGCCATATCGCTGCTGGCGGATGTTGAGCGGCTATGTCCGCAGCTGGTAAAAGCGCCGCCGGGTGGCCTGTTACAACCTGTTGATTTACATTCGGCGATGAACGCCCTGAAGCATGAATGATGTAAGCAAGGCGAGCCTGCCTAAGGCGATATTTTTGATGGGGCCGACGGCCTCCGGCAAAACGGCGCTGGCGATAGAACTGCGTAAAGTTTTGCCAGTAGAGTTGATAAGCGTTGATTCCGCCCTCATTTATCGGGGAATGGATATTGGCACGGCTAAGCCGAATGCCGATGAGCTGAAAGCGGCGCCGCATCGACTGTTGGATATACGCGACCCGTCGCAGGCGTATTCGGCGGCGGATTTTCGCCGCGACGCGTTAGCGCAAATGGCGGAGATCACCGCTGCGGGGCGTATCCCGCTGTTAGTGGGCGGTACCATGCTGTATTTTAAGGCATTGCTGGAAGGGTTATCGCCGCTGCCTTCAGCAGATCCGGAAGTCAGATCCCGGATAGAGCAGCAAGCAGCGGAGCTTGGATGGGAGGCGTTGCATCAGCAACTTCAGGAGATAGATCCGGTTGCCGCCGCGCGAATTCATCCAAATGATCCGCAAAGACTTTCCCGGGCACTGGAAGTTTTTTTCATTTCGGGTAAAACTTTAACGGAGCTAACGCAAACGTCAGGAGACGCGCTACCGTACCAGGTGCATCAGTTCGCTATCGCCCCGGCGAGCCGTGAACTGCTCCATCAGCGCATTGAACTGCGTTTTCATCAGATGTTGGCTTCAGGTTTTGAAGCAGAAGTCCGGGCGCTTTTTGCCCGAGGAGATTTGCATACGGACTTGCCTTCCATCCGTTGTGTGGGATACCGCCAGATGTGGTCATACATTGAGGGCGAAATCTCATATGATGAAATGGTTTATAGAGGTGTTTGCGCCACGAGACAGTTGGCGAAGCGCCAGATGACCTGGTTGCGCGGTTGGGAAGGGGTGCGCTGGCTTGACAGTGAGAATCCCGATCGGGCGCGAAAAGAAGTATTACAGGTTGTTGGTGCTATCGCAGACTGAATGTGTACAATTGAGACGTATCGTGCGCAATTTTTCAGAATCGAAAGGTTCAAAGTACAAATAAGCATATAAGGAAAAGAGAATGGCTAAGGGGCAATCTTTACAAGATCCGTTCCTGAACGCATTGCGTCGGGAACGTGTTCCAGTTTCTATTTATTTGGTGAATGGTATTAAGCTGCAAGGTCAAATCGAGTCCTTTGATCAGTTCGTGATCCTGTTGAAAAACACGGTCAGCCAGATGGTTTATAAGCACGCGATTTCTACTGTTGTCCCGTCTCGCCCGGTTTCCCATCACAGCAACAATGCCGGTGGCGGCGCCAGCAATAACTACCATCACGGTAGCAACGCGCAGGGTTCTACTGCGCAACAGGACAGCGAAGAGACTGAATAAGTTCACGCGCTGTTTATCCATGTCGGGGGCGTCGGATAATCGCCCCCGCTGGTTATTAAGAGGGTTTACGCTTGTTTGACCGTTATGATGCCGGTGAGCAGGCGGTACTGGTACACATCTATTTTTCGCAAGACAAAGATATGGAAGACCTCCAGGAGTTTGAATCTCTGGTCTCTTCCGCCGGTGTCGAAGCAATGCAGGTGATTACCGGTAGCCGTAAAGCACCGCACCCGAAGTACTTTGTAGGTGAAGGTAAGGCAGTTGAAATTGCGGAAGCCGTGAAAGCGACTGGCGCAGCGGTCGTATTGTTTGATCATGCATTGAGTCCAGCCCAGGAGCGAAACCTGGAGCGTTTGTGCGAGTGCCGGGTTATCGATCGCACCGGTCTTATCTTAGATATTTTTGCCCAACGTGCGCGTACCCATGAAGGTAAGTTGCAGGTTGAGCTGGCGCAGCTACGCCATCTGGCTACGCGTCTGGTGCGTGGCTGGACCCACCTTGAACGTCAGAAAGGCGGGATTGGTTTGCGCGGTCCGGGTGAAACCCAGCTCGAAACCGACCGTCGTTTACTGCGTAATCGCATTGTGCAAATTCAGTCGCGCCTGGAGAAGGTTGAGAAGCAACGTGAGCAGGGGCGGCAGTCGCGCATCAAGGCCGACGTTCCGACGGTATCGCTGGTGGGCTATACCAACGCCGGAAAATCCACCCTTTTTAATCAGATCACTGAAGCGCGGGTCTATGCGGCAGATCAGCTATTTGCGACGCTGGACCCGACCTTACGTCGTATTGATGTAGCGGATGTCGGTGAAACCGTTCTGGCGGATACGGTAGGCTTTATCCGCCATTTACCGCACGATCTGGTGGCTGCCTTTAAAGCTACCCTGCAGGAGACGCGTCAGGCGACGCTGCTGCTGCATGTGGTCGATGCGGCGGATGTTCGCGTGCAGGAAAACATCGAGGCGGTAAACACCGTTCTTGAAGAGATTGACGCTCACGAAATCCCCACCTTAATGGTGATGAACAAAATCGATATGCTGGACGACTTTGAACCGCGTATCGACAGAGATGAAGAGAATAAACCCATCCGCGTTTGGCTTTCAGCGCAAAGCGGCGTGGGGATACCACAGCTTTTTCAGGCTTTGACGGAGCGTCTTTCCGGCGAGGTGGCGCAGCATACGCTGCGTTTGCCGCCGCAGGAAGGGCGTCTGAGAAGCCGGTTTTATCAGCTTCAGGCAATAGAAAAAGAGTGGATGGAGGAAGACGGTAGCGTCAGTCTGCAGGTACGAATGCCGATTGTCGACTGGCGTCGCCTCTGTAAACAAGAACCGGCGTTGATCGAATACGTGATCTAGACGCGAAGTCATTCAGGTCGTATTGAGGCGGTAGCTGAGAGAATCTCAGGAGCTCACAACTAAGTGACCTGGGGTAAAAAAGCCGCCACTCAAGACGCAGCCTGAAAGATGATGTCTGTAACGGCGGTTCGTCTGAAGCATGGAGTAATTTCGCCTTATCCTCTGAGGTCGAAAGACAACGGGGATCACCGCATAACAAATATGGAGCACAAACATGGCGTGGAATCAGCCCGGTAATAACGGACAGGACCGCGACCCGTGGGGAAGCAGCAAACCTGGCAGCAACTCTGGGGGAAATGGAAACAAAGGTGGCCGCGATCAGGGACCTCCCGATCTGGATGATATCTTCCGTAAGCTGAGTAAAAAACTCGGTGGTTTTGGGGGCGGTAAAGGCACCGGTTCCGGCGGCGGTAGCTCATCGCAAGGCCCGCGTCCGCAACTGGGAGGCCGTATTGTCGCCATCGCCGCGGCGGCAGTAGTCATTATCTGGGCGGCCAGCGGTTTTTATACCATTAAAGAAGCCGAGCGCGGCGTTGTGACGCGTTTTGGTAAATTCAGCCATCTGGTAGAGCCAGGTCTGAACTGGAAGCCGACATTTATTGACGACGTCACGCCGGTGAACGTCGAGGCGGTGCGCGAACTGGCGGCGTCAGGCGTGATGCTGACGTCTGATGAAAACGTCGTGCGCGTTGAAATGAACGTGCAATACCGCGTCACCGATCCGCAGAAATATCTGTTTAGCGTGACCAGCCCGGACGATAGCCTGCGTCAGGCCACCGACAGCGCGCTGCGTGGCGTCATTGGTAAATACACGATGGATCGCATCCTGACCGAAGGCCGTACCGTTATTCGTAGCGATACCCAACGCGAGCTGGAAGAGACTATCAAACCGTACAACATGGGGATTACCCTGCTGGACGTGAACTTCCAGGCTGCGCGCCCGCCGGAAGAGGTGAAAGCCGCCTTTGACGACGCGATTGCCGCACGTGAAAACGAGCAGCAGTACATTCGTGAAGCGGAAGCGTATACCAACGAAGTTCAGCCGCGCGCCAACGGTCAGGCGCAGCGTATTCTGGAAGAGGCACGCGCCTATAAAACCCAGACTATCCTGGAAGCGCAGGGTGAAGTCGCCCGGTTTGCGAAGATTTTGCCGGAATATAAAGCCGCGCCGCAGATTACACGCGAGCGTCTGTATATTGAAACGATGGAAAAAGTGCTGAGCCATACCCGTAAAGTACTGGTTAACGACAAGAGCGGTAATTTAATGGTGCTGCCGTTAGATCAGATGCTGAAAGGCGGGAATGCGCCGGCGGCAAAGAGCGACAATAGCGCCAGCAACCTGCTGCGCCTGCCGCCGTCCACAAAGTCTAACGCCAGCGGAGCAAGCAACACGTCGTCCTCAAATCAGGGCGATATTATGGACCAACGCCGCGCGAATGCGCAGCGTAACGACTACCAGCGTCAGGGGGAATAACGATGCGTAAGTCAGTTATTGCGATTATCATCATCGTGCTGGTAGTGCTCTACATGTCCGTCTTTGTGGTCAAAGAGGGCGAGCGCGGCATTACGCTGCGTTTTGGTAAAGTTCTGCGTGACGATGAGAACAAACCGCTGGTTTACGCGCCGGGTCTGCACTTTAAGATCCCGTTTATTGAATCAGTGAAAATGCTTGATGCGCGTATCCAGACGATGGATAACCAGGCCGATCGCTTTGTGACTAAAGAGAAGAAAGACCTGATTGTCGACTCCTACATCAAATGGCGTATCAGCGACTTTAGCCGTTACTATCTGGCGACCGGCGGCGGCGATATTTCGCAAGCCGAAGTGCTGTTAAAACGTAAATTCTCGGACCGTTTGCGTTCTGAGATTGGTCGCCTGGACGTAAAAGACATCGTGACCGATTCTCGTGGTCGTCTGACTCTGGAGGTGCGCGACGCGCTGAACTCCGGTTCAGCCGGTACCGATGATGAAGTGGCGACCCCGGCGGCGGATGACGCGATTGCCGAAGCGGCGGAACGCGTCACGGCGGAAACCAAAGGTAAAGTACCGGTCATCAACCCGAACAGTATGGCGGCGTTGGGTATCGAAGTGGTCGATGTGCGTATTAAGCAGATCAACCTGCCGACCGAGGTTTCTGAGGCGATTTACAACCGTATGCGCGCCGAGCGTGAAGCGGTCGCGCGTCGTCATCGTTCACAAGGTCAGGAAGAAGCGGAAAAACTGCGTGCGGCTGCTGACTATGAGGTGACGAAAACTCTGGCGGAAGCCGAGCGTCAGGGGCGTATCATGCGTGGTGAAGGTGATGCTGAAGCCGCGAAGCTGTTTGCCGACGCGTTCAGTCAGGACCCTGATTTCTACGCGTTCATTCGTAGTCTGCGCGCTTACGAGAAGAGCTTCGAAGGTAATCAGGACGTGATGGTATTGAGCCCGGACAGCGATTTCTTCCGCTACATGAAGACACCGAGTTCGACGACACGCTAAAATAGCGTCAGCGGTTTTAGACCAGCAAAACCACCGCATCCAAAGGATGCCGGTGGTTTTCTTTTATAAGGGCGATAAATGAATTCAACAATCTGGTTGGCGCTTGCTCTGGTATTAGTCCTCGAAGGGCTGGGACCGATGCTGTATCCCGGCGCATGGAAAAAAATGGTTTCGGCACTGGCGCAACTGCCGGAAAATGTTTTACGTCGTTTCGGCGGCGGACTTGTGGTCGCGGGAGTTGTGGTCTACTACATGTTGAGGAAAACGATTGGCTGAGCAAAAAGTGGTCGGATTTGCCGCATATTGAGTGCAAAAAGTGCTGTATATCTGAAAAAGCGATGGTAGAATCCATTTTTAAGCAAACGGTGATTTTGAAAAATGGGTAACAACGTCGTCGTACTGGGCACCCAATGGGGTGACGAAGGTAAAGGAAAGATCGTCGATCTTCTGACTGAACGGGCTAAATATGTTGTACGCTACCAGGGCGGTCACAACGCAGGCCATACTCTCGTAATCAACGGTGAAAAAACCGTTCTCCATCTTATTCCATCAGGTATTCTTCGCGAGAATGTAACCAGCATCATCGGTAACGGTGTTGTGCTGTCTCCGGCCGCGCTGATGAAAGAGATGAAAGAACTGGAAGACCGTGGCATCCCCGTTCGTGAGCGTCTGCTGCTGTCTGAAGCCTGTCCGCTGATCCTTGATTATCACGTTGCGCTGGATAACGCGCGTGAGAAAGCGCGTGGCGCGAAAGCGATCGGCACCACCGGTCGTGGAATCGGGCCTGCTTATGAAGATAAAGTGGCACGTCGCGGTCTGCGTGTTGGTGACCTTTTCGACAAAGAAACCTTCGCTGAAAAACTGAAAGAAGTGATGGAATATCACAACTTCCAGTTGGTTAACTACTACAAAGTTGAAGCGGTTGATTACCAGAAAGTTCTGGATGATACGATGGCTGTTGCCGACATCCTGACTTCTATGGTTGTTGACGTTTCGGACCTGCTCGACCAGGCGCGTCAGCGTGGCGATTTCGTCATGTTTGAAGGTGCGCAGGGTACCCTGCTGGATATCGACCACGGTACTTATCCGTACGTAACTTCTTCTAACACCACTGCAGGTGGCGTGGCGACCGGTTCCGGCCTGGGCCCGCGTTATGTTGATTACGTTCTGGGTATCCTCAAAGCTTACTCCACTCGTGTAGGTGCAGGTCCGTTCCCGACCGAACTGTTTGATGAAACCGGCGAGTTCCTCTGCAAGCAGGGTAACGAATACGGCGCCACTACCGGCCGTCGTCGTCGTACCGGCTGGCTGGACACCGTTGCCGTTCGTCGTGCGGTACAGCTGAACTCCCTGTCTGGCTTCTGCCTGACCAAACTGGACGTTCTGGATGGCCTGAAAGAGGTGAAACTCTGCGTGGCTTATCGTATGCCGGATGGTCGCGAAGTGACTACCACTCCGCTGGCAGCTGACGACTGGAAAGGTGTAGAGCCGATTTACGAAACCATGCCGGGCTGGTCTGAATCCACCTTCGGCGTGAAAGATCGTAGCGGCCTGCCGCAGGCGGCGCTGAACTACATCAAACGTATCGAAGAACTGACCGGCGTGCCGATTGATATTATTTCTACCGGCCCCGATCGTACTGAGACGATGATTCTGCGCGATCCGTTCGACGCATAATTGATGGATGATGCCCGGTAACGCTACGCTTACCGGGTCTATGATGAGTACGCATTTGTTAGCCGGATAAGATGTTTTGCATCACCCTTCGGCTCAAATGCGTCATTGTTCCCCGCTTTTTTCCTTCCTGAACCGAAATAAATTAGCAGCCTGACAGGTGGCTGGTTTATCATCAATACAGATAAGTTATATCCCGTTTTCCCTTTTCCTGAGGTTGATGTGCAGTTAACGAGTTTCACCGATTACGGCTTACGTGCGCTAATCTATATGGCGTCGTTACCAGATGGACGAATGACCAGCATTTCTGAGGTGACAGAAGTCTACGGCGTGTCCCGTAATCATATGGTCAAAATTATCAATCAGCTTAGCCGGGCGGGCTTTGTCACCGCCGTTCGGGGAAAAAATGGCGGTATCCGCCTGGGTAAACCGGCTAATACTATTTGTATTGGCGATGTGGTGCGTGAGCTGGAACCCTTATCACTGGTCAACTGTAGCAGCGAATTTTGCCACATCACCCCTGCCTGTCGTCTGAAACAGGCGCTTTCTAAGGCCGTGCAGAGTTTTCTCAAGGAGCTGGATAACTACACGCTTGCCGATTTGGTTGAAGAGAATCAACCGCTTTATAAATTATTACTGGTGGAGTGAAGTAAACTTCATTAGAGATGACAATGGAGGAACCTCAATGTCACAAGATCCTTTCCAGGAACGCGAAGCAGAAAAATACGCGAATCCTATCCCGAGCCGGGAATTTATCCTCGAACATTTAACGAAACGTGAAAAACCGGCCAGTCGCGAAGAACTGGCCGTAGAACTGAATATTGAAGGCGAAGAGCAGCTTGAAGCCTTGCGTCGCCGCCTGCGCGCGATGGAGCGCGACGGACAACTGGTCTTTACCCGCCGCCAGTGCTATGCGCTGCCGGAACGCCTCGACCTGCTGAAAGGCACCGTGATCGGTCATCGTGACGGTTACGGTTTCTTACGTGTCGAAGGCCGCAAAGACGATTTGTATCTTTCCAGCGAGCAGATGAAAACCTGTATTCATGGCGATCAGGTGCTGGCGCAGCCGCTGGGCGCCGATCGTAAAGGTCGCCGCGAAGCGCGTATCGTCCGTGTACTGGTACCGAAAACCAGTCAGATAGTCGGGCGTTATTTCACCGATGCGGGCGTCGGCTTTGTAGTGCCGGACGACAGCCGTCTCAGCTTCGACATTCTTATCCCGCCAGAAGACGTCATGGGCGCGCGGATGGGGTTCGTGGTCGTGGTTGAACTGACCCAACGTCCAACTCGCCGTACTAAAGCGGTAGGGAAAATCGTCGAAGTGCTGGGCGACAATATGGGCACCGGTATGGCAGTTGATATGGCGCTGCGTACCCATGAAATACCTTACATCTGGCCGCAGGCGGTAGAGCAGCAGGTCGCCGGGCTGAAAGAAGAGGTGCCGGAAGAGGCGAAAGTCGGTCGTGTCGATCTGCGCGATTTGCCGCTGGTCACGATTGATGGCGAAGATGCCCGTGACTTTGACGACGCGGTTTACTGTGAGAAAAAACGCGGCGGCGGCTGGCGTTTGTGGGTCGCTATTGCTGACGTGAGCTATTATGTACGGCCGCCAACGCCGCTGGATCGCGAGGCGCGCAATCGCGGCACGTCGGTTTACTTCCCGTCACAGGTTGTCCCAATGTTGCCGGAGGTGCTCTCCAACGGCCTGTGTTCGCTAAACCCGCAGGTTGACAGGCTGTGTATGGTCTGTGAAATGACCATCTCGGCGAAAGGTCGGCTGACCGGCTACAAATTCTATGAAGCGGTGATGAGCTCCCATGCGCGTCTGACCTATACCAAAGTCTGGCATATGCTGCAGGGCGATCAGGATCTGCGTGAACAATATGCGCCGCTGGTGAAGCATATTGAAGAGCTGCACAACCTCTACAAAGTGCTGGATAAAGCGCGTGAAGAGCGCGGGGGGATCTCGTTTGAGAGCGAAGAGGCGAAGTTTATCTTTAACGCCGAACGTCGCATTGAGCGTATCGAACAGACCCAGCGTAATGACGCGCATAAGCTTATCGAAGAGTGCATGATCATGGCGAATATCTCGGCGGCGCGCTTTGTCGAAAAAGCTAAAGAGCCGGCGCTATTCCGTATTCATGATAAGCCCACCACCGAAGCGATCACCTCATTCCGCTCCGTACTGGCGGAGCTGGGATTGGAGCTTCCGGGCGGAAATAAACCGGAACCGCGCGATTATGCCGAACTGCTTGAATCGATTGCCGACCGGCCGGACGCCGAAATGCTGCAAACTATGCTGCTGCGTTCAATGAAGCAGGCGATTTACGATCCGGAAAACCGCGGGCACTTTGGCCTGGCGTTGCAGTCTTATGCGCACTTTACCTCGCCGATTCGCCGCTATCCGGATCTTTCTTTGCACCGCGCCATTAAGTACCTGCTGGCTAAAGAGCAAGGGAACAAGGGCAACACCACAGAAACGGGCGGTTATCACTACTCGATGGAAGAGATGTTGCAGCTCGGCCAGCACTGTTCGATGGCGGAACGCCGCGCTGATGAAGCGACGCGTGATGTCTCCGACTGGCTGAAATGTGACTTTATGCTGGATCAGGTAGGCAACGTCTTTAAGGGCGTGATTGCCAGCGTCACTGGTTTCGGCTTCTTTGTCCGTCTTGATGAACTGTTTATCGATGGGCTGGTACACGTTTCCTCACTGGATAACGATTACTATCGCTTCGATCAGGTAGGGCAACGTCTGATTGGCGAGTCCGGCGGGCAGACATATCGCCTGGGCGACCGGGTCGAGGTACGCGTCGAAGCGGTGAATATGGACGAACGGAAAATTGACTTTAGCTTGATCTCCAGCGAGCGCGCACCGCGTAACGTCGGCAAAACGGCGCGTGAAAAAGCGAAAAAAGGTGAAAGTAAAAACGCCGGTAAACGTCGTCAGGTAGGTAAAAAAGTTAACTTCGAGCCTGATAGCGCCTTCCGCGGCGAGAAAAAAGCGAAGCCGAAAGCAGCGAAGAAAGACGCGAGAAAAGCAAAAAAGCCATCGGCTAAAACGCAGAAAATAGCCGCAGCGACCAAAGCGAAGCGTGCGGCGAAGAAAAAAGCGGCAGAGTGAGCAATACCCTCTTCAAACAGAAGAGGGGGAATTATCTGTAGGCCGGGCAAGCGTAGCGCCCCCGGCAAAACGTAAACAATGAGTACATTAATGAGCGAAATGATTTACGGCATCCACGCAGTGCAGGCCCTGCTGGAGCGCGCCCCTGAACGTTTTCAGGAAGTCTTTATTTTAAAAGGCCGTGAAGATAAACGTCTGTTGCCGCTGATTCACGCCCTTGAGTCCCAGGGCGTGGTTATCCAGCTGGCAAACCGCCAATATCTCGACGAGAAAAGCGACGGTGCCGTGCATCAGGGTATTATCGCTCGCGTGAAACCAGGCCGGCAATATCAGGAAAACGATCTGCCGGATCTGATCGCATTACACGAACGCCCCTTTTTGTTGATCCTCGATGGCGTCACCGATCCGCATAATCTTGGCGCCTGTCTGCGCAGCGCCGATGCCGCAGGCGTACATGCGGTAATCGTGCCGAAAGACCGCTCCGCGCAACTTAACGCGACGGCGAAGAAAGTCGCCTGCGGCGCAGCAGAAAGCGTGCCGTTGATCCGCGTCACCAACCTGGCGCGCACGATGCGCATGTTGCAGGAAGAGAATATCTGGATTGTCGGAACGGCGGGCGAGGCTGACCATACGCTGTATCAGAGCAAAATGCCTGGCCGCATGGCGCTGGTCATGGGCGCAGAAGGTGAAGGTATGCGTCGTCTGACCCGTGAGCACTGCGATGAGCTGATCAGCATTCCTATGGCCGGTAGCGTGTCGTCGCTGAATGTCTCTGTTGCGACCGGGATTTGTCTGTTTGAAGCCGTTCGCCAGCGAACCTGACGCTAATAGTATTTTTTAAGAAAAAACCATCCATAATCGGATGGTTTTTTTTTATCTCTGGCTGGTAATATAAAAAGAAAAACCTACCCTGTAATTTCTTTTATTTATAAAAATGAGATAGAGATAAAAATATGGCATGGACTCCACGGACGCTGGCGGATGCATTAAACAGCATCGCCGAATTAGATATTGATATAGAAAATAATGAATCTTCATTAATAATAAAAATGAATGATTATGGCGATTTACCACTGGCGGTTTTATTTACCTCGCAACAAATAGTTATCGAGACTTATATCTGTCCGGTAAATACGATTAGAGATACCGCGGAATTTAATCTTTTCTTATTGAGAAATCAGAAGGTTTTACCGCTGTCTTCGGTCGGTATTACCCAGGTAAAACAGGAGGAATATTATGTCGCTTTTGGCGCGCTGTCGTTAAATTCGTCGCTTGCCGACGTGACGCTGGAAATCACCACGCTTGTAGAAAATGCGTTGGATATCGCTGAAATAACACAAGTCTATTCACAGGAATAATACAGGCGGCTTACATGGGAATTTTAAAAAGTTTGTTCACGTTAGGTAAATCATTCGTTGCTCAGGCAGAAGAGGCCATTGATGAAGCACAGGGTGTACGTATGCTGGAGCAGCATATTCGCGACGCAAAAGCCGAGCTGGATAAAGCGGGTAAATCCAGAGTGGATTTATTGGCGCGGGTGAAGCTAAGCCATGACAAGCTGAATGATTTACGTGAGCGTAAAGCCAGCCTTGAAACACGAGCGTTGGTGGCAATGAGTAAGAATGTCGACGCCGCTTTACTCAACGAAGTGGCGGAAGAAATAGCCCGTCTGGAAAATGCCATTCTTGCCGAAGAACAGGTGCTGACTAATCTGGAAGCCTCTCGCGATGCGGTGGAGAAGGCCGTAACGGCGACAGGCCAGCGGATTGCGCAGTTTGAGCAGCAACTTGAAGTGGTTAAGGCGACAGAAGCCATGCAGCGCGCGCAGCAGGCGGTGACGACTTCGACCGTCGGAGCCGCGTCGAATGTGTCTACGGCGGCGGAGTCGCTTAAACGTTTACAAACGCGTCAGGCTGAACGCCAGGCCCGGCTGGATGCCGCCGCGCAGCTGGAAAAAGTCGCCGATGGACGCGACCTGGATGAAAAACTGGCGCAGGCCGGCATTGGCGCAACCAATAAAAGCAATGCTCAGGATGTGTTGGCGCGTTTACAGCGTCAACAAGGCGAATAATGCTCTTTACGTGGATTGTCAAAACCTGCCAGCGTCATTTGTCCAGACTGACCTGGCCCGCTTTGCTGGGCCTGTTTATCGGGCAGTATCTGCTTTGTTATCGGTAGCGCGAAAGCGCGCTACCGTGCTGAGCTTCGTCGCTTTCATACGAGACGGCACATGAATGCGCGATCTCAAATGGCATTATGCCCAACGACAATCGCATTCTGGCTGAAGAGGTCGCATGGCAAGAGATAGAGGTTCCCCTATGATGCAATTTTTTCAGCGTTTGCTCGGTAAAACAAGCGCGCCAGCGCCGATTCGCGGACCATTAGGATTACATCTTAACGCCGGTTTCACGCTGGATACGCTGGCATTCCGGCTACTGGAGTCGTCGTTGCTGGTGGAGCTACCGGGTGAAAAATACACTGTCGCGGCAGCGAGTCGTATAGATTTAGGCGGCGGCAGTCAAATTTTTCGCTACTACACCTCGGGCGATGAGTTCCTACAAATTAACACCACTGGCGGCACGGATGTTGACGACATTGATGACATCAAACTTTTTGTATATGAGGAAAGTTTCGGTATTAACGAGGAACGTCACTGGCGTTCAGCCATTGCGCCAGCGGCAATAGGGCCGATGACGCTCAACTGGCAAGAACGGCGCTGGCAGCGTTTTTTTAACCATGAAGAGCCGGGCAATATTGAACCTGTCTACATGCTGGAAAAGGTTGAAAATCAGCAGGCAGAGAAATGGGACGTTCACAATTTTACGATGGGCTTCCAGCGCCAGGTGACGGATGACGCCTGGGAGTATCTTCTATTGAACGGGGAAGAATCATTTAATGAGCGCGGTGAGCCTGAATGGGTGTTTTCACGCGCCCTCGGCGTGGATATCCCGCTCACTTCACTGACGGTTATTGGTTAAGCACATACAGGGAAATTATGCATATACTGGACGCATTACTGGCTTTCTGCGCCTATTTTTTTATTGGCGCGGCAATGGTCATTGTATTTCTTTTTATTTACTCAAAGATAACGCCGCATAATGAATGGCAGCTGATAAAAAATAACAATACTGCGGCATCGCTGGCCTTTAGCGGTACGTTGCTGGGCTATGTCATCCCCTTATCCAGCGCGGCGATAAACTCGGTCAGTATCCCGGACTATTTTGCCTGGGGCGGCATTGCGCTGGTGATTCAACTGCTGATTTATGGTTGCGTAAGGTTATACATGCCTACGCTGAGCGAAAAAATTATTAATCACAACGTGGCGGCGGGGCTATTTATGGGAACCGCAGCGCTGGCTGGCGGTATTTTTAACGCTGCCTGTATGACATGGTAACGGAAGATCATGGCAAAAAAACGAAAATCCAGAAGCACATCCGGCGTAGGCCATTCGGCAATAAGACGGATAGCCGAACCGGTAAATCCCTTTGAGCGGCAACGAAATCGCTACACGCCAAAATGCCTGACGCTGGCGATTATGGGCGGAGCGGCCTTTTTTCTCCTGAAAGGGTGCGGTGATGGCGGCAATAGTGACAACGACGGCGATGGGACGTTTTACGCCACGGTGAACGACTGTATTGACGATGGCAATAGCGCCAGCGTTTGCGCTGACGGCTGGAATAATGCGAAAACAGAATTTTACGCTAATGTGCCTAAGCAATTGACGCAGGAGCGCTGTCAGTCGCAGTTTGGCGATTGCTACTTTGATATCACCGAGCGGAGCTGGGTTCCGGTATTAAGCGGCTTTTTACTCAGCCGCGCGATTCGCCAGAACCGTGATGAACAATACATCTATAGCAGCGGCGGTTCATCTTACGTCTCCCGTCCCGTCTGGCGCACCACATCCGGCGATTATGCGTGGCGAAGCGGCACAGGGAAAAGCGATACCGTGACCAGCCCTGGTTATATCACACGGAAAGCGTCCACCGTCTCCCGCGGCGGCTATGGCCGTTCTTCCAGCGCCCGCGGGCACTGGGGAGGCTAACCATGCTACGACACAACGTACCGATACGCCGGGATCTGGATAAGATCGCCTGCGATCACGGTTTTGACTTTCATGTTATCGATAACGAAATTTACTGGGATGAAAGCCGGGCCTACCGTTTTACATTACGGCAAATTGAAGAACAGATCGAAAAACCGACCGCAGAGCTTCATCAGATGTGTCTGGAGGTTGTCGAGCGGGCCGTCCGGGATGAGCAGATCATGCAGCAGCTGGCGATCCCGCCATTGTACTGGGATGTCATCGCCGAAAGTTGGCGCAGCCGCGATCCTTCGCTTTACGGGCGGATGGATTTCGTCTGGTGCGGCAAAGATCCGGTTAAATTGCTGGAATACAATGCGGATACGCCGACGTCGCTCTATGAGTCCTCCTACTTTCAATGGCTATGGCTGGAGGATGCCCGTCGTAGCGGCGCCATCCCGCGTGATGCCGATCAATACAACGCGATACAGGAGCGGCTGATCGCCCGCTTCAGCGAGCTGTACAGTCGGGAACCGCTCTACTTTTGCTGTTGTGAAGATACCGACGAAGATCGCACGACGGTGCTGTACCTTCAGGATTGCGCGCAGCAGGCGGGCCAGGAAACGCGATTTATCTATATTGAAGAACTGGGGCTTGGCGTAGGCGGCGTGCTGACCGATCTGGACGATAACGTGATTCGCCGCGCCTTTAAGCTCTACCCGCTGGAATGGATGATGCGCGATGACAACGGCCCGCTGTTGCGAAAACGGCGTGAGCAATGGATTGAGCCATTGTGGAAAAGTATTCTGAGTAACAAAGGGCTGTTGCCGTTATTGTGGCGCTTTTTCCCTGGCCATCCGAATCTGCTGCCGGCCTGGTTTGAGGGCGAAAAATCGCTCGCAGCGCCAGGCGAAAGCAGCGTGCGGAAGCCGATTTATTCACGTGAAGGCGGCAACGTCACGATTTTCGACGAGCGGCAAAATGTTATCGATCATGCCGACGGCGACTACGCTGACGAGCCGATGATTTACCAGGCGTTTCAGCCTTTGCCGCGCTTTGGCGATAGCTATACGCTGATTGGCAGTTGGATCATTGACGATGAAGCCTCCGGAATGGGGATTCGCGAGGACAATACGCTAATTACCAAAGACACTTCCCGTTTCGTCCCACATTATATTGCCGGTTAATCATACTTTTGTGATCTTGCTCCGGCGTCAATGGCGCAGTCATGACCATACTTGACTTCAGCGCCATTGAAGGAGGGAGACACCATGTCCTGGCAAACACATACCGTTTTTAATCAACCAGCTCCGCTCAATAACAGTAACTTATTCCTGTCTGATGGCGCGCTGTGTGAAGCGGTTTCCCGGGAAGGCGCGGGATGGGATAGCGATCTTCTCGCCAGTATTGGCCAACAACTGGGAACGGCGGAATCACTGGAACTGGGTCGTCTGGCGAACGCGCATCCTCCTGAGTTGCTGCGTTACGATCCCCAGGGACAGCGCCTGGATGACGTTCGCTTTCATCCCGCCTGGCACCTGTTGATGCAGGGGCTTTGCGCTAATCGGGTACATAACCTTGCCTGGGAGGAAGAGGCAAGGGCGGGAAGTTTTGTCGCCCGGGCGGCGCGTTTTGTATTACATGCTCAGGTAGAAGCGGGAACACTCTGTCCTGTCACGATGACCTTTGCCGCGACACCGTTGCTATTACAGATGCTTCCCGCCACTTTCCATGACTGGCTGGCGCCGCTGCGCAGCGATCGCTACGATTCGCATTTGCTGCCGGGCGGGCAAAAACGGGGCCTGCTTATCGGCATGGGAATGACGGAAAAGCAGGGCGGATCTGACGTACTCAGTAATACGACCCACGCGGAGCGGCTGGCGGATGATTCATATCGGCTGGTGGGACATAAATGGTTTTTCTCTGTGCCGCAAAGTGATGCGCACCTCGTGCTGGCGCAGGCAAAAGGAGGACTATCCTGTTTCTTTGTGCCGCGTTTCCTGCCAGACGGGCAACGGAACTCTGTTCGTCTTGAGCGCCTGAAAGATAAACTCGGTAATCGATCTAATGCCAGCGCCGAAGTCGAGTTTCAGGATGCCGTCGGCTGGCGGCTGGGAGAAGAGGGCGAAGGGATTCGGCATATCTTAAAGATAGGCGGTATGACGCGTCTTGATTGCGCGCTCGGGAGTCATGGCTTAATGCGGCGCGCATTTTCAGTCGCCATTTACCATGCTCATCAGCGTCAGGCTTTTGGTAAGCCGCTGATCGAACAACCGTTGATGCGACAAACCTTAAGTCGTATGGCGCTATGCCTGGAGGGGCAGACGGCGCTTTTGTTTCGGCTGGCGCGCGCCTGGGAGCAACGTCGCGAGGCGAAAGAGGCATTATGGGCGCGATTATTCACGCCAGCGGCGAAATTCGCCATCTGTAAGCAGGGAATCCCTTTTGTGGCTGAGGCGATGGAGGTTCTCGGCGGGATGGGGTATTGCGAAGAGAGCGAACTCCCGCGCCTGTACCGTGAAATGCCGGTGAACAGTATCTGGGAAGGTTCCGGCAATATCATGTGTCTGGATGTACTTCGGGTGCTGACAAAACAACACGGCGTCTATGACGTATTGAGTGAGGCTTTTGCGGAAGTCAAAGGCCAGGATCGCCATTACGACCGCGCGGTACGTCAGCTACAGCAACGTTTACGCAAACCGGACGAAGCAATGGGCAGAGAGATTACGCAGCAGCTTTTCTTGCTGGGATGCGGAGCGGAAATGCTGCGTCATGCCTCGCCGCCGCTGGCGCAAGCGTGGTGTCAGATGATGCTGGATACACGCGGCGAAATGCCGCTGCCTGCCCAGGTGCAAAATGATTTACTGTTAAGGGCGACCGGGGGACTGCGGTAACGTTTGACCTGTAGTACATGCCATCCGGCGCGAGCCACGCGGCATCAGGCATAGAGTATCGCCTGTACGCGCCAGTTATCCGACTGTTGTTCTTCATACATTTGAATAATTCTGTACCAGGACGCACCCTGTTCATCGGCTTTCAGGGCGATAATCCGCTCTACATCCTGTGGGTTTCCTGCAACATTACTGACCGAGATCAGGCCGATTTCATTCAGACCCGTTACGCAGTCAGCACTGGCGAATTCGGCAGACTGTGCCGTCGTACTCACCAGTCCGGCAGAAAGCAGCAGTGAGGATAAGGCAAGTTCTTGTTTCATCGTCAGCTCCTTATTACATACCCCGCATTTAACAGGACGCTCCATCACGGTAAACCTGTTTGTTTATTGTGCACAGGTAAACGCATAGGGACGCAAAGCAATGTAAAACTGACTAAAAATCAATCTACTGTTATTGACGATACAAAATGGCTTGTGAATACCACTGGCCGGTTACAACCGTTTCATCAACCATTAAGATAACGTAATAATCGACTTTCGCAGCGACGGCTTTCGCTCTGATTTCATCTATTGCATCATCCGGGGAGCCCCGAACCAGCGCGCTTACGGTCCCCATCCGCTGTAGTCCTTGCGTTTGATCGCGACGGATTTCCTGCGGGTGATCGGCGACAGGCGGCGCAGGTTGCGGCGTACCCTGCAGCACGCTACACGCGCTTAATAACAGCGCTGCTATCAATGAAGCAAACCGACGCATAACTCTATCTCGTTTCCTGATAATCATAGTGTAATGCCTTATTGATTTCCCTTTAGGGGGAATGTTCCCGAAGTGTTACCTGTCACGCGATTTTCGAATGAAAACGTTGCGAAAGCGTAACCCAGTTCTCAAACATTATGAATTATTGCGCTATCCATAAACTTGCGTTAAGTATTTCTCCGTGGCATACCGGATAAAAAGGAGAGAATAATGATAGCGATTGAAACACGACAATTAGCCGGAGGCGTCGTACTACATGCCTTCCCGGAAGGGAAACGCGCCGTGCCGCTTCCCTGTGTGGTGTTCTATCATGGCTTCACCTCCTCCAGCCTGGTTTATAGTTATTTTGCCGTTGCCCTGGCACAGGCAGGATTCCGGGTAGTCATGCCGGATGCGCCGGAGCATGGCGCTCGCTTCGGCGGCGACTCACAGGGACGAATACACCGATTCTGGCAGATTCTGCACCAAAACATGCAGGAATTTACGACGTTACGTGCGGCGATTCAGGCGGAAAACTGGCTACTTGACGGGCGGTTGGCGGTGGGCGGCGCATCCATGGGCGGTATGACGGCGTTGGGCATTATGACGCGTCACCGAGAGGTAAAATGCGGGGCCAGTTTAATGGGGTCGGGCTATTTTACCGGGCTCGCCCGGACGCTTTTCCCGCCGTTATCCCCGCAGAACCCGGCACAGCAGGCGGAATTCGACAATATCATCGCGCCACTACGTGAATGGGAAGTCACACACCAGTTAGAGCGACTGGCCGACAGGCCGCTTCTGTTGTGGCATGGTCAGGAGGATGACGTGGTGCCTGCTATCGAAACCTTCCGGCTCCAGCAGGCACTCGCCGGGGCGAAGCTGGATAAGCATGTGACCTGTTTATGGGCCGCAGGCGTGCGGCATCGCATTACGCCAGAAGCGTTGTCGGCGACGGTAGCGTTTTTCCGACAGCATCTTTAAACGCGGAGTATGCTTACACCCTGGGCTTCAAGCTGTTGCAAAACCTGCGGATTGGCATTTTTGCCGGTAATCAGCATAGCGATCTGATCGGCGCGGCTGAACAGCATCCCCGCGCGCTCGCCAATTTTACTGCTATCGACCAGCGCGACCAGTTTCCCGACGACGCTGAGCATTTTTTGTTCCGCCATGGCGGTTAGCATATCGGTCTTGTACAGGCCATCCGCAGTTAAGCCCTTTCCGCTGGTAAACATCCAGTGGCCAGCATAGAGACTGTTTTCACTTCCCTGCGGGCTCAGGGTAATCGACTGGCTTTTGTTGTACTGACCCCCCATGATAATCACGCTGTCATGCTCTTGATCGATCAGATAATTCGCCAGCGGCAGATAGTTGGTAATGATCTGTACCGGCTTCCCGCACATTTCGCGCCCCAGCAGGAAAGCGGTGGAGCCGCAGTTAATCACTACGCTCTCACCCGGGTTTACCAGCTGCGACGCCGCTTTCGCGATGCGTACTTTTTCATCGTGGTTTTGCGCCTGGTGCAGATTCATCGGCGTCCAGCGGGGCCGTTGTTGGGTAATGGCCTCTGCACCGTTGCGCACTTTTTTAAGTTTCCCGCTTTCGTCGAGCTTGTTGATGTCGCGGCGCGCTGTCGCCGGGGAGATCCCCAGACGCTCAATCACGTTTTCGACGGTAACAAAGCCCAACTGTGCCAGCATATCCAGCAGTATTTGATGTCTTTGTGCTTCAGTCATGAGCTATTCCGATACAAATTGATTTGAAAAGATGATATTTGAAATAGCCTGGAAATACTAAAGTAAATGGAAAAAATGCCGGGTAATCCCGGCATGATATCGACTCACAGGAAGGATTTGAACGGTAGATCGGGTTCAATGGTAAAGCAATCGTCAAACCCACGCGGATAGTGGTATTCGAAATTGTCTTTATCCAGCGGCCAGGTAAACTTGCCGCCAACCTGCCAGATAAACGGTTTAAAACCATACTTCAGGCGATCTTTCTTCATTTCCCATAGCACGCGGATCTCTTGCGGATCGGCCTGGAAGTTCGACCAGATATCGTGATGGAACGGGATCACCACTTTGGTATTCAGCGATTCCGCCATGCGTAGAATATCCGCGCTGGTCATTTTGTCCGTAATACCGCGCGGGTTTTCACCGTAAGAACCAAGCGCGACATCAATTTGATGTTCGTTGCCGTGTTTCGCGTAGTAGTTGGAATAGTGAGAATCGCCGCTGTGATAGAGATTGCCGCCCGGCGTTTTAAACAGATAGTTAACCGCGCGTACATCCATGCCGTCCGGCAGTACGCCAGCGGCTTTCTGATCGGCGGGCAGGGTGATTAATGCGGTGCGGTCAAAGGCATCAAGCGCGTGAATTTCAATATCTTTCACTTTCACGACATCGCCCGGTTTTACCACGATGCAGCGTTCTTTCGGCACGCCCCAGCCAACCCATAAATCTACGCAGGTCTGCGGGCCGATAAACGGAACATCATCGGCGCAATTCTGCATTACGGCAGCCGCGACATTGACGTCAATGTGATCGTTATGGTCGTGGGTCGCCAGTACGGCGTCAATCTGACGGATAGCGAAAGGATCGAGAACAAACGGCGTGGTGCGCAGGTTAGGCTGTAATTTTTTGACGCCAGCCATACGCTGCATCTGATGGCCGGTTTTCATCAACGGATTACCGTGGCTCTGTTTACCGGTACCGCACCAGAAATCGACGCATACGTTAGTGCCGCCTTCAGATTTTAGCCAGATACCGGTACAGCCCAGCCACCACATAGCGAACGTACCCGGCGCGACCTGCTCTTGCTCAATCTCTTCGTTCAGCCAGCTTCCCCACTCCGGAAACGTGCTCAGAATCCATGATTCACGCGTGATGCTTTGTACTTTACTCATCGCATTTACCTTCATGTTTGTTCAAAATGGTTCAAAACGTGATTTGTTTTGATTAATCCTGACACTATTTTCTCAAGAAGGCAATGGGCTATTTTTTGACTTTTGGGTAGGGGATAACGCAGTCAGGAGAAAATTTAATCTTGCCTGGCGTCATGGGGATGTATCCATCTTTATGATTTTACTTATTTAATGAAAAAATGAGTTACCTATAAGTAAACCATGTATTAAGTGCGCTAATTATTTGCGCGCTACGTCACATTTAATCAAATTCAATCTTGTTGTGATTACTTTTGAAAATTACAGTGAGGGGACATTATCCTGAGCGCCTGTGACTCAGCAACCTCGTTTACCGGAGATCGTTATGGAGATCCTCTACAACATCTTTACCATTTTCTTTAATCAGGTAATGACCAATGCCCCGCTATTACTGGGTATTGTGACCTGCCTGGGCTATATCCTGCTGCGTAAAAGCGTCAGCGTGATCATCAAAGGGACGATCAAAACCATCATTGGCTTCATGCTGCTACAGGCCGGGTCCGGCATTCTGACCAGCACCTTTAAACCGGTGGTGGCGAAAATGTCTGAGGTCTACGGCATCAACGGCGCGATTTCCGATACCTATGCTTCGATGATGGCAACGATCGAACGGATGGGTGATGCGTATAGTTGGGTAGGCTACGCGGTGTTGCTCGCGCTGGCGCTGAATATTTGTTACGTCTTGTTGCGACGCATTACCGGTATTCGCACCATCATGTTGACCGGGCACATCATGTTCCAGCAGGCGGGGCTGATTGCGGTCTCTTTCTATATCTTCGGCTATTCCATGTGGACCACCATTATCTGCACGGCGATACTGGTTTCCCTGTACTGGGGTATTACCTCCAACATGATGTACAAGCCGACTCAGGAAGTGACGGACGGCTGCGGTTTCTCCATCGGTCACCAGCAGCAGTTTGCTTCCTGGATTGCCTATAAAGTCGCGCCGTTCCTGGGCAAAAAAGAGGAAAGCGTTGAAGACCTCAAACTGCCGGGCTGGCTGAACATTTTCCATGACAACATCGTCTCCACGGCGATTGTAATGACCATCTTCTTTGGTGCCATTCTGCTCTCCTTTGGTATCGATACCGTACAGGCGATGGCGGGTAAAACCCACTGGACAATCTATATCCTGCAAACCGGTTTCTCCTTTGCGGTGGCGATCTTCATCATCACCCAGGGCGTGCGTATGTTTGTCGCCGAACTCTCTGAGGCCTTTAACGGTATCTCCCAGCGTCTGATTCCGGGCGCAGTACTGGCGATTGACTGTGCGGCTATTTATAGCTTCGCGCCGAACGCGGTGGTCTGGGGCTTTATGTGGGGCACCATCGGCCAGCTGATTGCGGTTGGCATCCTGGTTGCCTGCGGCTCCTCGATCCTGATTATTCCTGGCTTTATCCCGATGTTCTTCTCTAACGCCACTATCGGCGTGTTCGCTAACCACTTCGGCGGCTGGCGTGCGGCGCTGAAGATTTGTCTGGTGATGGGGATGATCGAAATCTTTGGTTGCGTCTGGGCGGTGAAACTCACGGGGATGAGCGCCTGGATGGGTATGGCGGACTGGTCGATTCTGGCACCGCCGATGATGCAGGGCTTCTTCTCCCTCGGTATCGCCTTTATGGCCGTCATCATTGTAATTGCACTGGCTTATATGTTCTTCGCTGGCCGCGCACTGCGCGCAGAAGAAGATGCAGAAAAACAACTGGCAGAACAGTCTGCTTAATAAGGAGTTTTGATTATGACCGTACGTATTCTGGCTGTGTGTGGCAACGGACAGGGCAGTTCCATGATCATGAAAATGAAAGTGGACCAGTTTTTAACCCAATCAAACATTGACCACACGGTAAACAGCTGCGCGGTTGGCGAGTACAAAAGCGAGTTGAGCGGCGCGGATATCATCATCGCTTCTACCCATATTGCAGGCGAAATCAGCGTGACCGGCAACAAATATGTGGTTGGCGTGCGCAACATGCTGTCGCCTGCGGATTTTGGCCCGAAACTGCTGGAAGTGATCAAAGAACATTTCCCGCAAGACGTGAAGTAAGGATGCAACATGAAATTACGTGATTCACTGGCGGAGAATAATTCTATCCGCCTGCAGGCTGAAGCGAATACCTGGCAGGAAGCCGTCAAGATCGGCGTCGATTTACTGGTGGCTGCCGACGTGGTAGAGCCGCGCTATTACCAGGCGATTCTGGATGGCGTTGAGCAGTTTGGCCCCTATTTTGTGATTGCCCCCGGCCTGGCGATGCCGCATGGCCGCCCGGAAGAAGGGGTCAAGAAAACCGGTTTTTCTCTGGTGACGCTGAAAAAGCCGCTGGAGTTTAATCACGAAGATAACGACCCGGTCGATATTCTGATCACCATGGCGGCAGTAGACGCCAATACCCATCAGGAAGTAGGCATCATGCAGATCGTTAATCTGTTTGAAGACGAAGCTAATTTTGACCGTTTACGCGCCTGCCGTACCGCGCAGGAAGTCCTGGATCTCATTGACCGCACCAACGCGGCAGCTTAAGAAGGAATTGAACATGTCATTACCAATGTTGCAGGTCGCGCTGGACAACCAGACTATGGATAGCGCTTATGAAACCACTCGCCTGATTGCCGAAGAAGTCGACATTATCGAAGTGGGCACCATTCTGTGCGTGGGCGAAGGCGTGCGTGCGGTTCGCGATCTGAAAGCGCTCTATCCGCACAAAATTGTGCTGGCGGACGCCAAAATTGCCGATGCCGGTAAAATCCTCTCCCGTATGTGTTTCGAAGCCAACGCGGACTGGGTGACCGTGATTTGCTGTGCGGATATCAACACCACAAAAGGCGCGCTGGATGTGGCGAAAGAGTTCAACGGCGACGTGCAGATCGAACTGACCGGTTACTGGACCTGGGAACAGGCGCAGCAGTGGCGTGATGCGGGTATTCAGCAAGTGGTTTATCACCGCAGCCGTGACGCGCAGGCGGCAGGCGTGGCGTGGGGCGAGGCGGATATTACCGCGATTAAACGGCTCTCCGATATGGGCTTTAAAGTGACCGTGACCGGCGGGCTGGCGCTGGAAGACCTGCCGCTGTTCAAAGGCATTCCGATCCATGTCTTTATCGCGGGGCGTAGCATTCGCGATGCCGAATCGCCGGTAGAAGCCGCACGGCAGTTCAAACGCTCCATTGCCCAACTGTGGGGCTAAGGAGCGGCTATGCTGTCGAAACAAATTCCGCTCGGCATCTATGAAAAAGCGCTCCCTGCCGGGGAGTGCTGGCTGGAGCGCCTGCGGCTGGCGAAAACGCTGGGTTTTGACTTCGTTGAAATGTCGGTGGACGAGACCGACGCCCGACTGGCGCGGCTCGACTGGAGTCGCGAGCAGCGCCTGGCGCTGGTGAGCGCGGTTGCTGAAACCGGCGTGCGCGTGCCGTCCATGTGTCTGAGCGCGCATCGTCGTTTTCCGCTCGGTAGCGAAGATGACGCGGTACGGGCGCAGGGGCTGGAGATTATGCGTAAAGCGATTCAGTTTGCGCAGGACGTCGGGATTCGCGTCATTCAACTGGCGGGGTACGACGTTTACTATCAGCAGGCCAATGACGAAACGCGTTGCCGCTTCCGCGATGGGTTAAAAGAGAGCGTTGATATGGCCAGCCGCGCCCAGGTGACGCTGGCGATGGAGATCATGGATTATCCATTGATGAATTCCATCAGTAAAGCGCTGGGCTATGCTCACTACCTCAATAACCCGTGGTTCCAGCTCTATCCGGATATCGGCAATCTGTCTGCCTGGGATAACGACGTACAGATGGAGCTACAGGCGGGAATCGGGCATATCGTCGCGGTACACGTCAAAGATACTAAACCCGGCGTGTTCAAAAATGTGCCGTTTGGCGAAGGCGTTGTCGATTTCGAACGCTGCTTCGAAACGCTCAAACAGAGTGGCTATTGCGGGCCCTATCTGATTGAGATGTGGAGCGAAACAGCAGAGAACCCGGCGGCAGAGGTAGCGAAAGCGCGTGACTGGGTGAAAGCGCGCATGGCCAGCGCCGGTCTGGTGGAGGCAGCCTAATGCAAAAGCTCAAGCAGCAGGTATTTGACGCTAACATGGATTTGCCCCGTTATGGACTGGTGACGTTTACCTGGGGCAACGTCAGCGCTATCGATCGCGAACGCGGGCTGGTGGTAATTAAGCCAAGCGGTGTCGCCTATGAAACCATGAAGGTAGATGACATGGTGGTGGTGGATATGGATGGCAAAGTAGTGGAGGGTCGTTATCGTCCTTCTTCCGATACCGCTACCCATCTGGCGCTGTATCAACGCTATCCGTCGCTTGGCGGCGTCGTTCATACCCACTCCACCCACGCCACGGCATGGGCGCAGGCGGGGATGGCTATTCCGGCGCTCGGTACCACGCACGCGGACTATTTCTTTGGCGATATTCCTTGTACCAGAGCGTTAAGCGAAGAAGAAGTGCAGGGCGAGTACGAGCTGAACACCGGTAAGGTGATCATCGAAACGCTGGGCGAGGTGGAACCGCTGCATACGCCAGGCATTGTCGTGTATCAACACGGGCCGTTCGCCTGGGGGAAAGATGCGCACGATGCGGTACATAACGCGGTCGTCATGGAGGAAGTGGCAAAAATGGCGTGGATTGCGCGCGGCATTAACCCGGCGCTGAATCCCATCGACGATTATCTGATGAACAAGCACTTCATGCGTAAGCATGGCCCGAATGCGTATTACGGGCAGAAGTGAAGTATGAGCTCCGGAATGTGAATATTATCGGGATGTCACAGGTCTAATTCCGGAGCCATCTTTCCGCGAAAAAAGCCCCCTGTTCAGGGGGCAAATCAACTATGGCTTTTTCGTTGGTTTTCCTGATGCTAGCGATAAATATTCGCGCTGGCGTGTATATTGCCATTGCTACCCGGTTCCCGGATAAGTATGACGTGATAATACATTGCGTTTCGCACGTCGGCCTCTTCATTCAGCGCCAGATTGGCTTCACTTTCCGTGGCGAAGTTGTGGTTGATGTAGATCACGCCTAAGCTGCGCACATCATCCATATTTCTGGCCTGATGATTATTTAACTCGATGGCTGCCGTTGCCGTTATGCCAGGCAAAAGCGCAGCCAGAAATAACATTATCCGGGCTCGCATAGAGTACCTCCTCAGCAGCGCGGTCTGGTTGGCGATATCCCCCTTTAGTGAATCGCTTCTGGTTTAATTTTAACCATAACCCGCCGCAGAGATGGCGACCTTTTCTGATGCTGTTGTTCAAAAAATTATCGCATTGTCGTTTTTTACCTGATTAACAACCCGTTGATGTATGCCGCTATGTTTAAGAAACCCTGTGTGGCAAAAAAGTGCGCTGCCCACAGTGTCAATTTCTCTGCCGCAACAGGCCGTTTATAGTGGCATGCGATATGAAGTTAATATCTCAGCAGCAAAATGCGACGGGACAGGCGTTACGTTCGGCACGATAAATAATTGTACAATCACCTTGAGTTTGCCCGCAGGCGCCAGTATTATAACGCGTCATTTTTCAGCCGACCTTTAACACGTTCCTTGCCTCCATGGGCCGCGGCTGACCCAGACAGGAGGCTGAATAATCCGTAAGGAGCAATTCGATGCGTCATTACGAAATCGTTTTTATGGTCCATCCTGACCAGAGCGAACAGGTTCCGGGTATGATCGAGCGTTACTCTGCCGCCATCACTGGCGCAGAAGGCAAGATCCACCGTCTGGAAGACTGGGGCCGCCGTCAGCTGGCTTACCCGATCAACAAACTGCACAAAGCGCACTACGTTCTGATGAACGTTGAAGCGCCGCAGGAAGTGATCGATGAGCTGGAAACTACTTTCCGCTTCAACGATGCCGTTATCCGCAGCATGGTTATGCGTACTAAGCACGCTGTTACCGAAGCTTCTCCGATGGTTAAAGCGAAAGACGAGCGCCGTGAGCGTCGCGATGATTTCGCTAACGAAACCGCAGATGATGCTGAAGCTGGGGATTCTGAAGAGTAATTTCTGATGACCAACCGTCTGGCGTTGTCCGGCACCGTGTGCAGGGCCCCCCTTCGAAAGGTCAGTCCATCAGGAATTCCGCATTGCCAGTTCGTGCTTGAGCATCGTTCTGTGCAAGAGGAAGCCGGCTTTCACCGGCAGGCGTGGTGCCAAATGCCCGTTATTGTTAGCGGACACGAAAACCAGGCCATTACTCACAGTATAACGGTCGGCAGCCGCATAACCGTTCAGGGGTTTATTTCTTGCCACAAGGCAAAGAACGGTCTGAGCAAAATGGTTCTGCATGCCGAGCAGATTGAATTGATAGATTCTGGAGACTAGCCATATGGCACGTTATTTCCGTCGTCGCAAGTTCTGCCGTTTCACCGCGGAAGGCGTTCAAGAGATCGACTATAAAGATATCGCTACGCTGAAAAACTACATCACCGAAAGCGGTAAGATTGTCCCAAGCCGTATCACCGGTACCCGTGCAAAATACCAGCGTCAGCTGGCTCGCGCTATCAAACGCGCTCGCTACCTGTCTCTGCTGCCGTACACTGATCGCCATCAGTAATCGGTCACGGTCCATTAATACGACTTTGAGAGGATAAGGTAATGCAAGTTATTCTGCTTGATAAAGTAGCAAACCTGGGTAGCCTGGGTGATCAGGTTAACGTTAAAGCGGGCTATGCTCGTAACTTCCTGGTACCACAGGGTAAAGCTGTTCCGGCTACCAAGAAAAACGTTGAATACTTCGAAGCACGTCGCGCTGAACTGGAAGCTAAACTGGCTGACGTTCTGGCTGCTGCAAATGCACGCGCAGAGAAAATCAACGCCCTGGAAACCGTTACTATCGCGTCTAAAGCAGGCGACGAAGGTAAACTGTTCGGTTCCATCGGTACTCGCGACATCGCTGACGCTGTGACTGCAGCTGGCGTTGACGTGGCTAAGAGCGAAGTTCGTCTGCCGAACGGCGTTCTGCGTACCACTGGCGAACACGAAGTGAACTTCCAGGTTCACAGCGAAGTATTCGCAAAAGTTATCATCAACGTGGTTGCTGAGTAATCAGTCATTCTCGTTTTTGCTAGCAACGAAACGTCGGCCCAGCGCCGGCGTTTTGCTTTTTTAACCCCATCGCTTTTCGACTGGCTATCTCCCCCTCTTTTCGCGATAATCAAAAATAAAACATTATTTTAATTTCTTGGTGAAAGAATGGATACCCAACGCCAGGCCTCCCCGTTTGCCCGCAAAAACGTCGTTTATGTGTGTGCCGCATTTTGTTGCCTGCTATGGGGCAGCGCTTATCCAGCCATCAAAAGCGGTTATGACCTCTTTCAGATAGCCACCGATGATATCCCTTCTAAAATTGTTTTTGCTGGTTATCGTTTTTTATTTGCGGGTGGGTTGCTGCTACTGTTCGTGCTGCTTCAGCGTAAACCGATTGGTCGGTTTCGTCCGCGCCAGTTTGCTCAGTTAACGTTACTGGGGCTGACTCAGACGTCGCTACAATATCTCTTTTTCTATATCGGCCTTGCGTTCACCTCCGGCGTGAAAGGCTCAATCATGAACGCGACAGGCACATTCTTCAGCGTATTGCTGGCGCACTTTATTTATCAGAACGACCGATTGAGCTACAACAAAACGCTCGGTTGTATTCTGGGCTTTGCGGGCGTCATGGTGGTGAACGTCAGCAACGGCCTGGATTTCAGCTTTAATCTGCCGGGAGAAGGCTCCGTGGTGCTGGCGGCGTTTATTCTTTCTGCGGCCACGTTGTATGGCAAACGTCTCTCGCAGACGGTCGATCCGATGGTCATGACTGGCTATCAATTGGGGATTGGCGGTCTGGTACTGGTCTTTGGCGGTTACGTTTTTGGCGGTACGCTGACGATACATGGCTTCTCGTCGGTGGCGATTTTAGTCTACCTGACGCTGCTCTCGTCGGTCGCTTTTGCGCTATGGAGCATTTTACTCAAATATAATCGCGTGGGGATGATTGCGCCGTTTAACTTTCTGATCCCGGTTTCCGGCGCGGCTCTTTCGGCTATTTTTCTCGGCGAGAATATATTGGAGTGGAAATACATGATTGCGCTGGTGCTGGTGTGTTCGGGGATTTGGTGGGTGAATAAGGTGAAGCGGTAATGCTTCACCTGAACGAATAGGGTATAGGCGGGGTAAGGCGCAGCCGGCGTTACTGTGCGCGAATAAAACTGCCGTCAGGCTGACGCGTAAACAGCACCTGTTGACCGTTATCGCCATCTATCGTTAAACCTGTCACCACCCCGCTGGCATTCTGGCGAATTTTAATCATTTGACCATTTTTGAGGTTACTCAGCGGTTTGCCAGCGCCTTCTACCTGCGCCATTGCATAAACGTCTGTCGGGGGCAGTCCGTGGTCACGGAACAGTTGCGCCAGAGTTTTACCAGACTCTACCCGGTACGAGCGCCACTGTTGACCGATGCCGCTATCCTGCTGGAAAGGCTGCGTTTGCGGCTGGTTTTGTTCTTCCGGCTGGCCTTCCTGGATAGGTTCCGGCGCAACGGGCGCCACCTGATCCGGATCGTTTTGCGGCGCCACCAGTTGCGCCTGAAGCTGGGCCTCCGTCGGCGGCTGTGATTGCGATTGCAGATCCAATTGCGCTTCCCGCGTGACGACAGGCGAGTCGCTGGTCTCGCTGGCGGGCAGCAGGAAGCCGATCACCAGCACGATAGCGGCAATGATAATGCCACGACGATGCATAGGCGGCAGCGGCTCCATGATGCGAAAATTATCCGGCGCGTGCCAGATTTTCGCCAGGGTTGGTTTTAATTCAAAGCGCCCGGGCATGGTTTACCTCCTGCTCCGCATCTCGTTCCTTAATCATAGAGTATAGATGGCTAACGCTATGATACTGGTAGTGCTATCCGCTTTCGTGACATCAATACGGATAATCTATTGTTTCTTTTTCCCTGCGATTTGTCATCCTCCCTGAGACAAAGTTTTACCAGAAGAAGCGTGGCTGTTATGCTGCCCGCTACTTTTTTGATATCCAATGAAGGAAAAATAATGGCCACCCCGACTTTTGACACTATTGAAGCGCAAGCGAGCTACGGCATTGGTTTGCAGGTAGGGCAGCAGCTCAGCGAATCCGGTCTTGAAGGGCTGTTGCCTGAAGCGCTGGTTGCAGGCATTGCTGATGCGCTGGAAGGTAAACACCCGGCGGTTCCTGTTGATGTGGTGCATCGTGCGCTGCGTGAAATTCATGAGCGTGCGGACGCGGTGCGTCGTGAGCGTTTCAAAGCGATGGCGGCCGAAGGCGTGAAATACCTGGAAGAAAACCGCGAAAAAGACGGTGTGAACAGTACTGAGTCTGGTTTACAGTTCCGCGTTCTGACGCAGGGCGAAGGCGCGATTCCGGCGCGTACCGACCGCGTACGCGTGCATTACACCGGTAAGCTTATTGATGGCACCGTATTTGACAGCTCCGTCGCGCGCGGCGAGCCGGCTGAATTCCCGGTAAATGGCGTGATCGCCGGCTGGATTGAAGCGCTGACTCTGATGCCGGTAGGTTCCAAATGGGAACTGACTATCCCACAGGAGCTGGCCTATGGCGAGCGTGGGGCCGGGGCATCTATTCCGCCATTCAGCACCCTGGTGTTTGAGGTGGAACTGCTGGAAATTCTGTAAGCGCCCCGGGTTTGCCGGATGACGGCGTAAACGCCTTATCCGGCAATCCTGACTTCAGCAGATGCCAATATTTTATTTTGCAAATGGCGTCGTTACGTGTATTTTTGTGAGCTAATTCGCATTATCAAAGTGATATAACACTCATTTTAAACATAAAATTAACATTGTATTTGAATCTGAGTATTCATCCCGCCGATTCTTACCTAATATCGATGAGTCCTGATAACAGGATCGTCGTATCATAGACCAAAGGCCGTAGAGCCCGCACAACACAGACAGGTACAGGAAGAAAAACATGGTAGATCAGGTAAAAGTCGCAGCCGACGAACAGGCTCCGGCTGAACAGTCGCTACGGCGCAATCTTACAAACCGTCATATACAGCTTATCGCTATTGGCGGCGCTATTGGTACCGGTCTGTTTATGGGATCGGGTAAAACGATCAGTCTCGCCGGACCGTCGATCATTTTTGTGTATATGATCATCGGTTTTATGCTTTTTTTCGTGATGCGCGCCATGGGGGAATTGCTGCTCTCGAATCTGGAATATAAATCGTTTAGCGATTTTGCTTCTGACCTGCTTGGCCCCTGGGCGGGATATTTCACCGGCTGGACGTACTGGTTTTGCTGGGTAGTGACCGGTATGGCTGACGTGGTGGCGATTACCGCCTACGCGCAGTTCTGGTTTCCCGGCCTTTCCGATTGGGTCGCCTCGCTGGCGGTAGTGATCCTGCTGCTAAGCCTCAACCTCGCCACCGTTAAAATGTTTGGTGAAATGGAATTTTGGTTTGCTATGGTCAAAATCGTCGCCATCGTGGCGTTGATTGTGGTCGGGCTGGTGATGATTGCGATGCACTTTAAATCGCCGACCGGCGTTGAAGCGTCTTTCGCGCATCTGTGGAATGACGGCGGCTGGTTCCCGAAAGGTATTAGCGGGTTCTTTGCCGGTTTCCAGATCGCGGTGTTCGCCTTCGTGGGCATTGAGCTGGTCGGTACTACCGCCGCAGAAACTAAAGATCCGGAAAAATCGCTGCCGCGCGCGATTAACTCAATACCGATCCGTATCATCATGTTCTACGTCTTTGCGCTGATTGTCATTATGTCGGTGACGCCGTGGAGTTCCGTGGTGCCGGATAAGAGCCCGTTTGTCGAGCTGTTTGTACTGGTGGGTCTGCCTGCCGCCGCGAGCGTGATCAACTTTGTTGTGCTGACCTCGGCGGCGTCTTCCGCCAACAGCGGCGTCTTCTCGACCAGCCGTATGCTGTTTGGCCTGGCGCAAGAAGGCGTGGCGCCAAAAGCGTTCGCTAAGCTATCAAAACGCGCGGTACCGGCGAAAGGCCTGACCTTCTCCTGTATCTGCCTGCTGGGCGGCGTGGTTATGCTGATGGTCAACCCGAGCGTGATTGGCGCATTCACCATGATCACTACGGTTTCGGCTATCCTGTTTATGTTTGTCTGGACCATCATTCTGTGTTCATACCTGGTGTACCGCAAAAAGCGTCCCCACCTGCATGAAAAATCCATCTATAAGATGCCGCTCGGTAAGCTGATGTGCTGGGTCTGCATGGCGTTCTTTGCATTCGTGCTGGTATTACTGACGCTGGAAGACGATACGCGCCAGGCGCTGATCGTGACGCCGCTGTGGTTTATCGCGTTGGGTCTGGGCTGGCTGTTGATAGGTAAGAAACGGATGGCGGGAATGCGTTAATTGTTTTGCCCGGTGGCGCTGGCGCTTACCGGGCTTACAGCGTAGCGTTGATTTGGAGGCCGGATAAGGCGCCGTTTACAGCCGCCATCCGGCAAAATGCCCGGCTGGCGATTATTCCCCGGCCAGCGCGCGTGGGAACAGCACGTTATTCTCCAGGCTGATGTGCTCCATCAGATCATCAATCATCTCATTAATGCCGTTATACATCGCTTTCCAGGTGGTGCAGGCTTCTGGCGGCGGCGTTACATTTTGGGTGACGTGTTTGATGACGTCTACCAGCTCTCCCGCCTCGTCATGCTCGCTTTCCATTACGCTTATCGGGCCCGTTGCCTGGCGACCCATACCCTGTTTGATCATTGGGAACAGGATCTGTTCTTCTTTCATCATATGGCTGGAAAGCTCTTCATGCAGCGCGGTGAGATATTTTGTCAGGCCGCGTGGGACGTTTGGCTTATCCGCGTGGACGCGTTCCACTTTGGTTGCCTGCAGGATAAGCTCCGGCAGTTGCTCGCGGTGTCGGTCATGATAGCGCACAACGATATGGTCAATAATGTCTGCCAGCGGAACGGCGCGCCAGTCTTTTTCGATGGGCTGTTCAGCCAACTGCGCCAGTTGCGCTTCAATGATGTCAATATCGACGTCGTGACGCGCGGCGGCGCGCGCCAGCGTCTGTTTTCCGCCGCAGCAGTAATCCATATCGTACTGGCGAAACAGCGCCGATGCGCGGGGAATAGAGAGCGCCAGTTCGCCTAAAGGTTGATCGCGATAAGCCATAGCCGTTACCTCATTTGCAATAATATAAGTTGTATTTTAAATGCATCTTTAAGGCGAGGCTATAACTCTTTCGGGGTGCGTATAATTTAAGCGAGTATGAAATTAGCGTTCCGTGACCGGAACGACGGTCGCTTTTTCCGGTTTCGCTCTCACGGCAATGACCACGCCCGCTACCAGGAGCGCAATGCCGCTTAACGTCAGGAATGGCGGGATTTCCTGGCGCAGAATGAAGGTATAGAGCAGTCCCGCCAACGTCTCAAAAACAATCAGCGGCCCTAAAATAACGGTTGGCAATTTTTGGCTGGCGATATTCCAGCACAGCGCGCCCACCCAGGAACACAGCACCGCGATGGCGATCATCAGACCGATAAACAGCGCGGGATGCGGGCCAAAGGGCAGGGTAAACAACGGTTTCTGGATACTCAGCCACAGACAGACCGCCGCATAGCCGATTAACGAGACCGGCAGCGTAACCAGCGCCTGCGCCGTTGCCCACATCATGGGATGTTTGTCGGGATTTTCCCGCAGCCAGCGGGCGTTGCGCAGCGCATACCATGCCCAGCACGCTACGGAAATCAGCGCCAGCACAATGCCTGAACCATAGCGCCAGCCGCTAACATCGGATAATCCCTGACTAAGTTCAGCAATATTGACGCACAGCAGGCCAAAACCGATAAGCGCCAGCGCGGGCGCTAAACGCCGCCAGGATAATCTGCCGTCTCGTTGGCTATAGAGAACGTTAGCGAAAAGCGGAATGACGACCGGCAATGTCCCGATGATCATCGTCGACACCGGCGCGCCGGTTCGCTGAATGGCGCTGGCGAGGCAGGCGTAATAGATTACATTGCCCATCAGGGTCAGCGACAGGGCGGTGGACCAGTCTTTGCGCGTCAACTGGCGTAACCGCGTGCGGCCTAGCCAGGCAATCGGCAGGGCAATCAGCCCCAGCGCCAGATAGCGTCCCATTGACTGTAAGAGGGCCGGGTAATCCGGCACGATTAACGGGCCGACGAAAATCAATCCCCACATTAGCCCTGCCAGCAGGGCGTATAGCACGCCGCTAATCATCAGATTCTCCTCATAAACCGTTCCGTCATTATCAGAGAAGGTCTATGAGGATGCCACATAAATTAACTAAATTTTAACACTTACAGTACGGAGCGAAGGCTTTCTGTGAGCGTCGTCGTCGGGCGACCGATGAGTTTACGCAGCGTATGGCTGTCATCAAACAGGCCGCCTTTCGCCGCGCCAGCGTCAGAATTGGCCAACATATCCGCCAGTCCGTCAGGCAGGCCTGCGCCTTTCAGCGCGGCGGCAAAATCGACTTCGCTCAGGTTCTGGTAGACGATTTTTTTTCCGCTCTGATGAGTAAGTTCATCCGCCAACTGGCTTAATGTCCAGGCGCCATCACCCGACAGCTCGTAGACATTCCCGGCGTGACCCTCTTCACGGATGACGCGCGCGGCGGCGGCGGCATAGTCAGCGCGCATTGCGGAGGCGATTTTCCCTTCTCCCGCCGCGCCAATAAAGACGCCATGTTTCAGCGCGGCAGGGACGCTCGCCAGGTAGTTTTCCGTATACCAGCCGTTACGTAATAGCGTGTGAGGAATACCTGACTCAGCCAGCATCTTTTCCGTTTCAATATGTTCATCGGCGAGCGCCAGCGGCGATTTATCCGCATGTAGCAGGCTGGTATAGGCGATGAATTTCACCTTCGCGGCAATGGCGGCCTGAATAACGTTGCGGTGCTGCGCGGTGCGTTGTCCCACTTCGCTGGATGATATAAGCAGCAGTTTATCAACGCCCTGTAAGGCGGTGGTCAGCGCGGCTTCGTTAGCGTAATCCGCCTGGCGAACGGCAATCCCGCGCTGACTGAGCGGGGCGGCTTTTTTCGGGTTACGGACGATCGCGATGAGGTGACTGGCGGGCGTCGTTTTTAGCAGGTTTTCAATAACGTGTTGGCCCAGTTGGCCTGTTGCGCCAGTGATAGCAATCATGGTGAACTCCTCAGTGTTGGTCTTGTGTTTTATTACGCTACCACCTAAACTTACTTTTAGTAAGTACGTACAAAAAGGTAAGTATCAATGCGCGCTCATACTCTTTCCCGGCAGTTGCGTGAAGGCAATCTCTTTGCTGAACAGTGCCCGTCCCGTGAGGTGTTAAAACATGTCACCAGTCGCTGGGGCGTACTGATTCTGGTCGCGTTACGCGATGGTACACACCGTTTTAGCGACCTGCGCCGCAAGATGGGAGGCGTGAGTGAAAAGATGCTGGCGCAGTCGTTACAGGCGCTTGAACAGGACGGATTTCTCAACCGGGTGTCATATCCAGTTGTTCCGCCGCATGTGGAGTACAGCCTGACGCCGCTTGGCGAGCAGGTGAGTGATAAAGTCGCCGCGCTGGCGGACTGGATAGAACTGAATTTGCCCCAGGTATTGGCGCAGCGGGACCGTTTATCAGATGACGGCTAGCGCTTTATTCGGCCTGCCAGTCAGGCCGAATAAACGCAGCGCCATACGGGACACACGTTACTTGCTTAAATCCACCTGATAAATGGCAAAACCGATATCATCGACGGCAACCTTCTTCATCGGATACTGCCCTTTCGCTTTAATGAAGGCAGCGGCTTTATCGCCTGGCGATGTTTCAAAGCGGATATCCAGCGCCGTATCGCTGTGGATTGGCGCCAGACGCCAGTTATTATCCGCCGCCGGATGGATTTCGCCCGCGCGTTTTGACTCTGCGCCAATCCATGCCGCCAGCACGGCGCGATTTTCATCCGGAGACGCAAAGGCGATATGGCTGTCGCCCGTGCCGGCAAACTTGCCGCCGTAAGCGCGATAGTTATTCGTGGCGACCAGGAACGTAGCGTTCGGGTCGACAGGCTTACCGTTAAAGGTCAGGTTTTTAATACGTTCCGCCTGCGGATTCACCATCTGGCATTCGCCATCATAGCGGGCGGGCTGTGACACATCGATTTGATAATTCACGCCGTCAATGACATCGAAATTATAGGTGCGAAAGCCATCCCAATTGATCAACGATTGCGGTTTGTTGCTGTGAATATCAATCTGATTAAATTGTCCGGCAGAACATTCCAGCCACTCTTTTACCTCCTTGCCGCTGGCTTTCACCACCACCAGCGTATTCGGATAGAGATAAAGATCGGCGGCGTTACGGAAGGTCAACTGGCCTTTTTCCACCTCGACAAAGCTGGCAGGATCGTTCTTACGCCCGCCAACTTTAAACGGCGCGGCGGCGGACAGCACCGGCAGTTTCGCCAGATCCGGATCGCCCTGAATAAAGTGTTCCACATACGCTTTTTGCGCGTTATTCACCACCTGTACGGTAGGATCGTCCTGCACCAGAGCAAGATAACTGTACATATTATCGGCGGATTTACCGATGGGCTTGCTGACAAACTCGCGGGTGGCATCGTGATCGGCTTTCAGAATATTGACCAGCTTACTGTCTTCCGCTGCCAGCGACTTTTTAGCGGCGGCGTCATAGATAGGCCGCGCTTCCGCTTTCGCCTGCGTAACCTGCCATTTGCCGCTGTCGTTATTGAGCACCAGATCGACCACTCCCAGATGGTCGCCCCACATGCCTGGCATTACCGCAGGAATGCCGTTAAGCGTACCTTTGGCGATATCCGCGCCTTTGATGTCGGCAAAATCTTTACCGGGGAAGACGGCGTGGGCGTGGCCAAACATAATCGCGTCGACGCCGGGAACTTCGCTGAGGTAATAAACCGAGTTTTCCGCCATGCTGTGGTACGGATCGGCAGAAAGGCCTGAGTGAGCAATGACTACCACGATATCAGCGCCTTTCTCGCGCATTTCGGGCACATATTTCCGGGCGGTTTCCGTAATGTCATTGACGGTAACTTTGCCGCTCAGGTTCGCTTTATCCCAAATCATGATTTGCGGCGGAACAAAGCCGATATAGCCGATTTTCAGAGTTTGCGGGTTGCCGTCTTTATCAATAACGTTCGTCTCTTTAATCAGATAAGGCGTAAAGAGCGGCTTTTGGGTTTTAACGTCGATAATATTGGCGTTAACATAAGGGAATTTCGCGCCGGCCAGCGCGTTATGCAGATAGTCCAGACCATAATTAAACTCATGGTTGCCGAGGTTCCCAACCGCGTAATCCAGAGTGTTGAGCGCTTTATAGACCGGGTGAATATCACCGTCTTTGAGCCCTTTTGCCGCCATATAATCGCCCAGAGGGCTCCCCTGAATCAGGTCGCCGTTATCCACCAGCACGCTGTTTTTGACTTCATTTCGGGCGGCATGAATCAAACTTGCGGTACGTACCAATCCGAATTTTTCGGTTGCGGTATCCTTGTAATAATCGAAATCCATCATGTTGCTATGTAAATCAGTAGTTTCCATGATACGGAGATCGACGGTGGCCGCATTCACGCTGGCGGCGATCAGCGTAGCCAGAAGCGTTGCACTAAACTTAATCATCAGAGGCACCTTTTAAGAACGCAATAGAAAAGCCGGATAGTGAAAAATAGCGATGATAAACAGTGAAACCCGATATCGTTCCGACCGTCGCCAGAAGAAGGCGAAACCGCCCCATCCGGCCGATTTTTTGCGAGTGTTCACAGAAGGGTGAATCATGCCATGAAAGGTATTATCAAAACCGCAGACGGTATCACAGTTGGCGGAACCCTTAACGATCGGGTATAAGTAAAACAACGAGTTAACGCCCCCGTCATAAAGAGGTGGAGAATGTTAGAACAAGTATGCCAGCTTGCACGGAACGCGGGCGATGCCATTATGCAGGTTTATGATGGAGCCAAACCGATGGAGTACGCCCGCAAGCAGGACGATTCTCCAGTCACTGCGGCGGATATCGCCGCACATACCGTGATTCTCGAAGGGTTACGCACGCTCACGCCGGATATTCCGGTGCTTTCAGAAGAAGATCCGCCTGCCTGGGAAGTGCGCCAGCACTGGCAGCGCTACTGGCTGGTCGATCCGCTCGACGGCACCAAAGAGTTCATCAAGCGCAATGGCGAATTCACGGTCAATATCGCGCTGATTGAGCAGGGCAAACCGGTGTTGGGCGTGGTCTATGCGCCGGTGCTGAAAGTGATGTACTACGCGGCGGAAGGTAAGGCCTGGAAAGAGGAGTGCGGAGTGCGTAAGCAGATTCAGGTCCGGGATGCCCGCCCGCCGCTGGTGGTGATTAGCCGTTCGCATACGGATGATGAACTCACCGAATATCTCCAACAGCTTGGCGAACATCAGACAACTTCTATTGGTTCCTCGCTGAAATTCTGTCTTGTGGCGGAAGGCCAGGCGCAGCTTTACCCCAGATTTGGGCCGACCAGCGTCTGGGACACTGCCGCAGGTCATGCCATTGCTGTTGCAGCCGGGGCGCACGTTCACGACTGGCAGGGAAAAACGCTGGACTATACCCCTCGTGAGTCGTTCCTTAACCCCGGCTTCCGGGTGACTATTTACTGAGGAGCTTATGCAGCAGGTCGACCACCTGCTGTACCTCTTGCTGGGTTAACGCGCCATCTTTCACCCATTGAACCCGACCGTCTTTGTCAAGCACGATGACGGCGGACCCCTCTTCTTTTAATTGCCAGGCGTTACGCGCCACGCCATTGCTGTCGACAATAAATTGCGACCACGGGTAGAGCTTTTTATTACTTTCTATACTGCTACGCACGAACATACCGGAGCCGGGGATCGCATCATCGGTGTTCACAATTGTGGTCGTCTGGTATCTGTCATGCGGAAACCCGGCGGATTTAATCGCTTCAATCAGCGTGGCGTTTTTTTCCTTCGCTGACGTTCGACCCGCAATGTGCAGCAGGACGCGCACTTTTCCCGCCAGTTGCGCGCTATTCCAGTTTTTATAACTAAACTCATCTTTATTCAACGTCAGTTCGCCACGATCGGCAATGCCTACCGGCGGCACCCGTTGGTTAACTTCAAGGTTATGCGCACAAGCCATTATGGGGAGTAGCAGACACGACATCGCCAGAATTTTACGTAGGGTCATGGTCATTCCTTCTTTATTTTTTTGCAGGTGATCCGACCACTTTGGGCCGATAGTTAATCATATGTGCGATTGATGCTTTTTCCCGCAAAGGGGATGCCAGTTTGCGGGCGGGCGCACACTTCCTGTGAAAAATGAAGGCATATACTGAGAAAAATGAGCTGATGTTTAGATAATTCTGAATAACTGTAATCAAAAGGTAAATATACTTATGCACACTGGAAACGACGTAGATATGGTCTATAGTCATATGGCATTAAAATTTGCGCCTTAAAACTGTTGGGCCGATTGTGGCACCGCAAGGGCGTAATACTCTGCAGGAGACAACAATGAAAATTTTCCAACGCTACAACCCGCTACAGGTGGCGAAGTACGTGAAGATCCTGTTCCGTGGACGGTTATATATCAAGGATGTTGGCGCTTTTGAGTTCGATAAGGGTAAGATGCTTATCCCAAAAGTGAGAGACAAGCAGCACTTGTCTGTGATGTCTGAAGTTAACCGTCAGGTTATGCGTCTGCAAACTGAGATGGCGTAACCAAAAGTGCTATGCAGTAGGTTAAAAAAGTAAAAAAAAACGGCTCCTGAATCAGGAGCCGTTGATGTTTCTGGCAAACGGATTTCAGGCCGCGCTGTCTTCTTTACCTTGCGCATCGGGCAGTTTTGGCGCCGGTACGTTGCTTTTATTGTCGAGACGCGTCACCAGCAACTGATCGATACGGTAGTTGTCGATATCCACCACTTCAAATTTGTAGCCGGAAAACTTCACCGAATCGGTACGTTTTGGGATCTTGCGCAGCATAAACATCATAAAGCCGCCAATGGTTTCATAGTTGCCGGATTGCGGAAACTCATCGATATCCAGCACGCGCATGACGTCGTCAATCGGCGTGCCGCCGTCAACCAGCCAGGAATTTTCATCGCGTGCCACAATTTGCTCTTCCAGCCCCTGGCCGACCAGGTCACCCATTAGCGTGGTCATCACATCGTTCAGCGTAATGATACCGACGACCAGCGCGTATTCATTCATAATGACCGCGAAATCCTCGCCCGCCGTTTTGAAACTTTCCAGCGCCTCAGAAAGGGTCAGCGTATCCGGCACAATCAAGGTATTGCGAATTTGCACGCCGCCATTCAGCGCCATACTTTGGTTCGCCAGCACGCGGTTCAGCAGATCTTTGGAGTCTACATAGCCGATGATGTGGTCGATATCTTCATTACACACCAAAAATTTTGAGTGCGGATGTTCGGCGACCTTTTTCTTCAGGCTTTGTTCGTCTTCGTGCAGATCAAACCAGATGATACTTTCGCGCGGCGTCATGGAAGACGGTACGGTGCGGGATTCAAGTTCAAACACATTTTCAATCAGTTCGTGCTCTTGCTTGCGCAAGACGCCCGCCAGCGCGCCGGCTTCCACCACTGCGTAAATATCATCAGAAGTAATGTCGTCTTTCCGCACCATTGGAATTTTGAACAGGCGGAAGATGTTGTTTGCCATGCCGTTAAACAGCCACACCAGCGGGCGAAAAACGAACAGGCAGAAGCGCATCGGGTTGATGATACGCAAAGCCACAGCTTCTGGCGCAATCATACCGATGCGTTTCGGGGTTAAATCCGCGAACAGGATAAACAGCCCCGTCACCAGCGAGAAAGAGAGAATAAAGCTCAGCTGCTCGGAGAGTTCTGGCGACATATAGTGCGAGAAAAGGGCGGAAAAGGCGGGCGAAAATGCCGCATCGCCGACGATACCGCCAAGAATAGCGACGGCGTTCAGGCCAATTTGCACAACGGTGAAAAACATGCCGGGATTTTCCTGCATTTTCAATACGCGTTGTGCGTTGATACTGCCTTCATCAGCTAATAACTTAAGTTTAATCTTACGTGATGCGGCAAGCGAGATCTCGGAGATGGAGAAGAACGCACTTACAGCGATCAGGCAGAATATAATGAATATACTGTTTAACATATCTTATCCGGCGAAACGCCAGATCCTCGGAAGGGAAGTTTATAAATCCGTGTGGTAACGTTTAATGAAAACCGGCTCGTAGCAGTGAGCCGATAAGTTCAGGGCTAGTATAGCGTAAGCTACTGTAAAGTCGCCAGAGGGTTCATTTTCAACTCCGACAAGTTCCCCCTACGCCAGCGTCGTCACGCGTCAGGCGGCAGGCAAACGCCGATCCCGCCAATCCCGCAGTAACCGTATGGATTTTTGTGCAGATACTGTTGGTGTTCATCTTCGGCGTAGTAAAACGGCGTCGCATGGGCGATTTCCGTGGTAATAGGGCGATGGTTTCCGGCGGCGGCCATTGCCGACTGAAAGCGCTCGCGACTGGCGTGAGCAGCGGCACTCTGTTCCGGCGTTAAGGGATAAATCGCAGAACGGTATTGCGTACCGTGATCGTTACCCTGTTGCATCCCCTGCGTTGGATCGTGATTTTCCCAGAAAATCTGTAAAAGCTGCTCATAACGGATAACGGCAGGATCGTACACTATCCGTACCGCTTCGGCATGACCGGTCTGCCCGGAGCAGACTTCCCGGTAGGTTGGATTAGGCGTGTAACCGCCCGCATACCCTGCCGCGGTGCTATATACGCCGGGCAATTGCCAGAATAAACGTTCTACGCCCCAGAAACAGCCCATAGCGAAGTAGGCGATCTCCATCCCGGCAGGGACATTGGTCATAGAGTGTTCATTTACCGCATGCAGAGTGGCGATCGGCATCGGGGTGTTGCGTCCTGGTAACGCATCTGCTTGAGTAACCAGATGTTTTTTATCAAATAAACTCATGAGCTATTCTCCCGAAAGCGTTAATTGGCGTTAAGGTTGTAACGAGACGCATCTTTGCACACAATAACAACATTAATGTATCTGGATTTAACCATAAGAAATATTTGGGCAGTCGTCTGCTTTTCAATCGCAATTGTTGATTTTATGTTAAGCCGCGGAGCGGTAGTGTGATTTTTTCCAGGGGTGGGAATAGGGGATATTCAGGAGAAAATGTGCCACATATCCGTCAGTTATGTTGGGTTAGCTTACTGTGCCTGAGCAGTTCTGCGGTAGCCGCAAATGTTCGTCTGAAAGTCGAAGGGCTATCCGGAGAGCTGGAAAAAAACGTTCGCGCACAGCTCTCTACGATTCAGAGCGATGAGGTGACGCCGGATCGGCGCTTTCGCGCCCGAGTTGATGATGCGATTCGCGAAGGGCTTAAAGCGTTAGGCTATTACGAACCCACTATCAAATTCGACCTGCTTCCACCGCCTGCGAAAGGACGGCAGGTATTAATCGCCAGGGTTACGCCCGGCCAGCCGGTGTTGATTGGCGGTACAGAAGTCATTTTACGCGGCGGCGCGCGCACGGACAAAGATTATCTGGCCTTACTGAAAACGCGTCCGGCAATCGGCACGGTGCTGAACCAGGGAGACTATGACAATTTTAAAAAGTCGTTAACCAGCGTGTCGCTACGTAAAGGCTATTTCGACAGCGAATTCGTTAAAAGTCAGTTGGGAATTGCTCTGGGCCGTCATCAGGCGTTTTGGGATATTGATTATGATAGCGGTGAGCGCTATCGCTTCGGACCTGTCACCTTCGAAGGTTCGCAGATTCGTGATGAATATTTACAAAATCTGTTGCCGTTTAAAGAGGGTGATGAGTACGAATCGAAAGATTTGGCGGAACTAAACCGCCGACTTTCCGCTACCGGATGGTTTAATTCTGTCGTGGTGGCGCCGGAATTTGAGAAATCGCGTAAAACAAAAATTCTGCCGTTAAAAGGCGTGGTATCGCCGCGAACCGAAAATACGATTGAAACCGGGGTGGGGTACTCCACCGACGTCGGGCCGCGCGTGAAAGCGTCGTGGAAAAAACCGTGGATGAACTCTTACGGTCATAGTCTGACCACCAGCACCAGTATTTCTGCGCCGGAACAGGTGCTGGATTTTAGTTATAAAATGCCGCTGCTGAAAAACCCGCTGGAGCAATACTATCTGGTACAGGGCGGTTTTAAACGTACCGATTTGAATGATACGGAGCAGGACTCGACCACGCTTGCCGTGTCGCGTTACTGGGACCTTTCCAGCGGTTGGCAGCGGGCGATTAACCTGCGCTGGAGTTTCGACCACTTTACCCAGGGGAACGTCACCAACACCACCATGCTGTTCTACCCGGGCGTGATGATCAGTCGAACCCGCTCGCGAGGGGGACTGATGCCAACCTGGGGCGATTCGCAGCGCTATTCAGTAGACTATTCGAATACGGCCTGGGGCTCCGACGTGGATTTCTCCGTGCTGCAGGCGCAAAACGTCTGGATTCGGACTTTGTACGATCGCCACCGTTTTGTGATGCGCGCCAATTTGGGCTGGATAGAAACCGGTGATTTCGACAAAGTTCCGCCGGATTTACGTTTCTTCGCCGGGGGCGACCGCAGTATTCGCGGCTATAAATACAAATCTATTTCGCCTAAAGATAGCGACGGCAATCTTAAAGGCGCCTCAAAACTGGCAACCGGATCGCTGGAGTACCAGTATAACGTCACCGGCAAATGGTGGGGGGCAGTGTTTGTCGATAGCGGCGAGGCGGTGAGTGATATTCGCCGTAGCGATTTCAAAACCGGGACCGGGGTCGGCGTGCGCTGGGCGTCGCCGGTTGGGCCTATCAAACTCGATTTTGCCGTACCGGTCGGCGACAAAGACGAACACGGTTTACAGTTTTATATCGGTCTGGGGCCTGAATTATGAGTTTATGGAAGAAAATAAGCCTCGGCGTGTTGATTTTCATTGTGGTGTTACTGGCGAGCGTTGCGTTTCTGGTCGGGACGACGACGGGGCTGCATCTGGTATTCAGTGCGGCGAACCGCTGGGTGCCGGGGCTGGAGATTGGGCAGGTCACCGGCGGCTGGCGGGACTTATCGTTAAAAAATATCCGCTATGAGCAGCCGGGCGTTGCGGTGAATGCGGGCGAAATTCATCTGGCCGTCGGGCTTGATTGCCTGTGGCGCAGTAGCCTGTGCGTCAATGATCTGGCGCTAAAAGACATTAATGTCGCTATCGACAGCAAAAAAATGCCACACTCCGAACCGGCGCAAGAAGAGGAAGAAAGCGGACCGCTGAACCTCTCCACCCCCTGGCCCATCACGCTGTCGCGCGTGGCGTTGAATAACATCAATATCAAGATTGATGACACTACCGTTTCGGTGCTGGATTTTACCTCCGGGCTGGCATGGCAGGAGAAAAACCTGACCCTGAAACCGACGCGGCTTCAGGGATTGCTGATCGCGCTGCCGAAGGTCGCTGACGTGGCGCAGGAAGAGGTGGTTGAACCCAAAATCGAGAAACCTCAACCGGATGAAAAGCCGCTTGGCGAAACGCTAAAAGATCTGTTTGCAAAACCGGTAATGCCGGAGATGACCGATGTTCACCTGCCGCTCAATCTGAATATCGAGTCATTTCGCGGCGAGCAGCTACGCATCACCGGCGATACCGATCTGACGGTGCGCACGATGCTGCTTAAAGTCAGCAGTATCGACGGTAATATGAAGCTGGATACGCTGGATATCGACGCCAACCAGGGCACGGTGAAAGCCTCCGGTACGGCGCAGCTCGCCAATAACTGGCCGGTTGATATTACGCTCAACAGTACGCTGAATATCGATCCGCTAAAGGGTGAAAAGATAAAACTCAAGGTCGGCGGCGCGCTACGCGAACAACTGGAGGTCGGGGTGAACCTTTCCGGGCCGATGGATGTCGCGCTTCGCGCCCAGACGCGGCTGGCGGAGGCCGGTTTACCGCTCAATCTTGAAGTCGTCAGCCAACGCATTGCCTGGCCATTGACGGGTGATACCCAGTTTCAGGCTGACGAGCTGAAGCTCAAACTGAGCGGTAAGATGACCGACTATACGTTGTCGATGCGAACCGCCGTGAAAGGACAAGATATTCCGCCGGCGACCATTACGCTGGATGCCAAAGGGAATGAGCGGCAGATTAATCTCGATAAACTTACCATCGCCGCTCTGGAGGGAAAAACCGAACTGAAAGCGCTGGTGGACTGGCAGCAGGCGATTAGCTGGCGCGGCGAACTGACGCTGAATGGCATCAATACCGCTAAAGAGATCCCGGACTGGCCCGCGAAGCTTAACGGCGTCATGAAAACCAAAGGCAGCCTCTACGGCGGCACCTGGCAGATGGATGTCCCGGAACTCAAGCTGACCGGCAATGTGAAGCAGAACAGCGTTAACGTCAACGGGACGCTAAAGGGCAACAGCTACATGCAGTGGACGATCCCGGGGCTGCACCTTGCGCTGGGCCCAAACAGCGCCGATATAAAAGGCGAGCTTGGCGTTAAGGAGCTGAATCTTGACGCCGCCATCGATGCGCCAGGGCTGGATAATGCGCTGCCAGGACTGGGCGGCATGGCAAAAGGAATCGTTAAAGTCCGCGGTACGGTAGAAGCGCCGCAGCTGTTGGCGGATATCACCGCCCGCGGTCTGCGCTGGCAGGAGCTGTCTGTCGCCCAGGCGCGCATTGAGGGCGATATTAAATCCACCGATCAGATAGCGGGCCATCTCAACGTTCGCGTAGAGCGGATTTCGCAGCCCGACGTTAACATCAATCTGGTGACGCTTGACGCCAAAGGCAGCGAGAAGCAGCATCAGCTACAGCTCCGTGTTCAGGGAGAACCGGTATCCGGTCAACTCTCCCTGACAGGCAGTTTTGATCGCGAGGCGGCGCGCTGGAAAGGGACGTTAAGCGACACCCGTTTCCAGACGCCAGTGGGGCCATGGTCGTTGACCCGCGCGATTGCGCTGGACTACCGTAATAAAGAACAGAAAATCAGTATCGGGCCGCATTGTTGGCTGAACCCGAACGCCGAGCTGTGCGTACCGCAAACCATTGATGCGGGCGCCGCAGGACGGGCGGTGGTCAATCTCAACCGCTTTGATCTGGCGATGCTGAAGCCATTTATGCCTGATACCACTCAGGCCAGCGGGATCTTTAGCGGGAAAGCGGACGTGTCGTGGGACACCACCCAGGAGGGATTGCCGCAGGGGAAGGTCACGCTTTCCGGTCGTAATGTGAAGGTCACGCAGACCGTCAATGACGCGCCGTTACCGGTCGCGTTTGAGACGCTGAACCTCAGCGCCGATCTGCACAATAATCGCGCCGAGCTGGGATGGCTGATTCGCCTGACGAACAATGGTCAATTCGATGGCCAGGTGCAGGTAACCGATCCTCAGGGGCGGCGCAATCTCGGCGGTAACGTCAACATGCGCAATCTCAATCTGGCGATGGTCAACCCTGTCTTTTCGCGCGGCGAAAAAGCGGCGGGAATGTTAAACGCCAGGCTACGTCTGGGTGGCGATGTGCAAAGCCCGCAGTTGTTTGGTCAGTTGCAGCTTAGCGCGCTGGATATTGACGGTAATTTTATGCCGTTTGAGATGCAGCCGAGCCAGCTCACCATGAACTTTAGCGGGACGCGTTCGACGCTCGCCGGTATCGTGCGAACACAACAAGGGCAAATTAACCTGAACGGCAACGCCGACTGGAGTCAGATTGACAACTGGCGCGCGCGGGTGACGGCGAAAGGCAGCCGGGTGCGGATTACCGTTCCGCCGATGGTGCGCCTGGATGTCTCGCCGGATGTGGTCTTTGACGCGACGCCTTCGCTGTTCACGTTGGATGGGCGTGTGGACGTTCCGTGGGCGCGAATTGTGGTGCACGACCTGCCGGAGAGCGCGGTCGGCGTCTCCAGCGATGTGGTTATGCTCAACAATGACTTGCAACCAGAAACGCCGCAGACAGCGTCTATTCCCATCAACAGTAATCTGACGGTCCACGTCGGCAACAACGTGCGCATCGACGCCTTCGGGCTTAAAGCGCGTTTGACCGGCGATTTGAAAGTCGCGCAGGATAAGCAGGGGCTGGGGCTGAATGGTCAAATCAATATTCCTGACGGCCGATTCCGCGCCTACGGCCAGGACCTGCTTGTCCGTAAAGGCGAGCTGCTGTTCTCCGGCCCGCCGGATCAGCCGCTGCTCAATATCGAAGCGATCCGTAACCCTGACGCCACCGAAGACGATGTCATTGCGGGCGTGCGTGTCACAGGCACTGCTGATGAACCCAAAGCGGAAATCTTCTCCGATCCGGCGATGCCGCAGGCTGAAGCGCTTTCTTATCTGCTGCGTGGGCAGGGGTTGGACAGCAATCAGAGTGATAGCGCAGCAATGACCTCCATGCTTATTGGCCTGGGGGTTGCGCAAAGTGGTCAGGTTGTGGGTAAAATCGGAGAGACATTCGGTGTAAGTAATCTGGCGCTGGACACGCAAGGGGTGGGCGATTCGTCCCAGGTTGTGGTCAGCGGCTATGTACTGCCGGGTCTACAGGTGAAGTATGGTGTAGGGATATTTGACTCTCTGGCGACGCTCACGTTACGTTATCGCCTGATGCCTAAGCTATATCTGGAAGCAGTGTCTGGCGTAGATCAGGCACTTGATTTGCTCTATCAGTTTGAGTTTTAGCAATGCGAATATTTGTCTATGGCAGTTTACGACAGAAACAAGGCAACAGTCACTGGATGACCAATGCCCAATTGCTTGGCGATTACCGTATCGATAACTACCAGTTGTATAGTCTGGGCCACTATCCAGGCGCAGTTCCGGGAAACGGAGCGGTATACGGTGAAGTTTATCGAATTGATAACGCCACGCTGGCCGAACTTGATGCTTTGCGCACCAGGGGCGGTGAATACGCACGCCAGTTAATCCAGACGCCTTACGGCAGCGCATGGATGTATGTATATCAACGTCCTGTTGATGGGTTAACTCTGATTGAAAGCGGTGACTGGTTAGACAGAAACCAGCCCTGAACTGAACACGCCACCCTCGGGTGGCGTTGTTTTTTACATTCTGGCTGATGGCGCTAGCGCCGGGCATGGTGAGCTCTTATTCTGCCGTAGATCAATAATGACGCGCCGCCCAGGATAACAATGCATCCGAGAACCATAAATCCCTGCATATAGCTGCCGGTTGTCCGGTAAAAATAGCCGACCATTAGGCCTGCCAGCGTACCGCCGCCGCCGGCTCCGATGCCATTAATAATACCGGAGGCTGGGCCAATCGCATGGGGTTTAACGTTCGACTGGATAATCGACCAGATGTTGGGGGTAAAGCTGGCGGCATAATAACCCATCGCCAGGGTAATGAGCGTGATTTTAAAGCCCGGCGCATCGACAAATGGCAGGAGAAATAACATCACGCCGGGGATTAGTAGGCCCAGTGAAGCAATAAGTACACGCTTTTGTGTCTTATCACTGATCCATGAGATAGGGATTGCCAGTATAACCGCAGTCAGATAAGGCAGAGAACTGACCAATGCTTTACTGAATCCGGTATAGCCGAGAGAATTGACAACCATGGGTATCCATAACGTAATTCCCCAGAACAACATCCCTTGAGTGATGTAGGTAAAAATAAGGAGTAGGAAGGGGGTTCCGCCCAGCGATTCCAGGGTAAGTTTAGTTTTCTCTGTTGGCGCCGGCGCACGATAATAAGGCGCTTCTTCCTGTTTTTTCAGCATTGTTATATAAAGTGGAACCACAACAACAATGCCGATCACACCAGTGATAATAAAAACATTTCGCCAACCGAAGGCAGCATCCAGCGGAGACAAAATCATAAATCCCAGGCCTAATGCCAGGAACTGTCCATAATACTGGATAATGCTGTTCGCCTGCGTCCGTTCTTTGTCTGAAAACCAGTCGCTGGCGAAGCGGGACTGCTGCGGCCAATAAATGCCTTCGGTAATGCCAAGCACTAGCCGACAAATCAAAATAACATACACTGACGAGGTAAATCCGACAAAAACGGTCGCAATCGACCAGATTAGCACCATCAGAATGACTATTTTTTTCGGATCGTATCGCTGGGTAAATACGCCGCCAAAAATATTTGAAAAGGCATAGCCAATAAGAAATATGGTTAATACAATGCTGGCCGTTGCGCCATCAATATTCAGGTCGTGTGTAATCGTAGGTAACGTAACGGAAAGATTAGAACGGTCAAGATAAGCAACAAAAAGGCCGAACATTAATGTCGCGCCGATCCGTAGCCATTTTTGCATTGAGGTCATTTTTCAACTCCGTTTGGCCGCGCGCCAAAATCAATTTGACGAAATAATATCTCACCGGATTTTATGGTCATTTGTGGTACCAGCACATGCGTCCCCGTGAGCGTTTCACCATGAATATCGGCAAATTCAACATGCCTGTTTTTTAATTTAAAGATGGCGATATCGGCAAATGCCCCAGGGGCCAGCGTACCAATTTCTGCTGCCATGCCCAATAAAACTGCTGGGGTATGGGTACAGGCGTTAATGACATCGGTAAGCGCGACGCCGAGTGCTAAGTATTTCGATAAAATCCATGGTAAGGCGTAAACAGGCCAGGCGAGTTTAGTGATGGTTGAGAGATCGCTACTGATGATATCCGGAAGAAAGCCATTGGCGATGGCCCGGCGTGCCGTGTTCATTGAAAAATGGCTGCGACCATTGGCGGCATCAAATATAACGCCTCTTTCCCTTGCCTGACGGACTTCGGCTAAGACAGCGCCTTCATCAGTAAGAATGGTGCTACCTTTGCCGTGAAACGCATGAGCGATAATATCGCCGCGGCGTAGCAAGGAGACAAGTTCTTTCATGGGAACGATGGGATGAGTCGAGTGTATTGCCACGGGACACTTTAAATCGTTGGCAATACGAAGGGATTCAGTCAGCGGTTTTAAGCCATATTCAGCAATGTCCTCAGTCTGAACCTTGAGTTTTAATCCCTGAAGAACGTTGCGATACTGGCGAAACAGCGCGTGGATCTTATTTTCATCAATATTGTCAGGATCATAATTTTCTTGTGACCAGGTTTGGCCCGGCGGCGACACGGTCAGAAACGCTTTGATTCGAACTTTGCTGGCGCAAATCACCGTTCGGTAGAAGGCATCAAAGTTTGCCGTACCGGCAGAACCTGCATCCACGACGGTGGTGACGCCATTCGGCGGCATGTACATATCAGGCCTGACGCCGCCTTCCGTCGCGTCATAAAAAACATGCGCGTGATAATCGATAAGACCGGGAGTGACGATCATGCCGTCGGCATGGATAATCCGGGTCTCCGAAGTTACAGGATATTTATCGGCATCAACGATAATATCGTTAATGATGCGTAAATTGTTAATCTCATTAATATTACGAGCGGGATCGATGATATGTCCACCGGTAATTAATATATCATTTTTCATCATAATCTCTTAAAATAGTAAATAACTATGGCAGCCCTTAAAAATATATTAAAAAGTGTGTTTTGAGCGGATGTTATGTTGGATTAAAAATACGGTTATTGGTAGGGAGAGCTTAGGATACCTTATTAAAAAGGTAATCGGGCCTATGCACTAAATAAGAATTTGGCGCTTGCTAATATTTAGGGCGTAAGTCCAGAGGAGTCTGCGGGCATTCACAAAACAATTATTATCTTAAGCTTTTTAGAGAAAATGTGAGCGTATTCAACCCTTTTTAATAAAAAATAAGGTAAAGTCTTATTCATTCCGTGAATGTTAAACTAATAATGATAAAAATTGTGTTCTATTCATTAGCCAATAAAAAGGCCCTCATTACTATGAGAGCCTTTATCTTGACGCTTATGTAAAAGCGAACTTATTTCTTCGCTGCGCGCTCGAAGGAGGCAACGATTTCCGCTTTAGCCGCTTCGGCGTTGTCCCAACCGTCAACTTTCACCCATTTGCCTTTTTCGAGATCTTTATAATGCTCGAAGAAATGAGTGATCTGCGCTTTCAGCAGTTCCGGCAGATCGTTCACATCTTTAATGTGATCGTACTCTTTGCTCAGTTTGGTGTGCGGTACGGCAACCAGTTTCGCATCTTCACCGGATTCGTCGGTCATTTTCAGTACGCCAACCGGACGGCAACGGATGACGGCGCCTGGCTGCAGCGGGTACGGCGTCGGGACCAGAACGTCTACCGGGTCGCCGTCCAGAGACAGGGTATGGTTGATGTAACCGTAGTTGCACGGATAGAACATCGCGGTGGACATGAAGCGGTCAACGAACAGCGCGCCGCTCTCTTTGTCAACTTCGTATTTGATCGGATCTGCGTTAGCCGGGATCTCGATAACGACGTAGATATCTTCCGGCAGTTCTTTACCCGCCGGGACGTTGAGTAAGCTCATGTCTGTTTCCTTTGAATTTATGACAAACAAGTGGCGAGTATTATAGCCAACTCACGCCGAAAGTCTTCGCTTGTTTTCGTTTCCGCCTCATCTGGCGCGTCGTTGCGGAGCATGAACACCAAAGGTTAAGAACCGGAAAAATCACGGGTCTGATAAGGCAACGCCGCCATCGGACATGTTATTGCCCAATGGCGGCTTCATGCGTTATTCCGCATGGTGGTAAAGATTACGCGTCCGGGTATTCGCGGATAAAGCGTTCCACATCGTCAACCATATGGCGGTTGCCGACGAAGAACGAGCGGCGCTGGTGCAGGCTTTCCGGAATGATATCCAGAATACGTTCTTTACCATCGCTTGCTTTGCCGCCGGCCTGTTCCGCGAGGAACGCCATCGGGTTGCATTCATACAGCAGACGCAGTTTTCCCTGCGGATGGCTGGCGGTGCTGGGGTAGAGATAGATGCCGCCTTTCAGCAGGTTGCGGTGGAAATCGGCCACCAGAGAGCCAATGTAACGTGAGGTATAAGGGCGACTTGTTGAACTATCCTCTTCCTGGCAGAATTTGATGTACTTCTTCACGCCATTCGGGAACTTAATGTAGTTGCCTTCGTTAATGGAGTAGGTTTTACCCTTTTCCGGGAAACGCATACGTTCCTGGCACAGACAGAACACGCCCAACGACGGATCGTAGGTGAAAGCGTGTACGCCGCAGCCGGTGGTGTAAACCAGCATGGTGGACGAGCCATACACGACATATCCCGCAGCGACCTGTTTGTTGCCGGGTTGCAGGAAATCTTCTTCGGTGACCGGCGTGCCGACAGGCGTCACGCGGCGATAAATCGAGAAAATCGTACCGACAGAGACGTTAACGTCGATGTTAGAAGAGCCATCCAGAGGGTCCATCAGCACCACATATTTCGCGTGTTCGCAGCCTTCAAAGACGACAATTTCGTCCTCTTCTTCCGATGCGATGCCCGCTACAATATCGCGCGCTTTTAGTGCAGCTTTCAGTTTCTCGTTCGCGAACAGATCGAGTTTCTGCTGAACCTCGCCCTGTACGTTCTCAGCACCGCTGGCACCCAGGATATCGACCAGACCGGCCTTGTTGATATCGCGGTGGATGATCTTGGCGCCCAATTTTATTGCCGACAGCAAAGCAGTGAGCTCACCGGTAGCCTGAGAGAACTCGTGCTGCTTTTCGACAATAAATTCACCTAACGTTTTCATAACACTTTCCCTGCAATTGATTGGAGTAAAGCGACCGTAACAATCTTAACAAACATTTCAGATGATGCGCTCAGGTGAATCGCGCCAGCAAAGTACAGATTTACCTGAAATGCGTTTCTCACTTGCCAGACATGTGCGTAAAATGGCTCGCAGATAAAAAAAGGATAGTGACGTATGCGCATTCATATTTTGGGAATTTGTGGCACTTTCATGGGGGGGCTGGCGATGCTGGCTCGCTCGCTTGGTCATGAAGTAACGGGTTCGGACGCCAATGTGTATCCGCCGATGAGTACCTTACTTGAGAAGCAAGGCATTGATCTGATCCAGGGTTATGACGCCAGCCAGCTCGATCCGCAGCCGGATCTGGTGATTATCGGCAATGCGATGACGCGCGGGAATCCGTGCGTGGAAGCGGTGCTGGAAAAAAACATTCCCTTTATGTCTGGTCCACAGTGGCTGCACGACTTTGTGTTGCGCGATCGCTGGGTACTGGCGGTCGCCGGTACCCACGGCAAAACCACGACCGCAGGCATGGCGACCTGGATACTGGAAGCGTGCGGGTACAAACCGGGCTTTGTGATTGGCGGCGTACCGGGCAACTTTGAGGTTTCCGCGCGCCTGGGCGAGAGCCCGTTCTTTGTTATCGAAGCGGATGAGTACGACTGCGCGTTCTTTGATAAACGTTCTAAATTTGTGCATTACTGCCCGCGGACGCTGATCCTCAACAACCTTGAGTTTGATCATGCCGACATCTTCGACGATCTGAAAGCGATCCAGAAGCAGTTCCACCATCTGGTGCGCATCGTGCCGGGGCAGGGGCGCATCATCTGGCCGGAAAACGACATCAACCTGAAACAGACCATGGCGCTGGGCTGCTGGAGCGAGCAGGAGCTGGTGGGCGAGCAGGGACACTGGCAGGCGAAGAAGCTGACTACGGATGCTTCCGAGTGGGAAGTGTGGCTGGACGGCGAAAAAGTCGGCGATGTGAAATGGGGCCTGGTCGGCGAACATAACATGCACAACGGTCTGATGGCGATTGCCGCCGCGCGCCACGTGGGCGTCGCGCCCGCAGAAGCTGCCAGTGCGCTGGGGTCATTTATTAACGCCCGCCGCCGTCTGGAGCTACGCGGTGAAGCGAACGGCGTGACGGTGTATGACGATTTTGCTCACCATCCGACGGCAATTCTGGCCACGCTGGCGGCGCTGCGCGGTAAAGTGGGCGGCACCGCGCGCATTATCGCAGTGCTGGAGCCGCGCTCTAACACGATGAAGATGGGGTTATGCAAGGATGACCTGGCGCCGTCGTTAGGGCGTGCGGATGAAGTGTTCCTGCTGCAGCCGCCGCATATTCCGTGGCAAGTGGCGGAAGTCGCCGAAGCCTGCGTACAGCCTGCTCACTGGAGTGGCGATGTCGATACGCTGGCGGAAATGGTGGTGAAAACCGCACAGCCTGGCGATCACATCCTGGTGATGAGCAACGGCGGTTTCGGCGGCATCCATCAGAAATTGCTGGATGGGCTGGCGAAAAAAGCTCAGAACGTAACAGCGTATTAAATGACTATGCGGTCAGCCAGCCTTGTGGCTGGCTGTTTTATATGGGGCATCTTGCCATCGAAAGCGCATTCCGCTCGCCGGGAGACGTTAAAGCAATACTGAAAAATCATTTGCCGCTCAGTATTGAAAAAGAGTAGACGCATATCCTTAAAGTAATCAGTGTAATACACTAAGAGTGTTCCGCCGGTTGCCGTATGCGGGACGAAAAGAGCCAGTTCGCAATAACAGATGAAGGTTTCGTGATTTATAAACGTCATCTTCTGCCTTTCAACGTTTGCGATGCCGCCTGGCTGCGGGCATCGTCCAGTCATAACAATGCTGATCCTGTCGCATTTATGCGGTCAGATTCAGATTGCTCAGAACCCAGCCCGCCAGCAAATTCTGTACTGAAGGTAACCACAGCGCAATTTGAATGTTGTTAACTGTATGTTCAGTTCATTTGTGCTAATATGGTTATTTACGAAATTTTCGTTCTATTAGAGTATCATGCATGTCTAAACATCAAACTCAACTTTCCTTACTGCAGGATGATATCCGCAGTCGCTATGACAGCCTTAGCAAACGTCTTAAACAAGTTGCTCAGTATATTCTGGATAACAGTAATAGCGTTGCTTTTGACACGGTCGCTTCCATCGCGCAACATGCCGATGTTCCCCCTTCGACACTGATTCGTTTTGCTAATGCGTTTGGTTTTAGCGGATTTAATGAAATGAAACAGGTATTTCGCCAGCACCTGATGGAGGAAACAGTAAGCTATACCGAGCGGGCGCGTCTGTTCAGACAGAAAAATGCGGATGAAGGGGAACCTACCCCGGAAAAGCCGGGTGAAATTCTGAAGCTATTTTCAATGGTGAATGCACAGGTATTACAACAATTACCGGTGCAGATTAAAAATGAGCAGTTGGATGCGGCGGTAAATCTGTTAGCGAAAGCCGACAATATTTATGTGATTGGATTACGTCGTTCGTTTAGCGTGGCCAGTTATTTAACCTACGCATTGCGTCATCTGGAGAGACGGGCATTTTTAATTGACGGTATTGGCGGAATGTTCTCTGAACAGCTAAGTATGGTCAGCCCTGACGATGTTGTTATTGCCATCAGCTACTCGCCTTACGCGCAGGAAGTGGTGGAATTAGTCGAGCTTGGTGCGAAACGCGGTGCGCACCATATTGCGATAACCGATAGCCAGGTCAGCCCGCTGGCAGCGTTCAGTGAAGTCTGTTTTGTGGTACGTGAAGCGCAGGTCGATGGTTTCCGTTCTCAGGTCGCGTCCATGTGTCTGGCGCAAACGTTAGCGGTTTCACTGGCGCTGGCGACGGAGTAAAAAAACAAGCCGATGATCGTATTTAGCGATCATCGGCATTGTGGTGAAACTTAATCAGAATAACGTTCGGTTTGAATTGGCTGCAGTTTTTTTCTGCGTTTTGCTAACACTACGCTCTCCATTTTCTCCAGCGAAATGCCTTTTGTTTCCGGCAGGTAACGGCAGATAAAGAAGTAACTGAAGATGCAGCAGATGGCGAATATCCACATTGGAAATGCGCCGTGGAAATGCGAAAGTAAATACGGGTTTTCATTAATCATCGGGAAGAATTGCGAAACTAAAAAGTTTGCCATCCACATAAATCCGACCGAAATACTCATTCCCTGCGACCTCATCCGGTTAGGGAATATTTCAGAAATAAGCACCCATGCGCCCACGCCCCAGGAAAGCGCGTAGAAAATCATAAAGAACAGCATACCGAATAGCGCGAAATAACCGGTTGCCTGGCTGTACAGCGCCCATGAGGTGAGCAACAAGCCGATGATGCTGCCAATAGTGCCTTTACGCATCAGCGACAAACGCCCCATCTTATCCATAATCATTGCGCCAATAATGGAACCGATAAGCTGAATCACGCCGATCCAGATTGTCTGGAACAGGGCCTCCTGGGCGCTACCGGTCACATCCTTAAGGACGATTGGCGCGTAATACATCATGACGTTAACCCCTGTTACCTGTTGCAGCATAGCGATCATGCAGCCCAGAATCAGGATGAAACGCACGTTCCCGTCGCGGTAATTGAGTTTTTGATGGGCGTTTAGTTGGTCGTTTTGCAGTGAGGTTTTTATATCGGCAAGAAGATGTCTGGCATGTTCTTCGTTGGATATTTTGGTCAGTATTTTTAGCGTCTCCTCCTCGCGACCAATCATCATCATCCAGCGGGGAGATTCCGGGATTAAAAAGACTAAAATACAGAACAAAATGCAGGGAATAATACCCGCAGCAAACATATAGCGCCAGCCAAGTTCAATGAGCCAGGTATCCGCTGCAATTGATGCTATTTTGTAGTTAACGTAGAAGATCAGAATCTGACCGAAAACGATAGCGAACTGCTGCATACTTAATGCTCTGCCGCGCATGTTTTTCGGTGAGACTTCAGACATATACATCGGTGATACTGTTGCCGCCAGGCCGACTGCCAGTCCACCGATAATGCGATAAATCACAAAATGGGTGAACGTGTAGGAGAGGGAGGTGCCCACTGCGGAAATAGTGAATAACAGCGCTGAAACCATCAATGATTTCTTGCGTCCAAAACGTTTGGATAAATATCCGGCGCTAAACGAACCAATAACGCACCCCACCACAACGCAGGAAACCGCCCAGCCGGTCTCAGCAGGAGATAGATGAAAGTAGCTGGTCAGTGAACCAATCGCACCTGAAATAACAGCAGTATCGTAGCCAAATAATATTCCGCCCAGTGCGGCAATCGCGCAGATGCGTAATATGTAACCCGTATTATAACAACTATCTGATGTGGACATAGGTAGATTATCTCCAGAATAAACTTCATCTATCTGTTTGAATTTAGTGAACAAATAGACAAATTCATCTTATGTCGGTCATTGCCGTAGCTCTGCCGACGATCTTATAGCTATTGAGAACTCTCGTTTCACAACCTATGTTTTAATTTCAAAACGATCAATAATGAAACTTATGTTTTGTTATGGGTATCACATTTCGAATTTCATAATCCTGGCGTTTTTTATCGTTAAGATGCTGCGTTTTGCGCAGTGCTCTCATATATATTGATGAATTTACTTGATTTTATTGCTTTCGTGACAATGCCTGAACTCAATTTGTCAGGGGCCGTACTTTTTGTTCTTTCCTGGAACATCTCCATTTCGTGATCTTTTGCATGGAATTTTTCTTCTAATGAATGCAAAAATAAAATGAAAAATTTCATTGGTGTGTTGTTTCCTCAACAGGCAAGGGAGGGATTATGTCTCAGAGAAGTAAGTACAATTCGGCCTATGTGTACGTCCTGTGTTGTATTGCGGCGCTGGCTGGATTGATGTTTGGTTATTCAACGGCGGTGATTACCGGGGTGGTATTGCCTTTACAGCAGTATTACCAACTGACGCCAACCGAGACCGGATGGGCCGTTTCCAGTATCGTGATTGGTTGTATCATCGGCGCGCTGGTCGGTGGAAAAATTGCCGATAAACTGGGGCGTAAACCTGCGCTTCTGATCATTGCGATCATTTTTATCGCTTCTTCCTTAGGGGCGGCGATGAGTGAATCGTTCATGATCTTCTCCCTTTCCCGCATTGTGTGTGGTTTTGCGGTTGGGATGGCCGGAACGGCATCCACCATGTATATGTCTGAACTGGCGCCTGCTGAAATTCGCGGCAAAGCGCTGGGCATTTACAATATCTCTGTGGTATCTGGCCAGGTTATCGTGTTTATAGTCAACTATCTGATAGCAAAAGGAATGCCTGCTGATGTGCTGGTTTCCCAGGGCTGGAAGACTATGCTTTTTGCCCAAGTGGTACCCTCCATTGCGATGTTAGCGATTACGCTTTTCCTACCCGAATCACCGGCATGGTGCGCCCGTAACAACCGCAGCGAAGCTCGTTCGATAAAGGTGCTTACCCGGATCTACAGTGGATTAACGGCCACAGATGTGGCCGCTATTTTTGACAGCATGAAAGAAACCGTACGTCCACAGGACAACGTCGCCGGGGGAGAACGCACCAACCTGAAAAGCTCGCCGGTGCTCCGCTATATTCTGTTGGTTGGATGCTGTATCGCCGTTTTGCAACAGTTCACAGGCGTTAACGTAATGAACTATTATGCGCCGCTGGTGTTGCAGAACAGCAGTACCGAAGTGGTTATGTTCCAGACCATTTTTATCGCGGTATGTAATGTGGTGGGCAGTTTTATCGGCATGATCCTGTTCGACCGCTATGGCCGTATACCGATTATGAAAATTGGTACCATCGGCTCAATTGTCGGCCTGTTGATCGCGTCATACGGTTTGTACACCCACGATACAGGCTACATTACCATCTTTGGCATCCTGTTTTTTATGCTGCTGTTTGCCGTCAGCTGGAGCGTTGGCGCATGGGTACTGATTTCTGAGGTTTTCCCTGAAAAAATAAAAGGTTTTGGGATGGGGCTGGCGGTGAGCCTGATGTGGATAGCCAACTTCCTCATCTCACTGTTGTTCCCGGTCATAAATGATAACGCCTGGCTGCAGGAGACCTTCGGCGGCGCTTTCTCGATGTGGATTTTTGTCGTCTTTAATTTGGTCTGCTATGTCTTTATTTCTCGTTATGTGCCGGAAACAAAAGGGGTGCCGCTAACAGAAATTGAACGGCTGGCCGAGAACAAGCTGCGTGAAATTCAGGGGAAACGTCGCGATGTAATAGCCTGATACCTCTCCAATATTAGCGGAGAATATCCAGAGATATTCTCCGCTGGTTACACAACCTTTACTCCCTCCAGCGAGTGCGCACAGGATATACCCTGTTGAAACCTCCCCAGTGTTTACCACCTCTACGTAACTACTTGATCCATAATAATATCGGCAAATAGGGTAAGTCTTCTTCTGCATCATTATTTTATTGCGTATGCCTGGTGGGGGCCGTGCCGTAAATACGCTATATACAAAACAGGGAAATAATTTAAGAGCAGGCGGATAGCGATCTTATGAGCGTGTGTGGCGCAGAGTTGAATAAAAAAGCCAGCCGCAGAGGACGGCTGGCAAAGTACCACTCAACGAAGTGTTATCGCGGGTAGTCTGGTGAGTTAATCCACGCGTGGTTCTCTTCCCAGGTGAAACGCCATTTTCGTAGCGGGCCGGCCATCACGTTCAGATAGTAGTTATCGTAACCCGCGATGGTGGCAACCGGGTGGTAGCCTTTAGGTACTTTCACTACATCCCGGTTATAGACCGCCATACATTCATCCAGGCTGCGATCGTCGGTGTAGACGCGCTGTAAGCAGAATCCCTGAGGTGGATTGAAACGGTGATAGTACGTCTCTTCCAGATAGGTCTCCTGGCCTTCAACTGCCGTATCGTGCTTGTGCGCGGGCCAGGAGCTGGTATCGCCTTCATTAGTGTACACTTCAACGACTAGCAGGCTGTCGGCGAGCTGGCTATCAGGAAGGATGTTATGCACCAGGCGCTGATTGCGCCCTTTTCCCCGATGCTCTACCCCGACCTCTTGTGGCGAGATCAGACGTACCGGAAGCTCTCCGAATCCCGGCGCGCTGCATACGGCTAGCTCAAGGTCGGTTTCGGCTGTCACTTTCGCCTCCGTATGATGGGGGAGGTAAACCGAATAAGCCGGAATGCGTTCAAACGGACTCATGCGCTGACCAATCCGATAGAAAAAACTGTCGGCGGCCTTAACGCTGGCCAGCCCGGCAACCAGCACCAGACAGCGTTCACGCTCATCGGACGGCAGGGTTATCGACTCTCCAGCCTTCAACTGCCAGACATCAAAACCGACATACTCCCAGCCTGCATTTTGAGGGGAAATGTGTTGGATATTTCCCGACTCAGAGGTACAGGTACTCAGCAAGTTGGCCATAATCTTCTCCTTCCTGAAAGCGTATTAACCGAGAGTCGGCATACTGAACTCCGATACGATCTGCTGTCCGTTCGGCCAACGCGAGGTAACGGTTTTCATCCGGGTATAGAAGCGCACGCCATCCGGCCCATGGACGTTCAGGGCGCCAAACACCGAGCGCTTCCAGCCGCCAAAAGAGTGAAATGCCATCGGAACCGGAACTGGAATATTAATACCGACCATCCCGGCTTCAACCGACTGGGCGAATTCGCGCGCATAGTGACCGTTGGTGGTGAAAATCACGCTGCCGTTGCCGAATTCATGGGAGTTTACCGTGCTAATGGCGGTGGCATAATCCGGGACGCGCACAATTCCGAGAACCGGGCCAAAAATTTCTTCACGCCAGATGGTCATCTCAGGCGTGACGTTATCAAACAGAGTGCCGCCGACATAAAAGCCTTCAGGATATCCCGCCACGCTATAGTTGCGGCCATCCATGACCAGAGTTGCTCCCTCGCTAACTCCTTTGTCGATGTAACCCAACACTTTCTGTTGATGAGCACGTGAAACAACCGGGCCCATTTCATTTTCATCTTTGCCGCGCAGCTCTCCCGGGCCGATACGTAGCGCCGCAATCAGCGGTTTCAGGCGTTCGATCAGACGGTCCGCCGTTTCATCGCCCACCGCGACCACTACCGGCAGCGCCATACAGCGTTCGCCCGCGGAACCAAATGCTCCGCCCATAATGGCGTTGACGGTGGCGTCCAGGTCTGCATCCGGCATGACGATTGCGTGATTTTTGGCGGCCCCGAAGGCCTGTACGCGTTTGCCATGGGCGCTGGCGGTGGTATAGATATGTTCCGCGACGGCGGAGGAACCGACAAAGCTGACGGCCTGTACGCGAGGGTCGCTGGTCAACAGGCTAGCCGCCTCATTGCCACAGTGAACAACGTTAAACACGCCGTCCGGCAGGCCAGCCTCCTGCAGAAGCTGCGCCATACGTAACGATGCGGACGGCACCAGTGCGGGCGGCTTCAGGACGAAGGTATTGCCGCAAGCCAGAGCAACCGGGAACATCCACATAGGCACCATTGCCGGGAAGTTAAACGGTGTGATGCCTGCCACAACCCCAAGCGGCTGCATTAATGAAAAGCTGTCAACGCCTGAGCCGACGTTAAAGGAGTACTCTCCTTTGCTGAGGTGCGGGATCCCGCAGGCAAATTCGACAACCTCTATGCCGCGCGTCAGTTCGCCAAGCGCATCTGACCAGACCTTGCCATGCTCGCTGACGATCAGCGCCGCCAGTTCGTCCCGATGATTTTCCAGTAATACTTTGAATTCAAAAAGGATACGTGCCCGGCGTAGCGGAGTCATTTTACTCCATGCCGGAAAAGCCTCATGTGCGCTTTGAATTGCCGCCAGCATCTCCTCTCGGGTGCTCTGGGTGACCTGACGAATTACTTTACCGGTGGCCGGATTAGTCACCGGTAGCGTCTCGCCGCTGCTGCTCAGTGTCGTTTTACCATGAATAAAATTGCCGACTGTTTCCATCTCTTTTTTATCCTCTTAAACCGATGTTGACGACGTTCTGACTGAGCGGTCACAGGAAAACCTGGTTATCTTCAGCCTAAAACGCATACCGTATTCAATGTAAATTTTAGGATTAAAAATTTCAAATTTATTTTTATGAAATTTTATTTTGAAAATTTGACGGCTGATTTTTATACGGGAGTATGTGCAGTAAGAAATCAAAAATCTAATTAACTTATTGATTTTTATTGTTTTTATTTGGTGTGGTATCAATGGTTGTCTGTTGTGACGAGGAAAGATTTGGAAAAAATTATGATCTATATAGCATTTTTGTTTCATTTGGTGTGGTATAAAAATTCAAATTTCAGGGGTGTTTCGGCACCACAGTTTCGGATATTGGAGGGTAAATCATGCGCTTGTGCTTCTGTCCTTCAGAACGAGAGAATAAGGCTCAGCCCCAGTTGGCGTATGTGAGTCAGGTCAGTGAGAGCAATGGTCCGTTTGTCCGGTTCATGCATATGCACCCACAGACCGTTGAACTGATTCTTATCACCGAAGGAGACGGGGAGTATTTCATTGGCGATCGCATCTACCCGGTTCGTAAAGGCGACCTGGTCATTTATAACAGCCAGGTGGTGCATGATGAGTATCTGGAAAGCGGGCGACCAATTGGCACTATTTGTTGTGGGATTAACAATATTTCGTGTCCGGGTCTACGTGAGAATGCGCTAATACCGGATGATATTGTGCCGGTTATTCCACTGTATCACCATTATGCGACGGTGGAAAAACTGATGAGCTCCGTGTTTACCGTTATTAATCAGCATGCGGTAGAAGGGCCAGCAATGGCGCAGCTATTGACCCAGGTAGTACTCAAATACATTGAGGGAAATGTCTTATTACGCACAGGTAACGATGCCATACAGCGCCATGAAAATTTACTTGATTCAATAAAATCCTATATTGATCGCAATTTCTATGAGCCAATTCGGCTGGATACGCTGGCGACGAAATTTAATGTCAGTCCTTATTATGTTTCCCATGAATTTAAACGCCGCTATGGTTATTCACCGATGGATTACCTGATAAAACGTAGGCTGGGGGAGGCTCAATCGTTACTAACCACGGATGAAGGCGGGCGCGAAAAGATCACCTCTATTGCCTATCGTGTTGGCTTTAGCAACCTTAGTCATTTTCAGAATTACTTCAAAAATAAAGTGGGGAAAACGCCCGGTCAATATCGAAAGGACTATCGTAAAGCTAATTATTTATTATTTGAATATTAATGCTTGCTAAAATTTAATCGTCATGAGAATGGTCGCAATACTGCGGCCATTTTTATTTGTCGGTATATTTTATGCGTTTATCTATAGCGCGAAAAGTCTGGCAATATCATTAAAGAGTGATGATTTTTTTGTGATACCTGACGCATTTATCCCACTTCTTCAACCAGGATAGATAAAGTTTTTCAGGCTACAAAAAGTAATATGTTGTCCATCAAAGGTTAATTTGCATCGCGGTATGCAGTAAAAGCGTTTCATTAAGTGGGAGCCAGCAACATGTACAATGTAAAAAAGAGCATTAAGTTGGGGATTGCGCCTATCGGTTGGCGCAATGATGATATTCCTGAGATTGGTAAAGAAAATACATATAAACAAATACTTAGTGATGCCGCGCTCACCGGTTTTTCCGGGACGGAAGTTGGCGGTTGTTATCCGCAGGATCCTGCTGAGTTAAATAAAGAGTTAATGCTTCGCGGACTGGAAATACCAGGCCAGTGGTTTTCTTCCTTTATTATTCGCGATGGTATTGCATCTGCGATGAATGCTTTTGAACAGCATTGTGCTTATTTGCAGGCAATACATGCATATGTCGCCGTTGTTTCTGAACAAACTTATAGTATTCAAGGTATTATCGATAAGTGCGTTTATACAGAGAAGCCTAACTTCAGCGACAGCGAATGGCAGCTTTTATGCGAAGGACTTAATGCGCTTGGGAAGATTGCCAATGCGCACGGGCTGAAGCTCGCTTTCCATCATCATATGGGCACCGGTGTGCAGACTCTGCCAGAAGTGGATCGACTCATGGAGAATACCGATCCGCAATTTGTACATCTGCTGTTTGATACCGGGCATATATATGTTTCTGACGGCGATGTCATGCCGCTACTGAGTAAACATTTTGATCGTATTAAACACGTTCATTTTAAAGATGTGCGTAATGAAAAACTCAAAGCATGTCGCCTCGCGAAGAAATCATTCCTCAATTCTTTCCTTGATGGTGTGTTTACCGTCCCCGGCGATGGAAATATTGATTTTAAATCCGTATTAGCTTATCTGGTCGGGCATCAATATTCTGGCTGGATTGTTGTTGAGGCCGAGCAGGATCCTAAGAAATATAACCCATTGGAATATGCGCAAAAAGGTAAAAAGCATATTGATGAGTTACTGAAAAATTATCTTTAATTGAAAAGGAAACAGAAAATGACTTTAAAAGCAGGTATTGTAGGTATCGGCATGATCGGCTCCGATCACTTAAGACGTCTGGCCAACACCGTGTCGGGTGTAGAGGTTGTTGCCGTATGTGATATCGTCGCGGGTAGGGCGCAGGCGGCGCTGGATAAGTATGCGATCGAAGCCAAAGATTATAATGACTATCACGATCTGATTAATGATAAAGACGTTGAAGTGGTCATCATTACCGCATCAAATGAGGCGCATGCCGATGTGGCCGTTGCCGCGCTAAATGCTAACAAATATGTTTTCTGCGAAAAACCGTTAGCGGTGACGGCTGCGGATTGTCAGCGTGTGATTGAAGCAGAGCAGAAAAATGGTAAGCGCATGGTGCAGATTGGTTTTATGCGCCGCTACGACAAAGGTTACGTTCAGCTGAAAAATATTATCGACAGCGGCGAAATCGGTCAGCCATTAATGGTTCATGGACGTCATTACAATGCCAGCACGGTGCCAGAATACAAAACGCCACAGGCTATCTATGAAACATTGATTCATGAAATTGACGTTATGCACTGGCTGCTTAACGAAGATTATAAAACCGTTAAGGTTTACTTCCCGCGTCAGTCCAGCCTGGTGACCACTCTGCGTGATCCGCAGCTGGTTGTAATGGAAACCACCTCCGGCATCAATATTGTGGTTGAAGTGTTTGTGAACTGCCAGTATGGCTATGACATTCACTGCGATGTTACCGGCGAGAAAGGAATGGCGGAGCTGCCAACCGTCGCCAGCGCCGCGGTACGGAAAGCGGCGAAGTATAGCACCGATATCCTGGTTGACTGGAAACAGCGCTTTATTGATGCCTACGACATTGAGTTCCAGGATTTCTTCGATCGCCTGAACGCAGGATTGCCGCCGGCAGGCCCAACGTCATGGGATGGTTATCTGGCTGCGGTTACCGCTGATGCCTGCGTGAAGTCTCAGGAAACAGGGAATACCGAGATTGTTGAATTACCCTCAAAACCTGATTTCTACAAATAAACCTTCCGCGTATTAAAACCTTCTGCCGGATAGCGATGCTTAAGCGTCCTATCCGGCATATCACAATTTATTATCTTCTTTTATCCGGAACTTCCCTATGAAAGGCAGACTCATCTCTTCCGATCCGTATCGTCAGCAATTCCTTGTTGAGCGTGCGGTCTCTTTTTCGCATCGTCAGCGTGATTGCAGTGAATTAATCAGCGTCTTACCGCGCCACACGTTACAGCAGATTGACGGATTCGGCGGCAGCTTTACCGAAGGTGCGGGTGTGGTATTCAACAGCATGAGCGAAAAGACGAAGGCGCAATTTCTTTCCCTTTATTTTTCTGCTCAGGAACATAATTACACTCTGGCGCGGATGCCAATTCAGAGCTGTGATTTTTCCCTGGGCAATTACGCGTATGTCGATTCCAGCGCTGACCTGCGACAGGGACGACTCTCCTTTTCCCGCGATGAAGCGCATTTAATACCGCTGATTTCCGGGGCGTTGCGGTTAAATCCACACATGAAGCTGATGGCTTCGCCGTGGAGTCCGCCGGCGTTTATGAAAACTAATAACGATATGAACGGTGGCGGCAAGCTGCGGCGCGAATGCTATGCCGACTGGGCCGATATCATTATCAACTACCTGCTGGAATACCGCCGCCACGGCATTAATGTGCAGGCGCTTTCCGTGCAGAATGAGCCGGTGGCGGTAAAAACCTGGGACTCCTGTCTGTATAGCGTGGAAGAGGAGACAGCCTTTGCCGTGCAGTATCTGCGTCCGCGCCTCGCCCGGCAGGGTATGGATGAGATGGAGATCTATATCTGGGATCACGATAAAGATGGCCTGGTAGACTGGGCTGAACTCGCCTTTGCTGACGACGCTAATTATAAGGGAATTAACGGGCTGGCATTCCACTGGTATACCGGCGACCATTTTTCGCAAATACAGTATCTGACCCAGTGCCTGCCGGATAAAAAACTCCTGTTTTCCGAAGGCTGTGTGCCAATGGAGAGCGATGCCGGTAGCCAGATTCGCCACTGGCATACCTATCTCCATGACATGATTGGTAATTTCAAATCGGGTTGTAGCGGGTTTATCGACTGGAATCTGCTGCTGAACAGTGAGGGCGGGCCGAATCATCAGGGTAATCTGTGTGAAGCGCCCATTCAATACGATGCGCAAAACGACGTGCTGCGGCGTAACCACTCCTGGTATGGTATTGGCCACTTCTGCCGCTATGTGCGTCCGGGGGCGAGGGTCATGCTTTCTTCAAGTTACGATAATCTTCTGGAAGAGGTGGGATTTGTGAATCCCGACGGCGAGCGTGTGCTGGTGGTGTATAACCGCGATGTCCAGGAAAGGCGTTGTCGGGTGCTGGATGGCGATAAAGAGATCGCGTTAACGCTGCCGCCGTCAGGCGCCAGTACGTTGCTATGGCGGCAGGAGTCGATCTGAATGATGAAGCTGGGATTTAATGAAGCGACCTGTATGCGAAACTCCACGCTGGCACAGGATGTTGTGTTGGCGGAACGTTTTGGCTATGACTACATCGAAATCCGTCTGGATATGTTGCAGGAGTGGTTGCAGAAACATACGTTAAGCGAGCTGGCAGACATTTTCGCCGTCGGCCACCTTAAGCCCTGGGGCTACAATTCGCTGGAAGACATTACGTTTTGTGATAGCGAAAGCTGGGCGGAGAAACGGCGGCAGTTGGCTTTCGCCTGCCATGCTGGCTCAGTGGTGGGGGGTGATTGTCTGGTTGTGGTGCCCACCATTCGTCAGGGGGGAAATTTTCCGCCAGGGGAAACGGTGAAAGATTCAGTGAAGCGTCTGCGCGAGATGGCGGCAGTGGCGGAAGAAAGCCAGATGCGGCTGGCCTTTGAGCCGATCGGTTCCGCAGGATGCTGTGTGCGCAGTCTTGCCATGGCGATGGAGATCGTAGATGCGGTCGATCGCAGTAACGTCGGGCTGGTTGTCGATGCCTTTAATCTTTACCTGCACGATCAATGGCGGGATCTGACCACGCTTCGCCAGATCCCTGTGGAAAAGATCTTCGTTTACCATATTGATGACGCCGATAATCTGCCGCTGGCAACGCTGGAGCATTGCCATCGTCTGTTTCCTGGCAACGGCGTGATCCCACTGCATGAGATCACGCATGAGCTAGTGCAGAAGGGCTATGAGGGGATCTGTTCGCTGGAACTGTTTAACCCTGGCTACTGGCAGATGGCGGCCAGCGAAGTCTTTGCGATAGGGGCGGAAAAGACTCGCCCCTTCTTAACAGCTTAATGTTGCCGCAGCAGGAGATGGACAACCGCCGCGCCCAGCAGCGCGCAGGCCGCGGCCAGAAGAAAGACCTGCTGATAGCCGATAAACGGCGTCAGCAGGCCCGCTATTGGTCCGGTAAATCCGTAGGCCAGATCCTGAAACGCTGACCAGACGCCGAGGGCCGTACCACGAATCTCCGGCGGCACTCTGCGCACAACCTCTACGCCCAGCGATGGGAACATCAGCGAACAGCCGCAGCCGGTAATCGCCGCGCCAATCAGCGCAGCGCCTGCTGACGGAGCGGCCCACATTACCGCCAGTCCGGTCCCCTCTACCAGTAGTGAAAAGGTTGCGACCGTGGCGCCGCCGTAACGGTCGGGAAATTTGGCGCAGAAAAAGCGGACAGCGATAAACGCAATGCCAAATAGCGTCATCGCAAAACCGGTGTTATCCCAGTGACGCTCGTTGAACCAGAGGGCGGTAAATGCGCTAAGGGTGGCAAAACCAATACCCTGGAGCACAAGCCCTGTTCCGGGCCGCCACACCAGGCCGACTACCCGTAGCACTGGCACGCGGGGACGGGCTGTTGGGATATTCCCCGGAATGCCATAGATGACTCCGCTGGCGATGATCGGCAACAGCACGACGAGGAGCGCCGGAAGCGCCAGGCCGGCCCTGGCGTAAAGCGACAGCCCCAGCGGCGCGCCGATAGCCAGCGCACCGTAGGTCGCCATGCCGTTCCAGGAAATAACCTGACCCGCGTGGGTCGAGCCCGCCAGCCACATCCCCCAGGTTAAATTACCGGTCAAAATGAAACTTTCACCGATGCCCAGCAGCACACGACCAACAATCAGTATGGCCCATGCGAGCAGCGGAACCGGGTGAGCGATTAGACTGACCAGCATCAGCAGACCTGATGCGGCGCAGTAGAACTGACCGGTGATAACCGTCCGACGTCCGCCTGACGTGTCGGCTTTTCGACCCGCGGCGCCCCGGGTAAGCAAGGTGGCGATAAACTGGCTGCCTACCGCGATACCGATCAACAGATCGCTCAGATGCAACTGCTGCTGAACGTACAGCGGCAGCATGACTAACGGGATGCCAATAGTCAGATAGTTGAGAAACATCGCGGCGCTGATGCGAAACAGCGTGATCGATGTGGAATGTTGTGTGAGAGCTGGCATGGAATCGTCCTTGAACACGCCCCTTGTCCGATGCAGACACGGGGCGTGATGAGGCAGGCATTAACGTGCCGGGCGGTATTCGCGCCAGTAGTCGATAAGCATGCGGTATTTTTGTTTCACCGTTGCGATGAGCTGTTCATCGTTAAGCTGGCCGCCTAACCACTGGCGTGACGGTTCGCCAAAGATGGTCCGGCCGACGGCGAAACCTTTCACCCAGGGCATATCCGCTGCTGCGGCGAATCCTGACTTCAACTCGCTTTCCGGTGCGTCCAGGCCAAGTATCAATATACCGCGACATTCAGGGTCATAATGCTCAATATGCTGGCTGATTTCTCGCCAACGATCAGGGCTCAACGGCGGCAGTTTCCACCAGTCCGGCAGGATCCCCAGTTGATAAAAACGTTCCACAATCTGGGGATAGTATTGCTCATTTTGGTCTGCCGCATCGCGCGGCAAGATGACTTCCAGCAGCAGATCGTGACCAGACTGGCAGCAGGCGCGGTAAACTTCGTCAATGAGCGCCTCTTGTTCAAGACGTACCGACTCTGCATCGAGTGGATGATAGAAGACCAGACATTTCACGACGTGCTCTTGCGGCCAGCTGACAAGCTGAGAGCCAATATCGCCATGTTCCAGCTTCAGCGGATACGAACCGGGCATCTCAACCGGTCGGCCAATCCACCATCCCTGGCCGGTCACGTCGTTAAGCGCCTGCTGACCAAAGGTGGTATCGGCAAGGATGCCGCTATTATTCTGTAAACCGGCCTCAAGCGCCGCCTGACGCGCCCCTTCCAGCAGTAGCATCTTCAGGGGAGGGATCGCGGATTCACTCGCGCCGACTTCATTTGCGATATCCACCAGTTGCTTGCGATGGTCGAAGGCGAATACGCACAGCTCCGGCCAGTGCTGTTTACGGGTTGTGACCCGATGAAGGTGATTCAGCCGCGGGTCTTTGTCTGGCCGGGTGATGGATTGTTCACGCGCGAGGTAGTCGTCCAGCTCTTTTTTGGTTGGCATGGCGGGGGCACAACCGTGGCGCGATACCACTAACGCGCCGCAGGCGTTTGCATAACGGCAGGCTTGCTCCCAGCTTTCATCGTTCAGGTATCCCCGCAGCAGTCCTGACATAAAGGCATCGCCCGCGCCCAGCACGTTCAGAACGTCTACGCGAACGCCGCTATGTATCTTCACCTGCGACCAGTCATCGGCGATGTTGCCTTCAAAGACTGAGCAGCCCAGCGCGCCGCGTTTGCACACCAGTACGGCCTGGGTCAACTGACGGACGCGCCGCAGGGCGGTCAGCGTGTCGGTACTGCCGCCGGCGATATGGAATTCTTCTTCGGTCCCAACGATCAGATCGAAATGGCGCAATACCTGCTGGAGCTGTTCGGTAACCTGTGATGAGGCGATGAAACGTGTTTCACCGTCTCCTAGCGACGTCAGACCCCACAGTACGGGGCGGTAGTCGATATCCAGCGCCCGCCGCAGCCCGTGTTTTTGCGCATACTCCAGCGCTTTAAGAACGGCGGCGCGCGTATTGGGGTGAGAAAGATGGGTACCGGTGACGGCTAATGCGCGTGAAGAAGCGATGTAATCTTCGCGGATATCCTCGGGTGTTAGCGCCATGTCCGCGCAGTTATCGCGGTAGAAGATCAGAGGAAAGGTGTCCTGATCTTTAATGCCGAGGATCACCAGCGCGGTCAGACGATCGCGATCCGACAGCAGGCACTGCGTATCCACACCAACGCGGTTTAATTCTTCACGAACGAAACGTCCCATATGCTCATCGCCGACGCGGGCCAGCATAGCGGAACGTAATCCCTGAATGGCCGTGCCGTAGGCAACATTGCCTGACGATCCCCCTAAATATTTAGCGAAAGTCGTCATATCCTCCAGCCGCGACCCGATTTGTTGACCATACAAATCAACGGCGACTCGTCCCAGACAGATAACGTCCAGCGGCTTTTGCTCACTACTGACTGCTTTATTCATTGACATATCCCCTAACAGAAGACGGTGTTATTTTTGCTCATACTAAGGTTTGGTGATTTCATTTTCAATAAAAATGGAAATAATGTTTTCATTTATTGTTTGAACAAGATCACAGAAATGGCATTTCCGGGCAACGGGTATGATCGTTTTTTGTTGTGTTTTTTTGTTTTAATTGATTGATTATTAATGTGTTATTTCTTTTAAAAGCACATGGAAGATAAATTTCATTTTCATGAAAAACACGCCTGAATGGCGAAATTTTTTAACCGTTTTTTGATCTCCTTCCCATAAATGAAATATAAATTCCATATAATTGTGAGAACGGAAATTTTGATCCTATGATAAGTCTCTGTGTTTTTGGGGCTGAAGCGATGCATAAGCAGGCAACGACAGCCGAACGGTTGATAAAAGCAGGTGGGGTACATGAAAACAATCAGGTTGACCATGGCGCAGGCTTTGGTGCGCTTTCTTGATAATCAGTACATCGACGTAGACGGCAGCGAAATCAAATTTGTAAAAGGGATTTTCGCCATTTTTGGCCACGGGAACGTCGTCGGATTGGGGCAAGCGCTGGAAGAGGACTGTGGCCAACTTAGCGTTCATCAAGGGCGTAACGAACAGGGAATGGCGCATATCGCGACGGGATTTGCCCGCCAGATGCGTCGCCATCAGATTTATGCCTGCACCTCCTCAGTGGGGCCAGGGGCCGCCAATATGATCACCGCAGCGGCGACCGCGACGGCTAACCGTATTCCACTGCTTTTGCTGCCGGGCGATGTGTACGCATCTCGTCAACCCGACCCGGTTTTGCAACAGGTTGAACAAGAACACGATCTGACGCTGAGCACCAATGATGCTTTCCGTGCAGTTAGCCGCTACTGGGATCGCATTACGCGTCCGGAACAGCTAATGAGCGCCTGTATCAGCGCGATGCGGGTGTTAACCGATCCGGCGGATACGGGGGCCGTGACGCTTTGCCTGCCACAGGATGTGCAGGGTGAAGCCTGGGATTATCCGGATTATTTTTTCGCTCGCCGGGTCTATCGTCTTGAGCGTCACGCGCCGACGGAGCCGATGCTGAACGAGGCGGTTGCGCTGATTCGCCGCCACCAGCGGCCGCTGATCGTTTGCGGCGGGGGCGTGAAGTACTCGCAGGCTGAAGAGGCGCTGCTGAGATTTGCCGAACGCTGTCATCTGCCGATTGCTGAAACCCAGGCTGGCAAGGGAGCGCTCAGTTCTGCACATCCGCTGAACGTCGGCGGGATTGGCGAAACCGGTTCACTGGCGGCGAATCTGCTGGCACAGGAAGCCGATCTGATTATCGGTGTGGGGACGCGCTATACCGATTTCACCACCTCCTCAAAGTGGATCTTCCAGAATCCCGACGTGCGCTACTTAAATATCAACGTTAGCCGCTTTGATGTCTTCAAGCTGGATGGCGTACAGATGCAGGGTGACGCTCGCGTCGCCCTGACGCAGCTTAGCGAACGGTTGGCCCAGGAGCATTATGCTTCGCAATGGGGTGAGACTATTCACCGCGTCCGCTCGCAATATATGGCGGAAGTTGAGCGCGTCTATGCTGTGGAATATAGCGGAGAGGGCTTCAAACCTGAAATTGAGGATCATATGGATACTCAAAAGGTGTTTGAAGAGTTTAATGAGATTACGCGGTCGTGGCTGACCCAGACGCGCGTGTTGGGCGTGCTTAACCGGATGTTGCCGGAAAACGCGCTGGTGGTGGCGGCGGCGGGCAGCCTGCCGGGCGACCTCCAGCGTGTCTGGCAAAGCCGCGGCGAGAATGATTACCACGTCGAGTACGGCTACTCCTGTATGGGCTACGAAGTCAATGCCGCATTGGGGGCCAAACTGGCGCAGCCGGAGCGCGAGGTGTACAGCTTCGTGGGCGACGGTTCGTTCATGATGCTGCACTCTGAGTTGGTCACTTCCGTCCAGATGGGGAAAAAGATTACCGTCATTTTGCTCGATAACATGACCAACGGCTGTATCAATAATCTGCAAATGGAACACGGTATGGACAGTTACTTCACCGAGTTTCGTTTCCATCAGCAGGAGAGCGGTCGTCAGGAAGGCGGGTTTATCCCGGTCGATTTCGCTCGCATCGCTGAAGGATATGGCTGTAAAAGCTATCGCGTCACCACCATTGAACAACTGCATGAAGCGTTGGAAGATGCTCGTAAACAGACCGTGAGCACGCTGATAGACATAAAAGTGCTTCCCAAAACGATGGTGCATAAGTACCTGAGCTGGTGGCGCGTTGGCGGGGCGCAGGTATCCCGTAGCGAACGTATCCAGGCGGTAGCGCGTATGCTTGAGGAACATATCGGACAGGCCCGGCAGTACTGATTAATTTGCCGTCGTTCAGGTTGCAGAAGTGTGGTTATTGTTCTGCAACCTGAACGATACAGCGTCAACGCATTGTTTGCTTTTCAGAACGGCAAAATAAAACGATCCGTTTTTCGCAGAATTACGGGTGCTTTTCTTTTGCGGTTTTAAATTTACTATTCATGAGATTAAGAGGTACGAATGAAAAAGCTTCGATGTGGTGTTATTGGCCTCGGTCGGGTAGGTAAAATGCATGTTGAGAATATGTATTTACTGCCTCAATTAGATATTATCTGCGCCGCCGATTATTTTATTGAGGAGATGAGCGATTGGCTTTATTCGGTAAATATAACTTCAGGGTATAAAAATTATCAGGAACTTTTACAGCGTGATGATATAGAGGCAGTTTTTATTTTCACCTCAACGGATATGCACGAAGAGATCGTCACGGCGGCAGCGCAGGCGGGGAAGCACATTTTTTGTGAAAAACCGCTCAGCATGAATGAAGATGAGCAGGCCTCAATGGCGGTGCTGAGAAAAGTGAAAGAGAAGGGGGTGACGCTGCAGGTTGCCTTTAACCGCCGTTTTGATCCTCAGTTTCACGAGGTCTTTGAGCTGGTGCGCAGCGGCAAGATTGGTCGGCCCCAGATGATAAAAATCACCTCCCGCGATCCGGACCTGCTACCCCATGATCTGATCAAACGTATTGGCGGTCTGATTTTTGACTTCACCATGCATGACTTTGATATGGCTCGTTTTATGATGCAGGATGAAGTCAGCGAAGTCTATGTTAAGGGCAATACGCTGATTGATCCCAGCCTGAAAAATATTGATGATGTTGATACGCTTGCGGTGATGCTGACTTTCAGAAACGGCGGCTACGCGCTCATTGATAACAGCCGTCGGGCGGTATATGGCTATGACCAACGGGTGGAGGTTTTTGGCTCAGAAGGGATGGCGTATGCGGATAACGTTAGTGAATCGACGGTGAAAGTTTTCAACAGCCAGCACTGCATAATGAAAAATCCCCTTCCTGATTTCACGGTTCGTTATCGCGAAGCTTACCGAACGGAAATATTACACTTTATTGATTCAGTCCTGCATCATACGCCGGTTGTCTGTACCGGCGAAGACGCATTATTGGCCCAGCGTATCGCTATTGCCGCGCAGCAATCATTAAAAAGCGGGCTGCCGGTGAAAATAACAAGCGATATTTATCTTTAACTGCATCTGTTAATAATGAATAAACTCTCGCACTGAAAAGTGTGAGAGCTTTTCTATACCGAGGGTAATAAAATGAAAGAAATGCAGGCAACGCTGCCCCAGACATTTTATATAAAACCAGGTAAGTTTATCTGGAGCTACCTGGGAACATTTTTATTTATGTTGGGCGGCTGTATTGAGAACAGCTGGTTATCTGCCTGGTTAAATACGCAGGGATTTGATCAGGCGCATATCGGGCAGATTTTTGCCGGATATGGGATTGTGGTCGCGATCACCTCCTGGCTATCCGGCGTCTGTGTGGACGTTTTTGGTCCTAAAAAGGTGATGGTTACCGGTTTTATCGTCTATCTTCTGGCTTCCGTCGCGTTTCTGAACTTTGCGCTACCCAGCCATGATTTTGGCGCCATTCTCGTGACCTATATGCTGCGTGGCGTGGGGTATCCGCTGGTCTGTTACTCCTTCCTGGTACGCCTGACCATCCAGTTGGATAATCACCAGCAAGGGATCGGCACCTCGCTGTTTTGGGTGGTCTATAACCTTGGTTTTACTATCATTGGGCCGGTGGTGGCGGCGTCGTTAATTCCTGCGTTGGGGCATATCAACGTGATGTGGGCCGGGATGGGCGTTGCGCTGCTGGGGGTTCTCTTCATGCTGGTGCTGGAACGCAATGAATTCATTCTGAAACCGCGAACGACGCCGGTCTTCAAAGAGTTATCTGCGGGTATCTCCATTATGTATGAACGGCCACGGATCGGTCTGGCGGTGATTGTCAAAACTATTAACGGTCTTGGCACCTATGGTTTTGTTGTCGTATTACCTCTGTTTCTGCTGGATAAGCACTTTACGCTTGAGGAATGGGCGAGTATTTGGGGGATTACCTTTATCTCTAACCAGGTCTTCAACATTATCTTTGGCTGGATGGGCGATAAAATTGGTTTTCGCCGAACCATCCAGATTTTTGGCAGCATCCTGACCGGTGTCGCTACGCTGATTGTTTACTGGGTGCCGATGATATGGGGGCATAACTATGTCGCCTTTATGCTGGCGATGTGTTTGTGGGGAGCCGGGCTGGCTGGCTTTGTGCCAATGACGCCGCTGGTGCCGATGATGGCGCCGGATAAGAAGGGGGCGGCGAACTCGGCCGTGAACTTTGGCTCCGGCCTGGGGAATTTCGTTGGGCCAGCGCTGGTCTCTGTTCTGGCAGGGTTCGGCACCGGCGTGGTGATGTATACTATGGCGGGGCTCTATTTATTCAGCGGCATCCTGGTGCAGTTTCTTAAAGTGCCTGGCGAGAAATAGCTTCAAATATTCTTCAAAAATCCCTTATAGCCTGTGATGTTCATCACTAAATTAAACCGGTTTTTATCAAGATTGATAAAGCCGGTTTTTTCACCCTACGTTAAATTGTACTAACGGATTACGGTTATTTACCCACCCATATACGTTCAGGGAGAAAATAATGAATATCGAAAAAACACGGTTTTGTATTAACCGGAAAATTGCACCGGGTCTAAGCATAGAAGCATTCTTTCGACTGGTTAAACGTCTTGATTTTAATAAAGTGGAATTGCGTAATGATATGCCAAGCGGCAGCGTTACTGATGACTTGAATTATAATCAGGTGCGTAACCTGGCAGAAAAGTATGGACTTGAAATTGTCACAATTAATGCGGTCTATCCCTTCAACCAACTGACCGAGGAGGTAGTAAAAAAAACGGAAGGATTATTACGAGACGCGCAGGGAGTCGGCGCGCGGGCATTAGTTCTTTGTCCGCTGAATGATGGAACGATTGTGCCGCCGGAGGTTACGGTTGAGGCAATAAAACGACTGAGCGATCTCTTTGCCCGGTATGATATTCAGGGGCTGGTTGAACCTTTAGGATTCCGCGTAAGTTCGCTGCGTTCTGCCGTCTGGGCTCAGCAACTGATCCGGGAAGCAGGTTCCCCCTTTAAGGTTTTGCTGGATACCTTCCATCATCATCTGTACGAAGAGGCCGAAAAGGAGTTTGCGTCGCGCATTGATATTTCTGTTATCGGGTTGGTGCATTTGTCCGGTGTGGAAGACACCCGACCAACGGAAGCATTGGCTGATGAGCAGCGTATTATGCTGAGTGAAAAGGATGTAATGCAGAATTACCAGCAGGTGCAGCGTCTGGAAAATATGGGATATCGCGGTATTTACGCTTTTGAACCTTTTTCTTCCCAGTTGGCTTCCTGGAGTGAGGCGGAAATAGAGGAACAAATTAATCGCAGCGTGTCATTGCTGTTGCAATGATACAGCTAATTTCCAGGTGACCGTTTTCAGTTTCCGCAGCGTGGTATTTACAATGAAAATTGCTTTTGATGTCGATGTTATTAAACATTTACCCATTACCCAAATGGTACGGCAGGTTTCCGAGTGGGGGTATAAATATATTGAGCAGTCGCCGCACCCGCGTATTAATCCGTTTTATAAACACCCTAAAGCTGGTCGCGATACCATGCAGGAATATAAACGCGCCTTGCAGAACTACGGTGTGGAAATCTCGTCATTTATTGTGGTTTATCGTTGGTCCGGCCCCGATGAAGAGCGTCGGCGCGCCGCGGTAACCAACTGGAAGCGGATGATTGAGATTGCCGTTGATATGGGCGTACAGGTGATTAATACCGAGCTTTCCGGGACGCCGGATGAGCCGGAGATTTGTGAAGAGATGTGGTATCGCTCCATGGAGGAACTGCTGCCGATCGTGGAACGAGAGGGAATTCGAATCGAAATTCAGTCTCACCCCTGGGATTTCTGCGAACTGAACGATGAGACGGTCGACATGGTGCAGTCTTTGCGTAGTGATAACGTGACCTATTTGTACAGCGCACCGCATGGCTTCTTTTACGATAAAGGGCAGGGCGACGTCGCAAGGATGCTGAACTATGCCGGGGCCGATCTTTCGCATGTTCTGCTGGCCGATACGCACAACCACACGCTCCCCTGCCGCTACATCATGAACCCGCCTGGCGTGAATGCGACGATTCATCAGCACATCGGGCTGGGAGAAGGTGAGGTCGATTTTGACGCGCTATTCCAGGCGCTGCGTGAAATGGATTTTGCAAACCGCACGTTTAAGGTGGGCGGTGAGGCAATTATCACCACGTCGCTGTTTGGTTATCCTGAAAAAATGAGTGTTCAGGCGGTGGAAACGCGCGAGCGGATCGAGCGGGAGCTACTCGGACGTTAAAAACGGGTGGATTTGCCTGTACCGCGCCACAGGCTGGCGCGGTCATTTGCGGCAATTACCCTTCGTTTTCCGCCAGCTCGCGCAGATACTGGAAGATCTGACGCGCTGATTTCGGCGGTTTGTTGCCTTCTTTCTCTTTCTTCGCATTGCGGATCAATGAACGAAGCTGTTGACGATCGGCGTGCGGCCACAGGGTCAGTACTTCGGCTACCGCGTCATCGCCTTCGACGATCAGACGATCGCGCAGATGCTCAAGCTTGTGAAACAGCACCACCTGCTGATTATGGCGGTTCTTCAGCTTGTCCAGCGCCTGGCGAATAGGTTCAACGTCGCGTTGGCGCAGCATTTTTCCGATAAGCTGCAACTGGCGGCGGCGTCCTTCCATTTTGATACGCTGGGCCAGTTCAATGGCGTCGCGCAGATCGGCGTCCAGCGGGATCTTATCCAGCGCGTTTTTCCCCAGATCCACCAGTTCCGCGCCCAGGCGTTTTAATTCCTCGGCATCGCGTTTAATTTCACTTTTACTGACCCAGATAATTTCATCGTCTTCGTCTTCGATGTCATCACCGGGAACGTCGTCGAGCCAGTCTTCGGGCTGCTTTGTCATGTCAGGCTCCTTAAAAAAAGAGGCTAATGTTACCAGTTAAGATGCGCACTGAAAAACGGTTCTCTGTTAGACTTCAGAGAAACTCTCTCTACATTATGGCATTTGCAATGAAAGTAATCTCACAAGTTGAAGCGCAGCGTAAGATTCTGGAAGAAGCAGTTTCGACAGCGCTGGAGTTAGCCTCAGGCAAATCGGATGGGGCGGAAGTCGCCGTCAGCAAGACCACCGGCATTAGCGTCAGCACCCGTTATGGTGAAGTAGAGAATGTCGAATTTAATAGCGATGGCGCGCTGGGCATTACGGTGTATCACCAGAACCGCAAAGGCAGCGCCTCTTCGACGGATTTAAGCCCGCAGGCGATTGCCCGTACCGTGCAGGCCGCGCTGGATATCGCGCGTTACACGTCGCCTGACCCGTGCGCAGGCGTGGCGGACAAAGAACTGCTGGCGTTTGACGCGCCGGATCTGGACTTGTTCCACCCGGCAGAGGTTACGCCAGACGAAGCCATTGAACTGGCCGCGCGTGCGGAACAGGCTTCTCTAAAGGCGGATAAACGCATCACCAATACCGAAGGCGGGAGCTTTAACAGCCATTACGGCATTAAAGTGTTCGGCAACAGCCACGGCATGTTGCAGGGATATTGCTCCACGCGCCATTCGCTCTCAAGCTGCGTCATCGCCGAAGAGAACGGCGATATGGAGCGTGATTACGCTTACACCATCGGTCGGGCAATGGCGGATCTGCAAGCGCCGGAATGGGTCGGGGCCGAGTGCGCGCGTCGTACCTTATCCCGCCTGTCGCCGCGTAAGCTTTCCACCATGAAAGCGCCGGTCATTTTCGCCAATGAAGTGGCGACAGGGCTATTTGGTCATCTGGTCGGGGCGATTGCCGGCGGCGCGGTATACCGTAAATCCACTTTTCTGCTCGACTCGCTGGGCAAACAAATTCTGCCGGAATGGTTAACCATCGAAGAACACCCGCATCTGCTAAAAGGGCTGGCGTCTTCACCGTTCGACAGCGAAGGCGTGCGTACAGAGCGCCGGGACATTGTGAAGGATGGCGTACTGACGCAATGGTTGCTGACCAACTATTCCGCCCGCAAACTGGGGCTGAAAAGTACCGGTCATGCCGGCGGCATTCATAACTGGCGTATCGCCGGGCAGGGGCTGAACTTTGAGCAGTTGCTAAAAGAGATGGGCACCGGCCTGGTGGTGACGGAACTGATGGGCCAGGGCGTCAGCGGTATTACCGGCGACTACTCCCGCGGCGCTGCGGGATTCTGGGTTGAAAATGGTGAAATCCAGTACCCGGTAAGTGAAATTACCATTGCCGGTAATTTAAAAGAGATGTGGCGTAATATTGTCACCGTAGGTGATGATATTGAAACGCGCAGTAATATACAGTGCGGTTCGGTATTGTTACCGGAGATGAAAATCGCCGGACAATAATACCCGTCATACTTCAGGCTGCAGGCGCGTTGGCTACCTGCAACCCGAATTATTCAGGGTATTACACTTATCGTTAATAATAAAAAAGGAAGTGAGCAATGCGTAAAAGCCTGTTAGCTATTCTTGCTGTGTCATCGCTGGTATTCGGTTCGGCTGTTTTTGCTGCCGATCTTGAAGATAATATGGATATTCTCAATGATAACCTGAAAGTTGTTGAGAAAACGGATAGTGCCCCTGAACTGAAAGCGGCATTAACCAAAATGCGCGCGGCCGCGCTGGATGCCCAAAAAGCTACGCCGCCAAAGCTGGAAGATAAAGCGCCGGATAGCCCGGAAATGAAGGATTTTCGTCACGGTTTTGACATTCTGGTCGGCCAAATTGATGGCGCGCTGAAGCTGGCGAACGAAGGTAACGTTAAAGAAGCGAAAGCGGCGGCGGAAGCGCTAAAAACCACCCGCAATACGTATCATAAAAAGTATCGTTAATTTTTGTGGGATGGCGGCTTCGCTTTATCCGTAGGTCGCCATCCGGCAAAATGTAATACCCATCACACTTTCTCACTTTATACGACAACGTCATTGTTTCGCCATTTCCTCTTTATGCCGCGATAGATCTCACACTTTCCCGGCGATAATTCATTAATGCCGCCTTTTCTGTGGCGCAGATCACCTATCCCACTCGCGTTTCCACTTCGAGGTGGAAAATAACTCGCTACAAACTTTTAACCCTTGCCGCTAGTTTTATCTCATTGCCATTAACGGGGTGAGACGCGTGGATAACGGAGCAGTAAAACACGATGCCGGTGAGCGAATTAACGAACTGGCTGAACAGGTGTTAACGCAGGTGGATGGCCTGCTGGGGCGACATCACATTGTCCCCAATGCGGTACAGACGCAAATGCTGACCTCGCACGTTCGCGCGATGGCGCACCGGTCAATTACCGGCGAGCCTTTACCGGAAGTCGATGCCAGCTTGTTTGATGAAATCTCAGCCGAATCAATGGCGCTCGCCCGCGAAATCGTGGCGGCGTTTGGCAACCTTCCTGACGAAGAAGCCTGGCTATTATCGGTACATTTTGAAGTCGCGAAAGACAACCTCTAAGGAGCAAAAAATGGAACAGATTACCGTCGTGATTGGCGATCGCCTGGGTAAAGGCCAGAAAGTGGCGGCAGGCGTGGAAAAAGCGGGCGGTCGCGCGGTCGTCGTACCGGGCGTCGCGGCAGACATGAAGCTGGGCGATGTGATGAAAGCGGAAAACGCCACCTTCGGCATTTCATTTTGCGGCAGCGGCGGCGCGGGCGCTATCACCGCGCAAAACAAGCATGGCTACAAAGCCAAATATGGCATGCGGTCAGTGGATGAAGGCGTCACCGCTATCAATGAAGGCTGCAACGTGTTGGGTTTCGGCTTTATGGATAAAGAAGAGCTCGGCGAGCGCCTGGTGCAGGCGTGGCAAAAGAAATACGGCGCCTGATGATGAAAGAGCAATTCACCACCACGGTGAGAGTAAAAGGCAAGGGCGACGCCAAAGCACGCGCCTTTGCCGATGCGCTGAACCATGTTCAGTCGGCGGTGATGAGAGAGTCGCCGTATATCTTACTGCGTATTGAGCCACAGGATGTGCGGATTGTTCAGGCGCATGAGTCGGTGCGTAAAGAGGCCTTTCTGTTTTTCTTTTTGCGCCGGGAACGACGCACTTACAGCGTGGAGCTGGATGTGACCGTCAACGTGACCGCCATCAATCTCGACAGGGTGGATTTCGTCGCGAAACGCTGATTTTTATTAAAAAGGCATAGTTATGTTCCTGATAATACTAATTAAATCGCTCATTATCGGCGCGCTGGTCGGCGTAGGGGTGGGCGCTGGGGCTGCACGCATGTTTCACGCGCCAACCACGCAGGGGATGGGCGCGTTCCGTACGTTGGGCGAACTCAACTCTTGTGAAGGCGACCCGGCATCTCACTTCTCCTTTGGGCTGGGTTTCTTCTTTAACGCCTGGGCGTCGTCTGTGGCGGCCGGATCGTTCACCCAGGATGTCGATCACCGCATCATCCCTAACTGGGGCGCGGCGGCGCTAATGATCAAAAACCGTAACGTCGGCGAGACGCTGCACGACCCGAAAAAAATGGCGATCGCCTGCGCCGTCATCGGCATGATCGTCGTGACGTTCCTTAACCTGACCGCCTCATCCGTGCCAGAAGCGCTACAGGTGACAGCGGTTAAGGTGCTGGTACCGGCGGCAAACCTGCTGGTCAACATCGTCATGCCTGTGATCTTCTGGTTAGCGGCGATCGACGCCGGTAAAAAATCGGGCTTCTGGGCCACCGTTTTCGGCGGCGCGGCGCAGCTCATCATGGGGAACGCCGTACCGGGGCTGGTGCTGGGTATTTTGATCGGTAAAGGCGTAGAAGAGAGCGGCTGGAACCATGTCACCAAAGTGATGATGGTCGCCATCGTTTTGCTGTTTGTGTTGAGCGGCTTCTTCCGCGGCTTCGACATGAAAATGATCGAGTCTTTCAACATGACGGTACCGAACTGGCTTGAACTGATCCACAACTCGCTCAGCGGCAAATAACGGAGGCCACAATGGAAGAGAATAAAGGTTTTTGGTATGCCGACTGGTCGTTCCCGATCTTTGTTGGCCTGCTCTCCTCCGGCGTTTTCGCCGGGACGCATATGTACTATCTGTACGGTATCGGCGCATTTAACGAAGTCGCTTTTGTGGCGATGTTGAAAGCGGGGATGGATACCGGCGTCTACGGCGCGGTCGCCGCTTTCGGCGCCAGCTTTTTATTTGCCCGCATTATCGAAGGTTCGCTGGTCGGAATTCTGGATATCGGCGGGGCAATTCAGACCGGCGTGGGCTTAGGGGTTCCGGCGTTACTGCTGGGGGCTGGCTTTGTCTTCCCGGTGGCGAACTTTATCGCTTCGCTGATAACCGGTCTGGTGATTGGCCTGGCGATTGGCTACATCATTATTCTGGCGCGTAAGTTCACCATCAATCAGAGCGACTCCACGTACGGGGCGGACGTCATGATGGGGGCCGGTAACACTTCAGGCCGTTTTCTGGGGCCGTTGATTATCCTCAGCGCCATGACGGCATCGATTCCCATTGGTCTGGGCTCTCTGGTGGGCGCGCTGCTGTTTTATATCTGGCAGAAGCCGATTACCGGCGGCGCGATTTTAGGCGCGATGATCCTCGGTTCCATCTTCCCGATTGCGATTAGCTAACTGTTGATTTGTAGGCCGGATAAGGCGGTTGCGCCGCCATCCGGCAAAGGAGAGAACGATGTTTGATTTACTCCTGCGCCATGCGCGTCTGGTCGATGACACGCTGACTAATATTGCCCTGCAAGATGGCAAAATCGCGGCGTTGGGTGACGTTGATGGTCCGGCGGTGAAAACCATTGACCTGCGCGGCGAGTGTTACGTTAGTGCGGGTTGGATTGATTCTCACGTTCACTGCTACCCGACATCACCGATTTATCACGACGAACCGGACAGCGTGGGTATTGCCACTGGCGTTACCACAGTGGTGGATGCAGGCAGCACTGGCGCAGACGACATTGATGATTTCTATGCTCTGACACGTCAGGCGACCACCGACGTTTATGCGCTGCTGAATGTTTCACGCGTTGGGCTTATTGCCCAAAACGAGCTGGCTAACATGGCCAATATTGACGCCGATGCGGTCCGGCAGGCGGTAAAACGCCACCCGGATTTTATCGTCGGCCTCAAGGCGCGGATGAGCAGCAGCGTGGTAGGCGTTAACGGCATCACGCCGCTGGAACGCGCTAAAGCCATGCAGCAAGAAAACGGCAACCTGCCGTTGATGGTGCATATTGGCAATAACCCGCCGGATCTGGACGAAATCGCGGAGCGTCTGACGGCGGGCGATATCATTACCCACTGTTACAACGGTAAGCCGAACCGTATTCTTCGGCCTGACGGCGAGCTGCGCGCCTCGGTGACACGAGCGCTGGCGCGCGGCGTGCGTCTGGACGTCGGACATGGTACCGCCAGCCTGAGCTTTGCGGTGGCGAAACGCGCCATTAGCCTGGGGATTTTACCGCATACCATCAGTTCCGATATCTACTGCCGTAACCGCATCAATGGCCCGGTGCATTCGCTGGCTAATGTGATGTCGAAATTCCTCACCATCGGCATGTCGCTGCCGCAGGTCATTGCGTGCGTGACGGCCAATGCCGCCGATAGCCTGAATCTGAAAACCAAAGGTCGTCTTCAGCCAGGTCTGGATGCCGACCTGACCCTCTTTACACTTAAACGCCAGCCCACCGTGTTGGTAGACGCGGAAAACGACAGCTTACAGGCTGAAGAATTGCTGACGCCGCTTGCCGCGATACGCGCAGGCAAGGGCTATATGACCGAACAAGGGAGCGCGGAACATGCCTTCGATTTTTGAGAAGTATCAATTAAAACAGGTGATTAACGTCTCCGGACGTATGACGGCGCTCGGCGTCTCTACGCCGCGCCCGGAAGTGATAGACGCGGCGATGGCCGGAATGAATCAGTATTTCGAGATGAAAGATCTGGTGAATAAAACCGGCGAGTACATTGCGAAATTGCTGGAGGTGGAAGGGGCGACGGTAGTCTCCTGCGCCAGTGCGGGCCTTGCCCAGTCGGTTGCCGCGGTCCTGGTTCAGGACAGTGACTGGCTGCTGGAAAACCTGCACGTTACACAGATTGAAAATAACGAAATCGTCCTGCCAAAGGGCCACAACGTCAACTTTGGCGCGCCGGTGGGAACGATGGTGGCGCTGGGCGGCGGCAAACTGGTGGAAGCCGGTTACGCCAACGAATGTTCCGCCGCGCAGTTGGCGGCGGCCATTACGCCGCGCACGGCGGCTATTCTCTATATCAAATCTCACCACTGCGTACAGAAAAGTATGCTCAGCGTGGAGCAGGCTGCGGTGGTGGCGCGTACGCATAATCTCCCGCTGATTGTGGACGCGGCGGCGGAAGAAGATTTGCAGTGCTACTACCGCGTGGGCGCAGATCTCGTTATCTATAGCGGCGCGAAAGCGATTGAAGGGCCGACCAGCGGGCTGGTGATTGGTAAAACGCAGTATGTTGAGTGGGTAAAACGTCAGTCAGCGGGCATAGGCCGGGCGATGAAGGTCGGCAAAGAGGGAATTGTTGGCCTGACCTGTGCCATTGAATTGTACCTGCGGGCGCAAAAAGAGAGCGGCGCGGAGATGGTAGAAAAAATGGCGCCCTTTATCGACACGTTGAACACGTTTAACGGCGTCAGCGCCCGCGTGGTGTGGGACAGCGCCGGACGCGACATCGCGCGCACGGAAATTAAGTTTGATGAAGCCGTTACTGGCATCGCCACAGGCGAACTGGTCGACGCGCTGAAGCAAGGGGAATACGCGATTTACTTTCGCGGATACAAAGCCAACGAAGGGATTATTGAAGCGGATGTCCGCAGCGTCGATCGCGCGCAGTTAGCGATTGTGGCGCGTCGTATTGGCGAGGTGATTAATCAGGAGAAAAAAGCATGAAACTGACCCCTAACTTTTACCGCGATCGCGTTTGCCTGAACGTACTGGCCGGTTCGAAAGATAACGCCCGGGAAATCTACGCGGCGGCGGAAGGTCATGTGCTGGTTGGCGTGCTCTCCAAAGACTATCCGGATGTGGCAAGCGCAGTCGCGGATATGCGTGAATATGCGGCGCTTATCGACAATGCGCTCTCCGTGGGGCTGGGGGCGGGCGATCCTAACCAGTCGGCGATGGTGAGCGAAATCTCGCGTCAGGTACAGCCGCAGCATGTCAACCAGGTGTTTACCGGCGTAGGGACCAGTCGGGCGCTGCTGGGGCAAAATGAGACGGTGGTGAACGGTCTTGTCTCGCCGACCGGCACGCCGGGACTGGTGAAAATTTCCACCGGCCCGCTAAGCAGCCGCGCGCCGGACGGCATCGTACCCATAGAAACGGCGATTGCGCTACTCAAAGACATGGGCGGCAGCTCCGTTAAATACTTTCCGATGGGAGGACTCACCTGTCGCGACGAGTATAAAGCGGTGGCTGACGCCTGCGCCCGCCATGATTTCTGGCTGGAACCGACGGGCGGTATCGATCTGGAAAACTTCGCCGAGATTCTGCACATCGCCCTTGATGCAGGTGTAAGCAAAATCATTCCTCACATTTATAGTTCGATTATTGATAAGGTGAGCGGCAACACCCGTGCGGACGATGTGCGTCAGTTACTCGCTATCGTCCGGTCGCGTGTCGGCTAATCATGAGGAGAGAGACGTGCGATTCCCCAACCAACGTTTAGCGCAGCTATTTGCGATGCTGCAAAACGAGACGCTGCCGCAGGACGAGCTGGCGCAGCGGTTGTCGGTCTCCACGCGTACCGTTCGGGCGGATATCGCCGCGCTGAACATGTTGCTGACGCCGCATGGTGTGCAATTTACTCTCAGCCGCGGCAACGGGTATCAGCTCAAAATTGATGATCCGGCACGTTATCAATCCCTGCAAACGCAGCAATCTCCCACGCTGGCGCGCGGTCCGCGCACCAGCCAGGAGCGGATACACTACTTGCTGGCGCGTTTTTTAACCTCCGCCTTCTCGCTGAAGCTGGAGGATTTAGCAGATGAATGGTTTGTCAGCCGTGCGACGTTGCAGAACGATATGGCGGACGTACGCGAGCATTTGCTGCGTTATCATCTGACGCTGGAAACGCGTCCGCGTCATGGCATGAAATTGTTTGGCGGAGAGATGGCGATTCGCGCCTGTCTGACCGACCTTTTATGGACACTGGCGCAGCAGGAGCCCTCCCATCCGTTAATCGTTAGTACCACGCTGAACACCGAGGTGTCTCAACGGCTGCAGTCTCTTTTGCCGGATATTTTCTCTCATTGTCAAATCCGCCTGACCGATGAGGGCGAGCTGTTTCTGCGTTTGTACTGCGCGGTGGCGGTACGGCGTATTCGCGAGGGGTATCCGTTATCGGAATGCGTGGCAGAGGAGGTCGATGAAAAAGTGCGCCATGCGGCGCATGAGATTGCGGAGCTACTACAACAGCTTGCCGACAAGCCGCTGTCGGAGCCGGAAGTAAGCTGGCTGAAGGTGCATATTGCCGCCCGCCAGGTACAGGAGATTGCCCCCAGCGCCATTAATGCCGATGATGAAGAGGCGCTGGTGCGCTATATCCTCAATTTTATTAATACCCAGTACAACTATAACCTGTTGAATGATAAACAGCTTCACGCGGACTTGCTGACCCACATCAAAACGATGATCACCCGCGTGCGCTACCAGATCATGATCCCCAACCCACTACTGGAAAATATTAAGCAGCACTATCCGATGGCGTGGGATATGACGTTGGCGGCGATATCGAGTTGGGGGAAATACACGCCGTATACCATTAGCGAAAACGAAATCGGTTTTCTGGTGCTGCATATTGGCGTTGGGCTGGAACGTAGTTACAACATTGGCTACCAGCGGCAGCCACAGGTACTGCTGGTGTGCGATGCTGGTAATGCGATGGTGCGGATGATTGAAGCGGTACTGGCGCGGAAATACCCGCAGATTGAGATTGCCCGCACTCTGACGCTACGCGACTATGAGGCGCGGGACAGCATTGTGGAGGATTTTGTGATTTCCACAGCGCGGATCGGCGAAAAAGATAAACCGGTCATTATGATCGCGCCCTTTCCTACCGACTATCAATTGGAGCAGATCGGTAAGCTGGTGCTGGTGGACAGAACCCGTCCGTGGATGCTGGATAAATATTTCGATGCCTCGCATTTTCGCATTGTGGAAGGGGAAATAGATCAACAGACGCTGTTTAAAACGCTGTGCGATCAGTTGCACGAGGAAGGCTTTGTTGATGCGGCGTTTCTCGATTCGGTTATTGAACGTGAAGCTATCGTCAGTACGTTATTAGGCGACGGGATTGCCTTGCCACACGCGCTGGGGCTGCTGGCGAAGAAAACGGTGGTTTATACGGTGCTCGCGCCGCAGGGGATTGCCTGGGGTGATGAAACGGCGCACGTTATTTTTTTACTCGCCATCAGCAAAAGTGAATATGAAGAGGCGATGGCCATCTACGATATTTTCGTCACTTTCCTGCGCGAACGCGCCATGACGCGCCTCTGCGCATGTCAGAATTTTACGCAATTTAAAACGGTCGCGATGGAGTGCGTGAGTCGTTTTTGAGAGGCGTTATCCAGAATTCGATGTAATGCGAATGTAATGCTAAACTGCATTACACATTCGATTTTACTGGAGGCATAATGGCCACGCTGAACGTCCGTCTGGATGACAAACTCAAAAATGAGGCTTATGCCGTGCTGGAAAAACTGAACATTACTCCAACGGAAGCCGTGCGATTACTGTTCCAGTACGTCGCGGAAACGGGGCGCATGCCAGTGAAAACCGTCACTCTTAGCGACAGTGAAGATGCATTGATTCAGACAGTTCGGGAGAGGCTGTCTAGTCCGCAAAAGGGAATCAAGGTTAGTCTGGATGACTTATGAACTGGAATTCGACCCGAGGGCCTTAAAAGAGTGGCATAAGCTGGGCGATACGGTGAAGGCTCAGCTTAAGAAAAAGTTGGCTGATGTGCTATTGAACCCCAGAATCGACTCTGCCCGTTTAAACGGTCTTCCTGACTGCTATAAAATTAAGCTTAAATCGTCCGGTTATCGTCTGGTGTACCAGGTTCGGGATGACGTTGTGATTGTGTTTGTTGTCGCGGTCGGTAAGCGAGAACATTCAGCCGTCTATCACGATGCAAACAAACGGCTTTAGCGATCAACGCAAATGATGCACTACCTGGTTGCTGCTACCGCGCCAGATAAGCGCCGGGTCTTTCAGATCCTGCACAAATTTGCCATCGACCAGCACGTTGATGAGATCGACTACCTGCATTTGCGCGGCGTTGAGTTCATCGAGCTTGTAGCCGGTCCACACCCAGATATCTTTCCCCGGGCACTCTGCGCGGATGCGTTGTACCAGTGCCAGGATATCCGGTACGTTTTGCGGATGCAGCGGATCGCCGCCCGACAGCGAGATCCCCTGACGGTGAATGCGCGTGTCGTTCAGATCGGCAATGATCTTATTTTCCATCTCTTTGGTAAACGGCTGGCCGGAATTGAGCCGCCAGGTGCTTTTGTTATAGCAGCCAGGGCATTCATGCACGCACCCTGACACAAACAGGGTGCAGCGGGTGCCGGGGCCGTTAACGATGTCGACGGGATAGTATTGATGAAAGTTCATGTTTCCTCGTTGCATTTGGCGCTGTAGCGGCGTTGGCCGCTCTCACTTACCCAGGTCACTTACTTATGTAAGCTCCCTGGGATTCGTTCGTTTGCCGCCTTGCTACAACACCAACTGCTTAGAGGAAACTCATGAAATTGGAACTATAGCCAGCGGTTGTAGGCCGGATAAGGTGTTTACACCGCCATCCGGCATTTACGCATTGCAAACGGAGGATTAACCTATCTGCCCGTTGCCTAAATGCTTCACGCGGCGCTTCACTTCTTCCTGCTTACCGGCGTTAAACGGGCGTGCGTCCGGGCTGCCTAAATAACCGCACACGCGGCGGGTGACCGAGACGCGTGCGGCGTCGTGGTTGCCGCATTTCGGGCAGGTGAAACCTTTACTGGTACATTCGAACTCGCCGGTAAAGCCGCACTCGTAGCATTCATCGATCGGCGTGTTGGTGCCGTAATACGGTACATGCTGATAGCTGTAATCCCAGACATCTTCCAGCGCTTTCAGGTTGTGCTGAATGTTCGGGTATTCGCCGTAGCAAATGAAACCCCCGTTCGCCAGCGGCGGATACGGCGCTTCGAAATCGATTTTGTCGTACGGGTTAACCTTCTTCTCCACGTCGAGGTGGAAGCTGTTGGTGTAGTAACCTTTATCGGTTACGCCCGGCACCACGCCGAACTCGGCGGTATCCAGACGGCAGAAGCGGTCACAGAGGTTTTCACTTGGCGTGCTGTACAGACTAAAGCCGTAGCCGGTCTCTTCTTTCCACTGATCCACGGCCTGGCGCAGACGCTCCACAATCGCGATGCCTTTAGCGCGAAGTTGCTCGCTGTCGTACAGGTGTTCGCCGCCGAACAGCGCGTTAATGGTTTCATGGATACCAATGTAGCCCAGAGAGATGGACGCACGACCATTTTTAAAGATTTCAGACACGTTGTCGTCCGCTTTCAGCCGCACGCCGCAGGCGCCTTCCATATACAGGATAGGCGCGACGCGGGCTTTCACGCCTTCAAGGCGGGCGATACGGGTCATCAGCGCCTTCCGCGCCAGCGCCAGACGTTCATCCAGCAGTTTCCAGAATGCGGTTTCGTCGCCTTTTGCTTCCAGCGCGATGCGCGGCAGGTTAAGGCTAATCACGCCCAGGTTGTTACGCCCGTCATGGATCTGCTCGCCGTTTTCGTTCTCCCACACGCCGAGGAAGCTGCGGCAGCCCATTGGCGTTTTGAACGAACCGGTGACTTTGACCACCTGATCGTAGTTGAGGATGTCCGGATACATGCGCTTGCTCGCGCACTCCAGCGCCAGTTGTTTAATGTCGTAGTTCGGATCGCCAAACTTGTGGTTCAAACCATCGCGGATAGCGAAGACCAGTTTCGGGAACACGGCGGTTTTGCGATTTTTACCCAGACCGGCGATACGGTTACGCAAAATAGACGCCTGGATCAGACGCGACTCCCAACTGGTGCCGAGGCCAAAACCAAAGGTCACGAAAGGCGTCTGGCCGTTAGCGGTGTGCAGCGTGTTAACTTCGTACTCCAGCGACTGGAAGGCGTCGTAGCACTCTTTTTCGGTGCGAGAACGCGCATACCCTTCGGCATCCGGGATCTGCCACTCATCGGCGGTTTTGCGGTGCTTGTTATAGCTTTCGGTGACAAACGGCGACAGCACTTCGTCGATACGGTTAATGGTGGTGCCGCCATAAATATGGCTGGCGACCTGCGCGATAATCTGCGCGGTAACGGCAGTGGCGGTAGAGATAGATTTTGGCGGTTCGATCTCGGCGTTACCCATCTTAAAGCCCTGGGTCAACATGCCTTTCAGGTCGATCAACATACAGTTGAACATCGGGAAGAACGGCGAATAGTCGAGATCGTGATAGTGGATATCGCCGCGCTCATGCGCTTGTACTACGTCACGCGGCAACAGGTGCTGGCGGGCATAGTGTTTGGCGACAATCCCGGCCAGCAAATCGCGCTGGGTGGGAATGACTTTACTGTCTTTGTTGGCGTTTTCATTGAGCAACGCGGAGTTAGTTTGCTCTACCAGGCCGCGAATTTCCTGGTTCAGACGACCACGCTTTTCACGCTGAATGTCGCGATCGTGACGGTATTCGATGTAGGCGCGGGCAAGCTGTTTGTACGGGCCGGACATCAGTTGGTTTTCAACCGCAGTTTGGATCTCGTTAATATCCACCTGACTGCGTGCGTTCATTTGGCTGCTAACGACTTCTGCGACGGTGGCACAGTAATCTGCGTCATCGACTCCCGCTGCTTTAGCTGCACGTAGAATGGCTTCCTTAATGCGCTCTGATTTGAATGGCACTTTACAGCCATCTCGTTTCATCACATGCGGTGTCATGATCACTCCATATTTGTAAGAACAGGTTATCCACAGAGGCCGGGGAAGCCATAACAGGTTTATTCATCTCTTTTCCAACGACTTCCCGCAATCCTGACCCAGGTTATCCACAATTCACCTTGTGTCGAGTGAACAGGTGTTGTAGCAATTGTAGTCAATTAATACAACATATTGGGTCGGCGTGCATTTTAAAGTCTATATGTAGTGATTTGCATCAAGGATGTTTGCAATTTTATTGATGTAGAACAAGGTAAAAATCAGAGCGTACAGATGGCGGGCGCTGTAGCGTTTGTAAAAGATAGCAAGAAAAATCTGATTAATTATTCAACAAAAACAGTCAGTAACCTGGAGCAACGCCACAGCCCGTGTCAATAGGTTTGTGGCGTTTATCCGTATAAGGACGTCGCGTTAGCGTTGTAACCACCAGATGGCTTCAAATGGGCGGAGCGTCATCGCGGCTGGCTGGCTGGCGACCTCGCCATAATTGTGCAGTAGCGCCTGCCACTGTCCTTTGATATGCGGTGGATGCCACTCCTGGCACTGGTCGCTCAGATTGGCGACAACCAGCAGGGCTTGCCCCTGCCACTGGCGGCGATAACACCATACTGATGGGCTATCCGGGAGGAGATCCTGATAATCGCCCCAGATCAGTACAGGCTGGGTTTTACGTAGCGCAATCAGCTTTTGATAGGTGTAAAACACCGAGTTTTCATCGCGTAATGCTGCCGCGACGTTAACCTCCGTATAGTTATCGCACAGGCTTATCCACGGCTCGCCCTGGGTGAAACCGGCGTTTTTACCGTGGTCCCACTGCATCGGCGTGCGGCTGTTGTCGCGGGATTTACTGGCCAGGATAGCCAGTAGTTCGTCGGGGTCGCGTCCGGCGGCGCGTAGCGCGGCAAACATGTTATGGCTTTCCACGTCGCGATAATCGGTGATGCGGGTAAAGTGTGGGTTGGTCATGCCGATTTCTTCGCCCTGATAGATATAAGGCGTCCCTTGCATACCGTGCAGCGCCATCGCCAACATTTTCGCGGCTGGAATACGGTATTCACCCTCGTCGCCAAAGCGGGAAACGATGCGCGGCTGATCGTGATTACACCAGAATAACGCGTTCCAGGCGACGTTATGCATCCCCTGTTGCCAGTGGCGGAACAACGCTTTCAGCGCCACATAATCAGGTTTTGCCAGCGTCCACTTTTCGCCATTGGGGTAATCCACCTTCAGATGATGAAAATTGAAGGTCATCGAGAGTTCGTCGCCGCTAAGCGCGGCATATTGCTGGCAGTTTTCCAGCGTGGTAGAGGACATTTCGCCTACCGTCATCAGATTACGCGGCGTAAAAACGTCACGGTTCATTTCGCGTAAAAACGTATGCGCGCGCGGTCCGTCGGTATAAAAGCGGCGTCCGTCGCCCGTCGGATCGTCAGGAAAATCCTGATCTTTGGCGATCAGGTTCACCACGTCCAGACGCAGGCCATCCACGCCGCGATCGGCCCAGAATTCGCAGACCTTTTTCAGCTCGGCGCGCACGGCGGGGTTTTCCCAGTTCAGGTCGGCCTGTTCAGGCGCGAAAAGGTGTAAATAGTATTGTTCGCTTTGGCTATGCCAGCGCCAGGCGCTGCCGCCAAATTTGGATTGCCAGTTATTCGGGCAGACATCCGGCGTGCCATCGCGCCAGATATAAAACTGACGGTATGGACTCTCTTTGTTCAGCGCTTCGCGAAACCAGGCGTGCTGGGTAGAAGTATGGTTAAACACCATATCCAGGATGATGCGAATACCGCGTATTTTCGCCTGCGCGACCAGCTCGTCAAAATCATCCAGCGTGCCGTAGGTCGGGTCGATAGCCGTATAATTTGCGACGTCATAACCGTTATCCACCTGCGGCGAGATATAAAACGGCGTGAGCCAGATGGCATCTACGCCGAGTCGCTGTAGATAGTCAAGGCGCTGCGTGACGCCGCGTAAATCGCCGGTGCCGCTGCCGGTCGTGTCCTGAAAACTTTTCGGGTAGATCTGATAAATAACGCCGTTTTGCCACCAGAGGGGAATAGTCATTGTTGTTTCCTGCAAGTGCGTTGGGACGCAACTGCGCCCCGAAGAAGAATTAGACAATTTGTAATGTGCCCTGACGATGCTTACGCTGATAGATAAAGGTGGTCAGAATCACCGGGATCACGATCGCGATAACCATCGCCATGCCGTACACCTGCCAGTAGCGCGGCGGTATAGACAGGATGCCCGGCAGGCCGCCCACGCCGATACCGTTGGCGATGACGCCGTTCAGACCGCAGAGCAGTCCCGCCAGACCAGATCCGATCATCGCGCACAGCATCGGAAAACGATACTTCAGGTTGATACCGTACATCGCCGGTTCGGTTACCCCAAGGTAAGCGGAAATGGCGGCAGGAACGGAGATCTCGCGTTCATTGTGTTTACGGCTGGAGATGATGATACCCACCACGGCGGAGGCCTGCGCGATATTCGACAGCGCAATCAGCGGCCAGACTGGCGTACCGCCCATGCTCTGGATCATCTGCATATCGATAGCGAGCGTTGTCTGGTGGACACCGGTAATGACCAACGGGGCATACAGGAAGCCGAACAGCGCCGCGCCTATCGGGGCGAAACTGCCGGTCATCAGATAACGTACCGCAAAGGCCACGCCGTCGCCGATCATACGACCAAAGGGGCCGATAAAGGTGTGGGCGAGAAAGACGGCCAGTATCAACGAACACACCGGGACGACGACCAGGTAGAGATAATCCGGCACGATGCGTTTCAACCGCGTTTCAATAAACCCAAGCGCCAGCCCTGCCAGTAGCGCCGGGATAACCTGCGCCTGGTAGCCCACTTTCTCAATGCTAAATAAGCCGAAGTTCCAGACGTCTGGCGTTTGCTGGCCCAGCAGATACGCATTCATCAACTGCGGCGACACCAGCGTCACGCCGAGCACGATACCAAGAATCGGCGTGCCGCCCATTTTTTTCACCGCCGACCAGCAGATCCCCACCGGCAGATAGAAAAAGATCGCTTCGCCGATCAACCATAAAAAATCATAAAGCGTTTTTAGCGCCGGATGCATCTGCGCCAGCGTTTGGCCGTTGCTCATCGGCACATCGCCGATCACGTTACGAAAGCCTAAGATCAAACCGCCGCTGATCAACGCCGGTAGTAGCGGAAAGAAGATCTCCGCAAAGTGGGAAATTAACTGCTCATGCCACTTCATGTTCTGGCGAGCGGCTTTTTTGGCCTGCTCTTTATCAGCATACGCTTTGCCGGTGGTCTCCAGCAGCGCGTTATAGTAATCGCCAACGTCGGTGCCAATCACCACCTGAAACTGACCAGCGTTGGTGAAACAACCTTTAACCATCGGTAATTGTTCGATCTCTTTTGGCCTGGCGTTCGCGGGCTGGTGGAGCACAAAGCGCAGGCGAGTAATGCAGTGGCTCACCGTGGCTATGTTGTCGCGCCCGCCGACCAGGTTAATCAGCCGGTCGATATCGGCTTGTTTTACTTTGCTCATCGTAAAGCCTCATGGCAGAGGAGGTATGTTATGGGTTGGCGCAAGAGTATCTCTTCAACGTTGGTTTAAAAATGGGAACGTTCCCGAAACGCTGCGACGATCACAAATTACTCGTGGTATTCCGTTTAATCAGTCACTCAGGCGAGGGTAGAAGGAATGACGATCCGGCGCGGATCGCAGCGGCCATTGATCTGTTCGATCAGTTGCGAAGCCGCCTGCCGTCCGGCTTCAGCATAGCCAGGATCGACAGTGACGATCTCCGGGTACAGGAATTTTATCAGCGGCGTGTTCCCGACGCTTGCCAGTTGCAGCGTCTCAATACGTTGCTCCTGTAAATACTTGCTGGCGCCCAACGCCAGCGTATCGGTGGCGCAGACTAACGCGGTGGTATCCGGCATGATGACGCTTGCTGTATGCTCATAACCCTGCTTCATGGCAAGACCGGGCAGGGCGGCGACGGGGTGAAGTTTATGTTTTTTGCAAAACGCCAGGTATGCGTCATGCCGACGTTTGCCGGTGGTAATATCGCTATGGGGAACGCCCAGAAAGCTAATGTTGCGGTGTCCCTGCTCATACAGCCGCTGCATAAGGATATGAATCGCGCCCTCGTCGTCGTAACAGACGGAGGCAAAACCTTGCGCATCTCTTGCCAGCAGCACCAGCGAGGCTTTCCAGGGGGCGATCAGCTCTTCTGTGATGCCGGTAAAGCCAAACAGCACCACGCCATCAATGTTACGTCGTCTGAGCATGCCCAGATGTTCCATTACCAGCGTCGGCGAGAACTGGCTTTCCATCATAATAGGGTCGTAGCCCTGTTCATAAAACGCAGGCAGCATGGTCTGAACCGCGAGGTTTTCAGACAACGAATCAAGGCGAGTGACGATAATAGCGACCACTTTATCGCTTTGTCCCCGCATCGCGCGGGCGGAGCGGGACGGGGAGAAACCGTGTTGATTCATCACCGCTTCGACACGCTCGCGGGTACGTTCGCTTACGCCGCTTTCATTGTTAAGCACGCGGGAAACGGTTGATTTCCCTACGCCGCTCAGGCGGGCGATGTCTTTGATAGTGAGCCGGTTTTGCATCCTGTTTTCCCGTGGCGTGACGCTGATGGTGATAAAAAGAGTAACTTTACTCAAGCGAAGGGCAATGGGCAAAGTCTGGTTTATCGTTGGTTTAATTACGTAACGGTATGATACCGCCATAATTGCCACAAAACTTATGGATTTATGCGTATAATCCGCGGCGCAAATTATTTACTTACCGGAGGCGACATGGACCCTGAACCCACCCCTCTCCCGCGATGGAGAATTTTCCTTTTCCGGTAAGCCTGCCTCTGCTGTCTTACCGGTGTGTAAGACAGTGACACAATAACGTCCCTGTTTTTATTTAAACATTGCTCATCGGGCAAGGCTTTGCCGCGCCTGAAGAATTTTCTGCGCCTGACTTCGGCGCGGAGGGATTACCTATGCTAAAAACCATTACCCGCCAGCTTTTTGCCCGGCTTAATCGTCATTTGCCTTATCGTCTGGTTCACCGCGATCCGCTGCCCGGCGCGCAGACCGCGGTAAATGCGACTATCCCGCCTTCGCTGAGCGAGCGCTGTCTGAAAGTCGCGGCAATGGAGCAGGAGACTCTCTGGCGCGTTTTTGATACGCACCCGGAGGGATTAAACGCTGCCGAGGTGACGCGCGCGCGTGAAAAGCATGGCGAAAACCGCCTTCCGGCACAGAAACCCTCGCCGTGGTGGGTGCATCTGTGGGTATGTTATCGCAATCCTTTCAACATATTACTCACGATTCTTGGCGGCATTTCTTATGCCACGGAGGATCTGTTTGCCGCAGGCGTTATCGCCCTGATGGTCGGTATCTCAACGCTGCTGAATTTTGTGCAGGAAGCGCGCTCGACAAAAGCGGCGGACGCGCTAAAAGCGATGGTGAGCAATACCGCTACCGTACTGCGGGTTATTAATGAAAATGGCGAAAACGTCTGGCTGGAATTACCCATCGATCAACTGGTGCCCGGCGATATTATTAAGCTGGCGGCGGGGGATATGATCCCGGCGGATTTACGGATTATCCAGGCGCGCGATCTGTTTGTCGCCCAGGCGTCGCTGACCGGCGAATCTCTGCCGGTCGAGAAAGTCGCCGCGACGCGTGAGCCCCGGCAAAATAACCCGCTTGAGTGCGACACGCTGTGCTTTATGGGGACGAACGTCGTGAGCGGAACGGCGCAGGCCGTGGTGATGGCGACCGGCGCCGACACCTGGTTTGGTCAATTGGCGGGGCGCGTTTCGGAACAAGATAACGAGCAGAACGCTTTCCAGAAAGGAATTAGCCGCGTCAGTATGTTGCTGATCCGCTTTATGCTGGTCATGGCGCCGGTAGTACTGATTATTAATGGTTACACGAAAGGTGACTGGTGGGAAGCGGCGCTATTTGCGCTTTCGGTAGCGGTAGGGCTCACCCCGGAAATGTTGCCGATGATCGTCACCTCCACCCTCGCGCGCGGGGCGGTGAAGCTCTCGAAACAGAAAGTTATCGTGAAGCACCTTGATGCGATTCAGAACTTCGGCGCGATGGATATTCTGTGCACCGATAAAACCGGCACACTGACGCAGGACAAAATTGTGCTGGAGAATCATACGGATATTTCTGGTAAGCCCAGCGAGCATGTACTGCATTGCGCCTGGCTGAACAGCCATTATCAGACCGGTCTAAAAAATTTACTGGATACGGCGGTCCTGGAGGGAGTAGACGAAACCGCCGCGCGTCAGCTCTCCGGACGCTGGCAGAAAATCGATGAGATTCCGTTTGATTTTGAGCGTCGCCGGATGTCGGTGGTGGTCGCCGAAGATTCGAACGTGCATCAACTGGTCTGCAAAGGCGCGTTACAGGAGATCCTGAGCGTGTGTACTCAGGTGCGCCACAACGGCGATATTGTGCCGCTGGACGACAATATGCTGCGCCGGGTGAAACGCGTTACCGACACGCTGAACCGTCAGGGGCTACGCGTGGTCGCCGTCGCGACCAAATACCTGCCTGCGCGTGAGGGCGATTACCAGCGTATCGATGAATCTGACCTGATCCTGGAAGGGTATATCGCTTTTCTCGATCCGCCGAAAGAGACCACCGCGCCGGCGCTGAAAGCGCTGAAGGCGAGCGGAATTACGGTGAAAATTCTCACCGGCGACAGCGAGCTGGTAGCGGCAAAAGTTTGCCATGAGGTTGGGCTGGATGCGGGCGATGTCATTATTGGCAGTGATATTGAAGGGTTAAGCGACGACGCGCTGGCGGCGCTGGCCGCCCGTACGACGTTGTTTGCGCGTCTGACGCCGATGCATAAAGAGCGCATCGTCACTTTACTCAAACGCGAGGGGCATGTGGTCGGTTTTATGGGCGACGGGATTAACGATGCTCCGGCGTTGCGGGCGGCGGATATTGGTATCTCGGTAGATGGCGCGGTGGACATCGCCCGTGAAGCCGCCGATATTATCCTGCTGGAAAAGAGCCTGATGGTGCTGGAAGAAGGCGTCATTGAAGGTCGTCGTACTTTTTCTAATATGTTGAAATATATCAAGATGACGGCCAGCTCAAATTTCGGTAACGTGTTTAGCGTGCTGGTAGCGAGCGCCTTTTTGCCGTTCCTGCCAATGCTGCCGCTGCACTTGCTGATTCAAAACCTGCTGTACGATGTATCCCAGGTGGCGATTCCGTTTGATAATGTCGATGAAGAACAAATTCAAAAGCCGCAGCGCTGGAATCCGGCGGATTTGGGGCGCTTTATGGTCTTTTTCGGTCCGATCAGCTCGATTTTCGACATTTTGACCTTTTGTCTGATGTGGTGGGTATTTCATGCGAATACGCCAGAAACGCAAACTTTGTTCCAGTCCGGCTGGTTTGTGGTGGGATTACTGTCGCAAACGCTGATTGTGCATATGATCCGTACCCGCCGTCTGCCGTTTATTCAAAGTCGCGCCGCCTGGCCGCTGATGGCGATGACGTTGTTGGTGATGGTGGTGGGAGTTTCGTTGCCGTTTTCGCCGCTGGCGTCTTACCTGCAGTTGCAGGCGCTGCCGTTAAGCTATTTCCCGTGGCTGATTGCCATTCTGGCGGGCTATATGACGTTAACCCAGTTAGTGAAAGGGTTTTACAGCCGACGTTATGGCTGGCAGTAAACACTTTCGTCGGGGATTCGCCAGCGTGCTTAATCCCCGATATCGCTAACCAGGTCAGATGCCCGTAAAGCTCGACAAGTTTAACGCGATCGGCTTTATCTTTAAATTTCAGGGCTTATTCAAGCAACTGTAGAATGCTATATGCAGGCATAAAAAAGAGGAATGTCCAGCTAAGTTTGTAAAATACATTCTCTGCCCCCGAGCCAGAACGAGAGGAGGAGATGTCCCACCGCCGGATATGTTTTGCGGATATGCGACGAAAGCGGCGAATATAGCTAATGCAATAAACTAAGTAAGGAGGAATCGCTAAGGCGGCAGTGGGTTTAGGAAACATAAGGGTAAGCAATATGGCTGCGACAATGAAGCATAAAAAGACTATCTTCGCGGTAGATTCTATCTGTTTTAATTCCTGGCGTATGCTTTCAGCATGTTTCTCCTGCCAGCGACGGAGCGTGCTGTTGCTAAATCCATATTCTTCGCACAACGCCTTATTCGGTACGCCGTTTTTCGACTGTTGCAGAAAATCGGCTATTTGTTCCTCGGTAAAACGCGATCTTACCATTGCCGCCTCTCCATGGCTGTTGGTGCCCCGAACCGGGCAAACTTGCGCCGCCCGGCGGGGATAACGTCCGGCGCTTAGCGACGAACAGCGATCGCTTCAATCTCAATTTTCACGTCTTTCGGCAGACGGGCAACTTCCACGCAGGAACGCGCCGGGAAGGTGGCGTTGTGCTCGGTGAAGAAGGCTTCGTAGGTGGCGTTGACGGTCGCGAAATCGTTCAGGTCTTTCACGAATACGGTCGTTTTCACAATGTCGCCTACTTTCAGGCCAGCGGCTTCCACGATAGCTTTAACGTTTTCCAGCGACTGACGTGCCTGAGCGGATACGTCTTCCGCTACGGCACCGGTTTTCGGATCAACCGGGATCTGACCGGAAGTGATTACCATGCTACCCAGGTCAACGCCCTGTACGTATGGGCCGATTGCTGCTGGTGCATTTTCCGTCGCAATAGTTTTGCTCATGATTTCTCCTGAATTACAGCGGTAATAGAATGTCCCCGCTCATTATAGGGAGCCGGGATCTCATAACCAACCCAAATTAGTTGGCCAGCACCACATAATGCGAAAACTCTTTTTCACAGTATTTGCATTTGAGGGCGATATCATTGGCGCGTTTTTTCACTGCAAAGCTGGAGGATACTGGTTCCGCGTGGCTGATGCAGTTGCTGTTCGGGCAAACCAGCACATTATTAATACGCTCTGGCAGGCTGGGGCGTGATTTCCCGACTACGTCGTAGTTGTCGATGCGGTTAACGGTGGCCTGCGGCGCGTACAGAGCAAGTTGGTTAACCTGCTCTTCGGTGAGAAAGGTGTTTTCTATTTTGATTAAGTCTTTACGCCCCATCTCGCCAGACGGGAGATTCAGACCGATAGTGATTCGCTGATCGGTCTCGGTCAATTTAAACAGACTCAGCAGTTTAAAGCCTACCTGCGCAGGGATATGGTCAATCACGGTGCCGCATTTAATGGCTTCAACCTGCAGTTTGTTATCGTGTGTCATCGCTTTTCTCCCTTACAGACTCAGTTCGCTATTCAGTACCAACGCCAGTAACGCCTGGCGAGCGAAAATACCGTTGCCCGCCTGTTGGAAGTACCAGGCGTGTGGCGTTTTATCCACATCCGTGGTGATTTCATCAATCCGCGGCAGCGGGTGCAGCACTTTCATATTTTCACGCGCGCCGTTCAGGTCGCTGGCGCGCAGAACAAACTGCGCCTTCACATTGGCGTACTCCGACGGGTCGAGACGCTCTTTCTGTACGCGAGTCATATAGAGGATGTCGACGTCGGCCATGACCTCTTCAATAGAACCATGCAGGCTCCAGGCCATCCCTTTTTCATCCAGCATATCCAGAATGTACTGCGGCATCGCCAGCGCGTCCGGCGCGATAAAATAAAAACGGTTGCCGCTAAATTTCGCCAGCGCCTGGGTTAGCGAATGCACGGTGCGGCCATATTTCAGATCGCCGACCATCGCGATATGCAGGTTATCCAGACGGCCCTGCGTTTCCTGGATGGTGAATAGATCCAACAGGGTCTGCGTCGGATGCTGGTTCGAACCGTCGCCCGCATTGAGCACCGGCACCTGACCGGAAAACTCCGTCGCCAGACGTGCCGCGCCTTCTTGCGGATGGCGCATCACAATCGCGTCCACGTAAGTGCTAATCACTGAGATCGTGTCGGCTAACGTTTCTCCTTTTTTCCCCAGCGACGTGTTGGCGCTGTCGGAGAAGCCCACTACGCTGGCGCCCAGGCGATGCATTGAAGTTTCAAACGACAGGCGGGTACGCGTGGAGGCTTCGAAAAAGCAGCTGGCGATCACTTTATGTTTCAATAGCTCCGGCTGCGGGTTGGCTTTTAATTTCGCCGCCGTCGCCAGTACCAGATTAAGATCGTCGCGGCTGAGGTCGTTTATGGAAATGATATGTTTTTGATATAGCGGGTTAGCCATGTTTATCTCCTGACGCCTGGGCAAAAAAAAGCCCCTCAATTGAGGGGCTTGGTATTGGTTTTCAACGGAAAGAAAAACGGCAGGCCTGCGTCCTTTTTCAGACGCGGTAAGACAGAATGTCGTACACACTGAACCATGCTTCCTCCCGGCAAATTGTCCGCGATTATACTCAGCTCTGTTTGGGGATCAAGCGATTAATGCATGATTTACTCATCGCAAACGGTTCTTATGAATTTAAATTCATTTTAAGTAAATAATTAATTTGTTTGTGTACCAGCGCCGTGCGCTGAACGACCCGTGGTGCGACCCAGACAATACTGCTACCGGCAACGACGCCGAGAATTTCCGGCAATGCGTGGTAATCCAGAATTCTTGCGACGGCGCGACCATAACCTGCTGCCGTATGGATAAGGATAAATTCGCTATTATGTTCAACGCTGACGACCATTTCGGCTATTGAACGTCCGGCATCCGGCGAAGGACGCCGCTGGGGATTTACGGAATAAATCTTTTGTCCCTTCGTATTTCTGATTTTTATTGCGCCCAGCAGCTTGAGCAGGCGCGAAACCGTAGACTGGCTGATACCTTCAAATCCCTCATTTTGTAAATCGCGGCGAATCTCCTCCTGGGACAGGTAACTTTTTTCACTAATCAGGCGCTGACAAACCGCCAGTTGCTGTTGTTCTTTGGCGGAGTAATCATCGTATTCCTTCATAAATGCACCTTATCTTTATTATTAATATCAACGGACTGGCGAAATTCATCACATTTGTCACATCGATTGCGGATCAATCGGGCGGTTTTGCAGGAAAATGAGAAGCCGATCAAAAAAGGTGACGGCGTGCCTGATGGCGCTGTGCTTATCAGTCCTGTCGGATAAGACGCGTCGCCATCTGGCTCGTTACATCATCGCTCCGATGCTCAGTACCGCCATGTTCAGCAATGTCAGGATCAGCAACAGCGGCGCGACCCATTTCAGATAGCGGACATAGGGAACCCGCGCGATCGCCAGACCGCCCATGACCACGGCGGAGGTGGGAGTAACCAGGTTCACAATCCCGGAGGCCGACTGGTAGGCGGTTACGACCAAATCCCGCTGTACGTGGGCAAAATCCGCTAACGGCGCCATAATGGGCATTGTCAATACGGCAAGACCGGAAGAGGAGGGCACCAGGAAGGAGAGCAATACTTCCAGCCAGTAGGTTACGTTTATGAAAATGGTGGTAGAGAGGCCGGAAACCAGATTTTCCGCGCTGTGCAAAATGGTGTGGGTAATCATACCGTTATCCATGACCACCACAATGCCGCGCGCGATACCAATAATTAGCGCCACGCCGAGTAAATCCCGCGCGCCGTCAATAAAGGTACTGGTGAACGCTTCCTCACCCATCCGCGTTATCACGCCAACGATAATCGCCGCCGCCAGAAAGACGCCGGAGATTTCCGCCATCCACCAGCCGAGAACCGCCACGCCGTAAATCATCACCGCGAAAGAGGCGGCGAAGATCAGCAGCACCCATTTCCGGGTAGCCGTAAACTCCAGCAGAGTATTGGCGCGATTGCCGAGGAAATGAGCGCGGTTTTCCTCCATTTTATCCGCCACGATAGAAAGCTCAGGATGGGCGCGGACTTTGCGCGCATAGCGCATTACCCAAAACACGCACAGTACGTAGCCGACAATTAACAGCAGTACGCGCATCAGCATTCCCTGAGTAAAAGGGATGCCGGCGGCGTTGGCGGCAATGACCGTGGCGAAAGGGTTAATGGTCGAACCGAGCGTGCCTATCCCCGCGCCGAGTAGTACGGTTGCCGCCGCCACTAACGGATCGAAGCGGGCCGCCATCATGACCGGCACCAGCAGCGTGTAGAAGGGCAACGACTCCTCCGCCATGCCATAGATAGTGCCGCCTGCGGCGAACAGCGCCATCAGAATGGGGATCATCCACTCATCTTTGCCGTTGAGTTTGACTGTTACCCGTTCAATACCGGCATCAATCGCCCCCGTTTTATTCACCACCCCCAGAAAGCCGCCGATAATCAAGACAAACAGCGCGACGTCAATGGCGCCGGCGGTGTAGGTTTCGTGGTTATAGAGGCCGTCAATCGGCGCCAGTAAAACAGCGGTAATCCCTTGCGGATGCGCGTCCACGGGGGCATACGTTCCCGCCACCGGCACCTCTTTTCCCAGCGTGGCGTTCATCGCCATTTGGTATTTTCCCGCCGGCACAATCCAGGTCATCACCGCGACCAGGGCAATAAGAATAAACAGGATGGTATAAGCGGTGGGAAATTTAAATTTACCCATGATGTTCTCTCCTGATATCACGGATATGCGCCGCGAGGGCGCATATCCTGTGGGATTAGTCGCCGAGCGTCGCCACCATGACCGCTTTGATGGTATGCATCCGGTTTTCCGCTTCATCGAAGACTATCGAGCCTGCGGACTCGAACACCTCTTCCGTGACCTCCAGTCCTTTCAGGCCGTAAGCCATTTCGATTTCGCGTCCCACTTTGGTGTGCTCGTTATGGAAGGCGGGCAGGCAGTGCATAAACTTCACATCAGGATTACCGGTAGCGTTTACCACCTGCTGGTTGACCTGATATGGCGTCATCAGACTGACGCGCTCCGCCCAGGCTTCTTTGGGCTCTCCCATCGAGACCCAGACGTCGGTATAGAGGAAATCCACACCGTGAACGCCATCTTCAACGCTCTCCGTTAAGGTGATACGAGCGCCGGTAACGCTGGCGATTTCCCGGCACTGCGCGACCAGCGCGGCATCAGGCCAGAAGGACTTTGGCGCTATCAGGCGGATATCCATGCCCATCTTCGCCGCGCCCACCATCAGCGAGTTGCCCATGTTGTTGCGCGCGTCGCCCAGGTAGGCGAAGCTCAGTTCCGGCAGCGTTTTACCCGGCGCGTGTTCCAGCATGGTCATCAGATCGGCCAGGATCTGTGTGGGGTGAAATTCATCGGTCAGGCCGTTCCAGACGGGAACGCCCGCGTATTCCCCTAGTTCTTCCACAATGTGTTGACCAAAACCGCGATATTCGATGCCGTCATACATCCGCCCCAGGACGCGAGCAGTATCTTTCATGGACTCTTTATGGCCGATCTGCGAGCCGCTTGGGCCGAGATAAGTCACCTGCGCGCCCTGGTCGAACGCGGCGACTTCAAACGCGCATCGGGTGCGGGTAGAGGTTTTTTCAAAAATCAGCGCGATATTTTTGCCGATCAGTGTTTGCTTTTCGCATCCGGCTTTTTTGGCGGCTTTCAGCTCAATAGCCAGATCGATGAGGTGTTGGATTTCCGCCGGGGTGTAGTCAAGCAGCTTCAAAAAGTTACGATTTTTCAGTGAAATAACCATTACAATATCCTTGTTAAAATGAATTGCCTGATGGCGCTGCGCTTATCCGGCCCACGGTTATGCGCGCTCTGTAGGCCGAATAAGGCGGAAGCCGCCATCCGGTAAAAAGCCTTATGCGTCAACGTCGGCGGTTTCACACCGAATCAAAGTACCTTTCTCGCCCGCGAGAATGGCTTGCCCATCCGCCAGCGAGCCGATTCCGGCAATGCCGCGGCAATGGCTGACAAACTCAGCGCAGGCGGTCACTTTCGGGCCCATCGAACCGGCGTCGAACTGCATTTCACGAAGCAGCTCCGGCGTAACCTGCGCCAGCGGGCGTTGGGTGGGCTTGCCCCAGTCGAGATACACCGCGTCGGCATCGGTCAGAATGAGCAGCGCGTCGGCGTGAATTTGGCTGGCAAGCAGGGCGGCGGACAGATCTTTGTCGATCACCGCCTCGATACCGTGGTAGCCATCGGCTTTTTCCACGACCGGCACGCCGCCGCCGCCGTTACAGATAACCAGGTGATCGCGGCTAATCAGCGCGCGGATGGCATCGTTTTCCACAATGCGTTTCGGCTGCGGGGAGGGCACAACGCGGCGGAAGGCGTTACCGTCGGCTTTGAATACCCAGCCCTTTTCTGCCTGTAACGCACGGGCCTGCGCTTCGTCGTAAATCGGTCCGATATATTTGGTTGGATTGAGGAATGCCGGGTCGTTGGCATCGACTTCGACCTGGGTGAGCAGGACGCTGATTTCACGCTCCGGCAGATGATTCTTCAGCGCCTGTTGCAGCATGTAGCCAATCATGCCCTGGCTTTCCGCACCGAGAATATCGAGCGGGTAGGGCGTAACGTTAGCGTAGGCGCTATTTTGTAGCGCCAGCAGTCCTACCTGTGGGCCATTGCCGTGCACCAACACCACGCGCCATTGCCGGGTAAGCTGGGCGATGGTTCTGGCCGCCAGTTCGATATTTTTACGCTGAATATCAGCCTCCAGCGGTTCGCCGCGTTTGAGCAGCGCATTGCCGCCCAGCGCGACGACCAGTGTGCGTTTGTTTTCCATAACGTCTCCTTTAAATACCATCGCGTTCCAGTGGACAGCTCATGCAGCGTGCGCCCCCGCGCCCGCGACCCAGTTCATCGCCGGGAATGGGAAGGACGGTAATGCCGGCTTTGTCGTATTTTTCGTTGGTCCAGATGTTGCGCTCATAGCCCACCACCACGCCGGGACGCAGGGTGAGCACGTTATTGGCGTCATTCCACTGTTCGCGCTCAGCTTCAAATGCGTCGCCGCCAGTGGTGATTAAGCGCACCTGATCGATGCCAAGCGCTGTTTCAAGAGCATGAACCAGCGTGCTCTCCTGGGTTCGTTTCAGACCGCCGCGTCCGTTTGGCGTCAGCGTCCAGCACTGAACGTCCGGGCGAACGACTTCCGGATAGACGGAGAAGGTGTCGATATCAATGTGGGTCATGACGGTGTCAAGGTGCATACAGGAGCGATGTTTTGGCAGTTCAACGGCAATGACGCGTTCCGCCTGACGATGTTTAAACAATGCCTGCGCCAGGAACTCGACGCCCTGCGGCGTAGTACGTTCAGACATACCGATCAACACCGCACCGCGGCCAATCACCAGCACATCGCCGCCCTCTAAAGTGGCGTGGTCGTAATTAATGTCCTCGTCGCCGAAATATTTAATGAAATCACCGCCTGCGAATTGAGGATGCCAGCGATAAATAGCACGTAAATTATTCGTTTCACGTTGGCGTGCAGGTTTCGCCATGGGGTTAATTGAGACGCCGTTATATATCCAGCAGGACGTGTCACGGGTAAATAGGTGATTCGGTAATGGCTTCATAATAAAGTCATTAATATCGTGAGTATCGACCACCATATTTTTTATGGAGGCGGGGATTTCGCCGTAAGTTAAACCGCCGCTTAAATGGCGAGCCAGTTCACGGTGCGGCATATCCGCCAGCCAGGCGCGAATATCTGCGGCAAAGGTGGGCCCAAGGCGATAATCGGAAATTTGCGTGTCCAGTAGCCAGGCTTTAGCGTCAGCCACATCCAGCGTTTGGGTGAGCAGGTCGGTTAACAGCAACACTTCTATCCCTTGCTGGCGCAGCGTGTTGGCAAAAATGTCATGCTCTTCGCCAGCGCGCTCTACGGATAATACATCGTCAAAAAGTAATTCCTGACAATTTGAAGGGGTAAGTCTTTTTAGGCTGAGATTGGGCCGATGCAACATTACGCTGCGTAATTGACCGATTTCAGAACCGACAAAATGCTTTTCCATCATTATACCTTTTACATAATTTCAAGAATAAAGAAGGAGTGGCTGCAAATATTTAGCGTGCTTGCAGTCGCGGCGTTTCAGTTAAATTCGGGAGCAATGATTGAATTTTATTTGGGTTGTTAATGTGATGAGATTCACATCAATCAAGGAGTGCTATTTTTCTTACTTAATATATGAGCCGGGTCAGATAAATTCAAAAAACAATAAGGCATTAAATGAATTACTACGCAGCTATATGGTTTGTTATTTTTTTATTGTTAATTATTTGTTTGCTGTATTGAATGATGTTTAAATCTTAAATCATTGAAAATAAAGTGATTATTTTTAATGGTTGCATAACTATGCGTGAGGGGGATTTTATTATCGGGGATATTTAAATAATTTAAAAATAACTATGGATAGAGAAGTCATTTATGCAGGGAGAGCGAATTGTGATCGCTAAAACGTTTTTATGTTAACGCCTTTAATATCAAAGCGTTGTTAGTGGTGGCAATTTGGCGCCGCTGGGGTTTATGCATAGGTGCTGCATAAAGTTGGGTGAACTATTAACAATATATAAACACCGCTGGCGATAAACATGCGCTGGCGCAAAATCGATGAGAGTAAGGGTAGTATGGCAGCCATTTTTCTCGTATAAAGAGAAAAATAAAACGCTGTTTTAACTAAGGGGATGCGATGATTGTTGGCAATATTGAATATCTGGAGGCCTGGCTGCCGACGGCGTTACGGCAGGCGATTGAGCACGTCAATGCGCATGTCACGGCAACGACCGCGCCAGGTAAGTATGACATTGACGGCGACAGGCTGTTTTATATGATTTCTGAAAATATGACGGAGCCGGGCGAATCGCGCAGCGCAGAGTATCACGCCCGTTATCTTGATATTCAGATTGTGCTACAAGGTCAGGAAGGGATGGCATTCAGTACCCGGCCTGCGGGAACGCCGCACACGGACTGGCTGGCGGATAAAGACATTGCATTTTTACCGACGAGCGTCGACGAGAAAACCGTCGTCCTGAACGAAGGCGACTTTGTGGTGTTTTATCCCGGCGAAGTGCATAAGCCCCTGTGCGCGGTGGGAGAATCGGCGCGGGTACGTAAAGCGGTTGTGAAAATGCTGATGGCGTAATATTTTGTGCCGGATGGCGGCGCCTGCACGTTGCGATCTTGTAGGCCAACCGCCATCCGGCATCATCACGACATTATTTAGACAGCGTCGCTACCATTACTGCTTTGATGGTATGCATTCGGTTTTCCGCTTCATCAAAGACAATGCTGGCCGCAGACTCAAAAACCTCGTCGGTCACTTCCATCCCGCCATGTAAACCGTACTCTTCGGCCATTTTTTTGCCGAGCGTGGTTTCGTCATCATGGAACGCAGGCAGACAATGCAGGAACTTAACCTGCGGATTGCCGGTTAACGCCATCATCTGGCTGTTGACCTGATAATCACGCAGCAGGGCAATACGCTCCGCCCATTTCTCTTTGGGTTCGCCCATAGAGACCCAAACATCGGTATAGATAAAATCCGCGCCTTTTACGCCCGAGGCGATATCTTCGGTCAGGGTGATGGCGCCGCCGTTCTTTTTCGCCATGGCGCTGCACTCCGCCACTAACGCGGCTTGCGGCCAGCAGGCTTTTGGCGCGACCAGACGGAGATCCAATCCTGTTAACGCGGCGGCTTCCAGCATGGAGTTACCCATGTTATTACGCGCGTCTCCGGCATAGACCAACGTCATCTCGTTAAAGGCTTTACCCGGCAGATGTTCCTGCATGGTGAGCAGATCCGCCAGTAATTGCGTTGGGTGATACTCATCGGTTAAACCGTTCCATACCGGCACACCGGAATATTCAGCCAGCGTTTCGACGATCTCCTGGCCATATCCTCGATACTGAATACCGTCAAACATCCGGCCCAGGACGCGGGCAGTATCTTTGATGGACTCTTTATGGCCGATCTGGCTCCCGCTGGAACCCAGGTACGTCACGCGCGCCCCCTGATCGTATGCGGCAACTTCGAAAGAGCATCGTGTCCGGGTCGAGTCTTTTTCGAAGATGAGCGCAATATTCTTACCCACCAGCTTTTGTTCTTCTTTACCGTTTTTCTTATCGGCTTTCAGTTTGGCGGCAAGCTGCAACAGAGCAGCGAGCTCGCTGGCGGTGAAATCAAGTAACTTTAAAAAAGGTTTTTGGTAAAACGTAGACATACTTCCCTCACATGGCTTAGGCCTCTCATTGAATTAAAATTCACTTTATATGGATGATTATTCATTTGCAACCCTGTTTGATAAAACTTTTCTCGATAAGGTGGAGGCAACGTCGGCGGTATGTGACAATAAGAGTATCGGCAGGACATCTATGAGGAACGAGCTATGGCAAACCCGGAATTACTGGAAGAGCAGCGTGAAGAAACGCGGTTAATTATTGAAGAGTTACTTGAGGACGGCAGCGATCCGGATGCGCTGTACACTATCGAGCATCACCTTTCCGCTGACGATTTCGAAACGTTGGAAAAAGCCGCGGTAGAAGCCTTTAAACTCGGCTATGAAGTGACGGAGCCGGAAGAGCTGGAAGTGGAAGAGGGCGATACGGTTATTTGTTGCGACATCCTCAGCGAGTGCGCGTTGAACGCCGAACTCATCGACGCTCAGGTTGAGCAACTGATGAACCTGGCGGAAAAATATGATGTTGAATACGACGGCTGGGGAACCTATTTCGAAGACCCTAATGGCGAAGAGGGTGATGACGACGATTATGTCGATGAAGATGACGACGGCGTGCGTCACTAAAGCTGCATAGTATGACGGTACGGCAGCGTCTGCTGTCGTATTTTTTTAACAGGTTACGTATGAATTACCCGCAAATACTCTCTCCGGTGCTTAATTTCCTGCATTGCCCGACGCCGCAGGCGTGGATTGTCCAGGCCCGCGATCCGCAAAATCTTCCTCTTCTGCTTACCGATCACTTGATCTGCGAACTGAAGGCTGCGCAAACCGCGTTGCTGTTGGTGCGTAAATATGTCGCCGATAAATCGGGCGCCGACGCGCTGCTCGCCTGGCTGCAACCTTACGAGGCGTTCGCGTTTCGTCAGGGGCCGGAGCCGGATTTTGTTGCCCTGCATAAACAGATTAGCAAAAGCGCCATGCCGCAAACTGATGACCCCTGGGGACGTCAGCTTATCGACCGTATGGTGTTATTGATTAAAGAGGAGTTGCACCATTTTTGGCAGGTACGCGAGGTCATGCAGGCCAGAAACATTCCTTATGTGAAAATCACCGCCAGCCGCTACGCGAAAGGAATGTTGAAAGCGGTACGCACGCACGAACCGCTCACCTTAATTGATAAGCTGATTTGCGGGGCGTACATTGAAGCCCGCTCCTGCGAACGTTTTGCCGCTCTGGCGCCCTGGCTGGATGAGGATTTACAGACGTTTTATCTCTCGCTTCTGCGCTCCGAAGCGCGGCATTATCAGGATTACCTGGCGCTGGCGCAGCAGATTTCCGCCGAGGACATTTCTGCGCGCGTGCGCTATTTTGGCGACGTGGAAGCTGACCTTATCTTGTCGCCAGACCGCGAGTTTCGTTTTCATAGCGGCGTGCCAGTCGCCGGATAAAGGGTAAAATTAAAGATTAGCGTTTTTATCTTTTACGCTGTCGCCACCTGCGTGGTCATCCGCCCGGCATCAAACTGCTGGCGAGCAGGAAAAGTCATTTTCATGATATTCTGTCCTGAGTAAAGCCTGCCCTGCGGCAGGCAAAAAGAACTCACTCAGTGTTATATTCCCGAAAGGTGACCGTGAACAATGCCCTTTTTGCATCATCACTACGGGTTCTTGTGTTGAAATACTTACTGTTTCACGCCTTTTGACGCTTCAGAGCAGGTCTTGCCAACAAAGGTTTGTTTAATTTTGTTGATGGAGGTGGTTTTATTACCTCCTGCATCGACATCCGATTTCATGGTCATCGCAAATTCTGTATCGCTTATTTTCGTCGTTTCTACAATAGAGTGCGATTTGACATCAGGATTATTACAGACAGTCTCATTGATCAGTTTGGTATCCGTACTTTCTACAAATGTTGTCGTGCAACCGCCTGCACTGGTAGAAAAACCCTTCACCATTTTTTTAGAATCTTCAGACATTTTAGGGGTATAACACATAAGCGTCGCTATGCCCGAATTTTTTTCATCCATTAATACTTCTTTTGTATCTGGATTGATGGTGCGCATTTCTATATTTTCCATTTTCCATTCGCCGGGCTGTATATCTAATGCATATACATTAGAGATACTAATAAACATAGCGGGGAAAACAATTGCTGATAATAGGCGTTTCATTTATAACTTCCTTGAATAATAAGTGATTCCCGGATAACAGGATGTTTCCGGGATTACTTATATCAGCAAAAATAATACCTGGCGAGGATAAATAAACGCCTGGTTTTCAGAGATCCTTTAACATCCTCACTTCGCAATCGACATGTCCGGTGCAGCCGAGCGGTTCGCTAATATGTTCAAATCCTAAACGTTCGTATAGCGCAATCGCCTCGCGTAAAAAAGCCGTTGTTTCCAGATAGCAGCGTTTAAAACCCTGTTCACGGGCATGATCCAGAGCCATCAGCGCCAGCTTTTTCGCCAGCCCCTGACCACGAATCACCGGTAAAAAATACATTTTTTGCAGTTCACAAATGTCTGGTTCGCTACAGGATAACGGCGCCACGCCGCCGCCGCCCACCACACAACCGTTTTGCTCTACCACCCAGTAGGCCGCGCCCGGTTGGCTATAAACCTGATACAGTTCATCCAGATTGGGGTCGGCAACGGTATAACCTTTATCGGCGGTAAGTCCGTATTCCGCTGAAACCTGACGGATGACACGGGCAATAGCGGCATTGTCGGCGGTAGTGATTCGGCGCACCGTGAGCGTTGGCGAGGCGACATTATTCATAATATGGCTCAATTTTTAAAATTTATTTATAGATTACTTTAATACCACCGTCTTGAGTCACGCGCAAGGAGATCCTGAATCAGACAAAATAAAAGGCGGAAAAATTAAACAAAAATAGTATCGTAGTCAAATCAGTAACAATTTACTGGTTTTTATTATTAATTCTAATAGATTGTAATTCAGGGATATGATTCATGAATAACGTTATCAGTAGTAAAGATAACCATAATCACACGTTGGTGTTTACAGGCAAGGGCGGAAAGTATTTTGTTATTTGCCTTGTGAATTTCTTGTTGACGTGTATCACGTTGGGAATCTATGCGCCGTGGGCGATGGTGAAATGTCGACGTTATATTTATACTAATATGACGCTAAACAATCAGCCTTTTGCTTACAAAGCCACGGGCGGCGCATTATTTATTAGTGTGTTGTTAGTTTTTATTATTTATATTGTTAGCCTCTCTCTTATTGAGCACGGTCATCCCGGTCTCGGTTTTACGCTATTCGGCTTATTAATTGCGATTATTCCTTTTATGGCGGTGAAAGGATTATAGTATCAGGCGATGATGACTTCGCTTAATGGCGTACATTTTGGATTCCAGTGTTCCATGCGGCGCGCCTGGTGGTACATGTTCGCTCTCCCGGTACTCCTGATGGTGGCGCTTTATATTGTTCTTTATATTATCTCACTGGTAACCATCGCCGTCGGCGGTTTAGTGTTCAATATCGTTTTTCTCGGTTTGCTGGCTATTATTGGGATAGGGGTCATTAACGGTATTACCTACAGCAAATGGATGACCTTGTTTGGCAATGGCGCAAACTTTGGCATTCATCGTTTCTCGATTCAGGTTAATGTTAAAACGTGCATCAGAGGGTGCGTGTTGGCAATGTTGACCCTTTTCCCTTTTGCTGTCGTGATTGGTTATCTAATCGCGCCGGTGTTCACCGACATGATTCTTTTGAGTATGATGGGGAATGCGCAGGCAGGAGGGGCGCTTATTCTGCAATATTATGGCCAGATAATGGCATGTTATTTCCTCTATTTTCTCGCGATTATTGTGGTAACCAGTTACTTATATGTGGCGTTACGCAACCTGTTTTTAAACAATTTGTCACTGGCGAACGATTCGATTCGTTTTCATTCCTCTGTCACTGCACACGGTATGCTGTGGCGGTTACTGGTGGTGTTTGTGATTTCCGGCGTGACCTTAGGGCTGGCTTATCCGTGGTTGAAAATTTGGCTGGTGAGCTGGCTGGCGCAGAATACACAGGTCCAGGGCGATCTGGATTCGCTTGAGTTAACCAATGATGAGAAGCCGCTGGAAAACAGCCTGCTAATGTGGATTTCTCGTGGCATCATGCCTTACTTCCCGTTTATCTGATGTAAAAAGGCCGACGTTTACGTCGGCCCATAATTCATGTTGTCGGATGGCGGCGTGAATGCCTTATCCGGCCTACCGATCGCGCCATGTCAATAAGCGAACGTGTAGGCCTGGTAAGCGAAGCGCCATCAGGCTTTCAGATTACAGCGCGCTAATAACCGCCTGCTGCTCAATCAGCTTCGCTTTGGCTTCTGCGTAACCGTCCAGCTTCTCACGCTCTTTGGCAATCACCGCTTCCGGCGCACGGGCGACGAAACCTTCGTTGGACAGTTTGCCTTCGATACGGGCAATCTCGCCTTCGATTTTCGCCACTTCTTTCGCCAGACGCGCCAGCTCATCGTCTTTGTTGATGAGGCCTGCCATCGGGATCAGCAGTTCGGCGCCGTCGATGATTTTGGTCACGGAAACCGGGCCTTTGTCATCGGCTGGCAGCACGGTGATGCTTTCCAGACGCGCCAGGGTTTGCAGGAAGCTACGGTTGTCGTTAACACGACGAACGGCTTCTTCACTACAGCCGCGCAGCAGCAGTTCCAGCGGTTTGCCCGGGGCGATGTTCATTTCCGCACGAATGTTACGTACTGCGACGATCGCCTGCTTCAGCCACTCGGTATCGGCCAACGCGGCTTCATCCACCTGTGCGGCGTTATATTCCGGGAACGGCTGCAGCATGATGGTGTCGGCGGTAATGCCACAGATAACCTTCACGCGCTGCCAGATGGTTTCGGTAATGAACGGGATGATAGGATGCGCCAGGCGCAGCAGACCTTCCAGAACGGTGACCAGCGTATGGCGGGTGCCGCGCAGTTCGGCTTCGGTGCCACCGTTCATTACCGGCTTGGTCAGCTCCAGATACCAGTCACAGAACTGGTTCCAGGTGAACTCGTACAGAATGCCCGCGGCGATATCGAAGCGGAAGCTGTCTAGAGCGTCGCGGTAGGCTTTAACGGTCTGGTTGAACTCCGCCAGGATCCAGCGGTCCGCCAGCGACAGCGTCATTTCGCCGCCGTTGAAGCCGCAATCCTGCTCTTCGGTGTTCATCAGCACAAAGCGGCTGGCGTTCCACAGCTTGTTACAGAAGTTACGGTAACCTTCCAGACGCTTCATATCCCAGTTGATGTCGCGACCGGTCGAGGCCAGCGCCGCCAGGGTAAAGCGCAGGGCGTCGGTGCCGTGCGGCTCAATGCCGTTCGGGAACTGCTTCTCGGTACGCTTGCGAATTTTCTCCGCCATCTGCGGCTGCATCATATTGCCGGTGCGTTTTTCCAGCAGTTCCGGCAGAGAGATGCCGTCCACCATATCCAGCGGGTCGATAACGTTACCCTTGGATTTGGACATCTTCTGGCCTTCGTCGTCGCGAATCAGACCGGTCATATAGACGGTATGGAACGGCACCTGCGGCTTGCCGTTTTCATCTTTGATGAAGTGCATGGTCATCATGATCATGCGGGCAATCCAGAAGAAGATGATATCGAAGCCGGACACCATCACGCTGGTGGGGTGGAACTGACGCAGGGCGTCGGTGTTTTCCGGCCAGCCGAGGGTGGAGAAAGTCCACAGCGCGGAGGAGAACCAGGTATCGAGAACGTCTTCGTCCTGACGCAGCGCAACGTCGGCACCAAGGTTGTTTTCCTGACGCACTTCGTCTTCGGTACGGCCAACGTAGACGTTGCCGTCGTTGTCATACCATGCCGGGATACGGTGACCCCACCACAGCTGACGAGAGATACACCAGTCCTGGATATCACGCATCCAGGAGAAGTACATGTTTTCGTACTGCTTCGGCACGAACTGAATGTCGCCGTTTTCAACCGCTTCCACCGCCGGTTTCGCCAGCACGTCTGCACGCACATACCACTGGTCGGTTAGCATCGGTTCGATAACCACGCCGCCACGGTCGCCGTAAGGGACGGTCAGGTCGTGCGGTTTAATTTCTTCCAGCAGGCCCAGCGCGTCAACGGCAGCAACGACTGCTTTACGGGCAGCAAAGCGTTCCAGCTTCTGGAACTCAGCCGGAATCTCGCTGGAATAAACGTCAGACTCTTCACCTTTGGTATCGAACACTTCCGCGCTTTCGCGGATGTCGCCGTCAAAGGTCAGGATGTTGATCATCGGCAGGGCATGACGTTTCCCGACCTCATAGTCGTTAAAGTCGTGCGCCGGGGTGATCTTCACGCAGCCGGTGCCTTTTTCCATATCGGCATGTTCGTCGCCAACGATTGGAATGCGGCGGTTAACCAGCGGCAGAATAACGAATTTGCCAATCAGATCTTTATAACGCGGATCTTCCGGGTTCACGGCCACGCCGGTATCGCCCAGTACGGTTTCCGGACGGGTGGTGGCGACGACCAGGTAATCTTTACCGTCTGCGGTTTTCGCGCCATCGGCCAGCGGATAGCGGATGTGCCACATCGAGCCTTTGGACTCGCGGTTTTCCACTTCCAGGTCAGAGATGGCGGTACGCAGTTTCGGGTCCCAGTTCACCAGGCGTTTGCCACGGTAAATCAGGTCTTCTTTGTACAGGCGGACAAAGACTTCTTTCACGGCATTGGAAAGACCTTCGTCCATGGTGAAGCGCTCGCGCTCCCAGTCAACGGAGTTGCCGAGACGGCGCATCTGACGGGTAATGGTGCCGCCGGATTCTGCTTTCCACTGCCAGATTTTGTCGATAAACGCATCGCGGCCGTAGTCGTGACGGGTTTTACCTTCTTCAGCGGCAATCTTGCGCTCAACCACCATCTGGGTCGCGATCCCGGCGTGGTCGGTGCCGACCTGCCACAGGGTGTTTTTACCCTGCATACGCTGGTAACGGATCATGGTATCCATGATGGTTTGCTGGAAAGCATGTCCCATATGCAAACTGCCGGTGACGTTCGGCGGCGGGATCATGATGCAGAAGGACTCTTTGCTTTCGTCGCCGTTAGGCTTGAAATAGCCCTGCTTTTCCCAGTGCTCGTAAAGCGGCTGTTCGATATCTTGGGGGTTATATGTCTTTTCCATTATTTCCAGGTTGCCGTATTCAGGTTAAAACCAGCCACGCGGTAGGCTTTGTAGCGTTCGCGCGCCAGTTGTTTCAAAGTTTCTTCGTAAGGGACGAAGTCTACCACTTCTGTGAAAGCGGTGGCAAAATCTGCAAAGCTTGTACGCAGGCTGATTAAAATATCGCGCGGGCTGCTGTTGCGTTTTTGCGGCCAGGCGATTTCAACCGGCGCGCCGCCGCGTGGGCCTTCGCCTGCCAGATTGTGCGGGACAAAACTTTCCGCCGGTCTCGCCCACAGCGCTTCATCCAGCCGAATGGCCTGCTTCTCATCTTCGCAGGCGATCAGCACGCGCTTGCCGGCGCGCCAACGTTCTGCGGCAATTTCACACACCAGTTGTTCAACGGCGCTTAAACCGTTGACGGTAGTGTCATTATCCAGAAGATAGAACGTCGCATTCTTCATATATGGGGCTTCTTGTGGTGGATTTAAATGCGTTGCCATGATGCCTCCCGTAGGCCGGATAAGCGCAGCGCCATCCGGCAAAACGCCTGATGGCGGCGCTAATGCGCCTTATCAGGCCTACGGGGTAATCTCAAACTTACTCTTCGCCGTTAAAGCCCGCACGATTGAGCAGGAACTGCGACAGCAGCGCTACCGGACGACCCGTCGCGCCTTTCGCTTTGCCGGAGCGCCAGGCGGTACCGGCGATATCCAGGTGCGCCCAGTTATACTTACGGGTAAAGCGCGACAGGAAGCAGCCCGCGGTGATAGCGCCGCCAGGACGACCACCAATATTCGCCATATCCGCAAAGTTGGACTCCAGTTGTTCCTGGAACTCATCGCCCAGCGGCAGACGCCACGCGCGGTCGCCCGCTTGCTCGGACGCGCCGATCAGTTCATGCGCCAGCGGGTTATGGTTCGACATCAGACCGGTAATGTGATGGCCCAGCGCAATCACGCAGGCGCCGGTTAGCGTCGCGACGTCAATGACGGCTTCCGGTTCGAAGCGCTCAACGTAGGTCAGCACGTCGCACAGTACCAGACGGCCTTCAGCATCGGTATTCAGCACTTCAACCGTCTGACCGGACATGGTGGTCAGTACGTCGCCCGGACGATACGCGCGTCCGCCCGGCATGTTTTCACAGCCCGCCAGTACGCCGATAACGTTAATCGGAAGCTGAAGCTCGGCGACCATACGCATCACGCCGTAAACCGCCGCCGCGCCGCACATGTCGTACTTCATCTCGTCCATCCCTTCAGATGGCTTGATGGAGATGCCGCCGGAGTCGAAGGTCAGGCCTTTACCCACCAGCACGATCGGGCGCGCGTCTTCGGATGGATTGCCCTTGTACTCAATCACCGACATCAGCGATTCATTCTGCGAACCGTGGCCGACCGCCAGATAAGCGTTCATACCCAGTTCGCGCATTTGCTGTTCGCCGATGACGCGGGTGATGACATTTTTGCTGTAGCAGTCAGCCAACTGGCGCGCCTGTGACGCCAGGTAGGCGGCGTTACAGATATTGGGCGGCATGTTGCCGAGATCTTTCGCTGCCTTAATCCCGGCGGCGATGGCCAGACCGTGTTGAATGGCGCGTTCGCCGCTGGTGAGCTCACGGCGGGTCGGCACATTAAAGACCATCTTACGTAGCGGGCGGCGCGGCTCGCTCTTGTTGGTCTTGAGTTGATCAAAGCTATAAAGCGTCTCTTTGGCCGTTTCGACGGCCTGACGCACTTTCCAGTAGTTGTTGCGGCCTTTGACGTGCAGTTCGGTCAGGAAACAGACGGCTTCCATCGAACCGGTATCATTCAGAGTATTTATCGTTTTCTGAATAACCTGCTTATACTGACGTTCATCAAGCTCGCGCTCTTTGCCGCAACCAATGAGGAGGATTCGCTCGGAAAGAACGTTAGGAACATGGTGCAGCAACAGAGTCTGCCCCGGTTTTCCTTCCAGTTCGCCGCGACGCAGCAATGCGCTGATGTATCCGTCGCTAATTTTGTCGAGCTGTTCTGCAATCGGAGAAAGGCGACGCGGTTCAAAGACGCCCACGACAATGCAGGCACTCCGCTGTTTCTCCGGGCTACCGCTTTTTACACTGAACTCCATGCACTATGCTCCTGAATCTTAAAGACAACAGTGGTGGCTACAGCTATACTCGTCGTCTTTCAAGTTGCAGATGCGTTGGCTGCGCCTGCTCACCCCTGTCACTTACCTGATGTAAGCTCCGGGGCTTCACAGTCTTGCCGCCTGCCTGCAACTCGAAATCCATTAGAGTATAGAAATTGAAAGCTTTCGTAACTCATGTCCGCTGTTGCGGTGACTTCGTGTTAATCTTAACGTTATTACGGCATTGGCACGTCAGAACAAGTTCTGAGAGGTGAATCCGCTGAGTATAATGATCTTAGCGATGATTTCGACGACTCAAGAGAATAAATGACGTTTAAGCCATGAAACAAGCTAAATTCCAGCAAAAAAATGGGTTTTTACGGGCGTATTTAAAGTGATAATCATAAGATATCTGGTGCGGGAGACGCTCAAAAGCCAGCTGGCGATACTCTTCATCTTACTTTTGATCTTCTTTTGTCAAAAGTTAGTGAGGATTCTCGGCGCGGCGGTTGACGGCGATATTCCCGCAAATCTGGTGCTCTCGCTTCTGGGGCTGGGCGTACCGGAAATGGCGCAGCTCATCCTGCCTTTAAGCCTGTTCCTGGGGCTGCTGATGACGCTGGGCAAACTGTATACCGAAAGTGAAATTACGGTCATGCACGCCTGTGGGTTGAGCAAAGCCGTGCTGGTAAAGGCCGCCATGGTACTGGCGTTATTTACCGGTATCCTTGCGGCGGTTAACGTGATGTGGGCCGGCCCCTGGTCGTCAAAACACCAGGATGAAGTACTGGCGGAGGCGAAAGCGAACCCCGGTATGGCGGCGTTGGCGCAGGGACAATTCCAGCAGGCGACCAACGGCAGCTCGGTGTTGTTCATCGAAAGCGTTGACGGCAGCGACTTCCACGATGTTTTCCTGGCGCAAATTCGCCCTAAGGGCAATGCTCGTCCTTCTGTGGTCGTGGCCGATTCCGGACACCTTACTCAGTTGCGCGATGGCTCCCAGGTTGTCACCTTAAACAAAGGGACGCGTTTTGAAGGGACGGCGTTGCTACGCGATTTTCGCATCACCGACTTCCAGAACTATCAGGCGATTATTGGCCATCAGGCCGTGGCGCTGGACCCGAACGATACCGACCAGATGGACATGCGCACGCTGTGGAATACCGACAACGATCGCGCTCGCGCCGAGCTGCACTGGCGTATCACGTTAGTCTTTACCGTATTTATGATGGCGCTGATGGTCGTGCCGCTCAGCGTGGTGAATCCACGTCAGGGGCGCGTCTTGTCTATGTTGCCCGCCATGCTGCTTTATCTGCTGTTCTTCCTGATCCAGACCTCCATTAAATCGAATGGCGGTAAAGGCAAACTGGACCCGGTTATCTGGATGTGGGCGGTCAACCTGATCTATCTGGCGTTGGCGATTGGTTTAAACCTGTGGGATACGGTGCCGGTCCGCCGCCTGCGTGCCCGTTTTCTGCGTAAAGGAGCGGTATAATGCAGCCATTTGGTGTACTTGACCGCTATATCGGTAAAACCATTTTTACCACCATCATGATGACGTTGTTCATGCTGGTGTCGCTCTCCGGGATCATCAAGTTTGTCGATCAGCTGAAAAAAGCGGGGCAGGGTAACTACGACGCGCTGGGCGCGGGTATGTACACCCTGCTCAGCGTACCTAAGGATATCCAGATCTTCTTTCCTATGGCGGCGCTGCTTGGCGCGCTGCTGGGACTGGGGATGCTGGCGCAGCGTAGCGAACTGGTGGTGATGCAGGCATCGGGTTTCACCCGTATGCAGGTGGCGCTGTCGGTGATGAAAACGGCTATCCCCCTGGTGCTGTTAACCATGGCGATCGGCGAATGGGTCGCCCCGCAGGGCGAGCAGATGGCGCGTAACTATCGTGCGCAGGCGATGTATGGCGGTTCGCTGCTTTCCACCCAGCAAGGTCTGTGGGCGAAAGACGGGAATAACTTTGTCTATATTGAACGGGTGAAGGGCGACGAGGAGCTGGCCGGCATTAGTATTTACGCTTTCAACGATCAGCGTCGTTTGCAGTCAGTGCGTTACGCCGCTTCGGCAAAATTCGACCCGGAGCATAAGGTCTGGCGTTTGTCGCAGGTGGATGAGTCCGATCTGCAAAACCCGAAACAGATCACCGGTTCGCAGACGGTGAGCGGCACCTGGAAAACGAATCTGACGCCGGATAAGTTAGGCGTGGTGGCGCTGGACCCGGATGCGCTTTCCATCAGCGGTCTGCATAACTACGTTAAATATCTGAAGTCGAGCGGACAGGACGCCGGACGTTATCAGCTCAATATGTGGAGTAAAATCTTCCAGCCGCTCTCCGTGGCGGTGATGATGCTGATGGCGCTGTCGTTTATCTTTGGCCCGCTGCGTAGTGTGCCGATGGGCGTGCGCGTAGTGACGGGGATTAGCTTCGGCTTCGTCTTCTACGTCCTCGACCAGATTTTTGGCCCGCTGACGCTGGTATACGGCATTCCGCCGATTGTCGGCGCGCTGCTGCCGAGCGCGTCTTTCTTCCTGATTAGCCTGTGGCTAATGCTGCGTAAGTCGTAATCACAGTAATCGTAGGCCTGATGGCGCTGTGCTTTTCAGGCCTACTCCGGACCCGTAGGCCGGATAAGTCCTTTCCGCCGCCATCCGGCAGACCGCCTGGTATTCCTCGAATGATGTAGTGCGTAACCTGACGCGTGGCGCTTTTGGCTACGCGTTAAGCTCAGGCAAGCTGCGGGAAAAAGTAGATCAAAAAATTTATAACGTGCTGCCGTGATAAATCTGATAACCCAAATCAATCGTATTATGGTTGAGATCGTTATTTTTAATTTTGTTGAGCAACATCTGCGCGGCTCTGCGCCCGATCTCAAAACGAGGGGTAATTACGCTGGCGAGGCTCGGTATCATTTGCCTGCCCATCTCCAGACCGTGGAAGCCGGCGATGGAGATCTGCTCCGGTACGGCCAGTTGACGCTCGCGGCACCACAGTAGAGCGCCCATTGCGATATCGTCATTAGTACAAAAGACGCCATCCACGTCCGGGTGCGCAGCAAGCGCATCACGCATTAGCTGTATCCCCAGATGGATAGAGGAGATAGCGCGTGGATTGATGCGCAACGGCGCCAGCCCCCGGCGCGTCATCGCATCACAGTAGCCATGATAACGCTGCTCATCACGGATATCGTCTTTTGAACCCAGATAGAGGATTTTCCGCCGCTGGCGTTTATCCAGCATGGTGCTGACCATATCAAAGGCGGCCTGACGGTTATCAAACCCCACCTCCATATCTAAGCGATCGCCCTGGATGTCCATGAGCTCTACAATCGGGAGGGTTGCTGAGCGCAGGAATTTGACGGTTCTGAGGGTATGATATTTTTCTGAAAGAATAATGCCGTCGATATTGTAAGACAGTAAATTGATAACGGACTCTTCTTCCGAATCGCGATTGTAATTGTAATTCGCAATGAGAGTTTGGTAGTTATGACCCGACGTTACGGATTCAATCCCGGCAAGAATGTCGGCAAACAACTGGTTCTGAAAAGAGGGGATCAGCACGCCCAGAGTGTAACTTTGCGCGTTTAGCAGCATAGCTGGCGCGCGATTTGGTATGTAGTTAATTTCCTCCATGATCTGCGCAATACGCTCGCCGGTTTCCCTGGCGACTTTTTTCGGCGATCGGATGTAACGGCTCACCGTCATTTTTGTCACGCCTGCAAGCGTAGCGATATCCTGCAAAGAAATTCTGTGATTCCTCATGTTTTCTCCAGTACCGGGGGCGGGAACGTCGCCCCCATGGTTAATTGGGCTGCGGATGATGAATTAATGCAGAACCGCATTCAGCGCCAGTACGCCCAGCAATCCCATGACAGAAATCAATGTTTCCATAACGGTCCAGGTGCGTAGGGTTTCCCCGACGCTAAGATTAAAATACCCTTTAAACAGCCAAAAACCGGGATCGTTAACATGTGATGCAATAACGCTTCCCGCGCCTGTCGCCAGTACCATTAACGCCGGATCGGCGTGGGTTACGTTAATAATCGGCAATACGACGCCCGCTGTGGTTATCGCGGCCACGGTCGCGGAACCTAACGCAATACGCAGCACGGCGGCTACCGTCCAGCACATTAATAACGGAGATAGCGATGTGCCAGTCATTAATTGCGAGATATATTGACCCACGCCGCTATCCACCAGCACTTGCTTAAACGCGCCGCCGCCCGCGATGATAAAAACAATCATCGCAATAGCGCCAATGGACTCGCCGACGATATCCATCACCTGCTCAACCGTACGTCCGTTGCGTCGGCCCAGCGTAAAAATGGCGATGATAATGGCAATAAACAACGCCACTGCTGGATTACCGATAAATTCGAAGAAAACCCGCACGGCATTCGTTTTTGGCAGCGTGATTTCACATACCGCTGCGATGGCCATCAGAATGACCGGGATCACGGCGGCAAAAATACTGTTCCAGAATGACGGCATCTCCTCTTCACTGAATAGGTGAGGATTAAATAATCCTTCAGGCGGCGCTTTCTCAAAGCGCGCCAGCAATTTTGAAAACAGAGGGCCGGCAACAATCACGGTCGGTATGGTAATGATTAACCCATACAGCAGGGTCGTACCGAGATTTGCCTCAAAAATTGTCGCAATAGCGGTAGGGCCGGGATGCGGCGGCAGGAAGCAGTGCGTAACGGATAAGGCGGCGACCATTGGAACCCCGACATACAGCAAGGGCAGTTCCGATGAGGCCACAATCGTAAAAACGAGCGGCAACAGCAGTACGAATCCGACTTCAAAAAACATTGCCAGGCCGACGATAAGCCCGGTGATCACCAGCGCCCATTGCACGCGTTTTTTGCCGAACGTATTAATGAGCGTCGTCGCAATGCGCTGCGCGGCGCCGGTATCGGAAATTAATCTTCCCAGCATCGCGCCAAAACCGAGGATCATGGCGAGTCCGCCCAGAGTACCGCCAATTCCGTTTTGTATGGAGTGCAGGACGTCTTGCGCGCCCATCCCTTCGGCAAATCCCACCACGGCGGCAACCAGAACAAGGGCGATAAAGCCGTTAACTTTAAAGCCAATCATTAAAACCAACAGCAGCGCAACGCCTGCCGCAATAATTATTAATGGCATATTCGTCTCTCTTATTAGCGCCAAAATAGCAGCGCTTACGCGCTGCGTCGTATTTCCCTGGTCAGACGGCAACCAGCATACCGCCATCGACAAACAGCAGATGTCCGTTAACAAAGTCGGAAGCTTTTGACGAGAGAAACACCGCTGCGCCAATAAGCTCCTGGGGATCGCCCCAGCGTGCGGCAGGCGTACGTTTGCATAGCCAGGAGGTGAAGGCTTCATCTTCAACCAGCGCTTTGGTCATCTCCGTTTTGAAGTATCCCGGCGCAATACCGTTGACCTGGATATTATGACGCGCCAGCTCCACGCACATGCCGCGAGTCAGCATCTTCACGGCACCCTTCGACGCGGCGTATGGCGTAATCGTGTCGCGGCCCAGCTCGCTTTGCATCGAACAGATGTTGATCACTTTTCCTGCCTGACGCGCCACCATACGGCGCGTAACGGCCTGAGAGACGAGAAAAACCGCGGTTTGATTTACGGCGATGACGTCATTCCACTCCTGTTCGGGAAACTCAGTAAACGGATGACGGCGCTGGATACCGGCGTTATTTATCAGGACGTCAATGACGCCGATATCTTTTTCGATATGTTCAACCGCAGCTTCAATATCCTGTTTATGAGTGACATTAAAGGGAGCGGCAATAGCCTTTATCCCTTCCTGCTGAAGTTTCGTCACGGCTGTTTCGGCGCGCTCCGGGGTGATATCGTTAACAATAATGCGCGCGCCATAGCGACCAAGACCGGTCGCCAGCAAATAACCAATTCCCTGAGCGGCTCCGGTGATAAGGATATTTTTACCTGCCAGTGAAAAAAGATCGTTCATGATAGTGTCCCTTATTTTACTTTCTCAGAAAACGAGCTGAACTTTTGCCGCCTGTGTTTTGTCTCCGGCAAAGATCAGCGCCGCTTCCAGGTCGGTAAATGGATATTCCGCGCTCAGTAACGGCAGCGGATTGATAACGCGGTTGGCAAGCCAGGAAACCGCAGTATTAAATTCGGTAGTAAAGCGGAAAGAGCCTTTCAGCGAGATCTCTTTGCTTATTACCATCATCATCGGGAAGTTGGGAACTGCGCCGCCCATGCCAACCTGCACCATCACGCCTTTGGCCCGTGTGACTTCCAGACACGTTGAGATAGAGGAAGGATGCCCAGAGACTTCAAAACTGATATCGAAATACCCTTTTTCTGCTTTCCAGTCATCGAGAGAATCATGCTGTGGGTTCACCAGCGTATCCGCGCCCATCTGCCGGGCCAGCGAGAGAGAACGGGTACTGATATCGGCACATACCACTTCCGCCGCGCCCAGCGTTTTTACCGCGCTAACAATCAGGCAGCCAATAGGGCCAACGCCGGAGATAAAGACGCGTTTGCCCTGCAGATCGCCCGCCTCATGAGCCGCATGAATGGCAACCGCCAGCGGTTCGGCAAAGGCCATGGCTTTTTCGTCCGCCTGTTCCGGCCAGGGAATGCACTGAGCGGTATCGACAGCTTTAAATCGGGTAAAACCGCCATCGACATGCGGAAAATACATGGCGCTGCCAAAGAAACGCATTTCAGTACAGTGGTTTTCTTCATGCTGCAGACAGTATTTGCAATGACCGCAAGGCTTCGATGGATTAATCGCTACCGGTTGTCCTTCACGTAATAAATCTGAGTCGCTATGAACGATTTTGCCAATCACTTCATGCCCTAAAATCATTGGCGCTTTTACTGTAAAATTGCCGACTTTGCCTTCCTGATAATAATGTAAGTCAGACCCACAAATGCCGCCTCGGGTAATTTGTACGAGTGTTCCTTTATTATTCCATTCAATATTTTGTTCCGTAACGGCAACAGCACGCTTACCCGCAACAACGCAGGATTGAGTTTTTACTTCCATAAATTCCTCACTGGTCAGGTAGTTACCCTGAACGCATTTAAGCGGTTTTATTTGTCATTATTTGTGACTTATGTCACGCTGGAAAATTGTTACACTACAATGTTACGCATAACGTGATGTGCCTTAGAGTTCTTCTCTATGGAAATTAAAAAACGTGAAATTGTCGAACGTAGAGGCGTAATATTGTGGAGTGGAATATGACTCAGAGGTATTTAAATGGCCGGGGAAAGCTATATTTTAATGGGTGTTTCAGGTAGTGGTAAGTCTTTAATAGGCAGCAAAATTGCAACATTATTTTCTGCGAAGTTTATTGACGGCGATGATCTCCATCCGGCGAAAAACATTGATAAAATGTCTCAGGGAATACCGTTAACTGATGAAGACCGTTTACCCTGGCTGGAACGATTAAATGACGCTTCATACAGTCTTTATAAAAAAAATGAGACGGGATTTATTGTCTGCTCGTCATTAAAAAAACAGTACCGCGATATTTTACGTAAGAGCAGCCCTAACGTACATTTCCTGTGGCTGGATGGCGATTACGCCACTATTCTGCAGCGAATGCAGCGTCGTGCCGGGCATTTTATGCCGCCAGACCTGCTGCAAAGTCAGTTTGACGCGCTGGAGCGACCCTGTGCCGATGAACATGATATTGCGCGTATCGATGTTAATCATGACATCGAGCACGTGACGGAGCAGTGCCGACTGGCTGTACAGGCTTTTCGTCAGGCACTCAGCGCTTCCTGATCATTGTCAAAGCGCTGAGTCAGGCGGTCAGAAGTCAGCTTTTAGCACTACACGATAGCGGGCTTTGCCGTCGCGAACGTGCTGGATAGCCTCGTTGATTTGTGACATTGCGAACAGTTCCGTGGTGGGCGCGACTTTGCTGCGTCCGGCGAATTTCATCAGTTTGCGAAGTTCATATGGCGTTCCGGTTGCCGAGCCTGAGATACTGCGATCGCCGGCAATTAATGTAAACGCCGGTACGGGCAGCGGCTTCAATACCGCCCCAACGGTATGGAAGTTGCCGCCATAGGTCAGCGCTTCGAAGTAGGGCTGCCAGTCGAGATCGACGTTGACCGTGTTAATAATGAGATCGAACTGACCCGCCAGTGCTTTTAACGCTTCCGGATCGCGGCTGTTCACCACGTTATTGGCCCCCATCGCCAGCACTTCCTGCTCTTTCGATGGATTGGAGCTGAACGCGGTGACTTCGCAGCCCATTGCATGTAACAGCTTTATGGCGATATGCCCCAGCCCGCCGATACCGATGACGCCAACGCGGCTGGTAGCAGTAATATGGTGCATCAATAGCGGTTTAAAGACCGTAATGCCGCCACATAACAGCGGGCCTGCGGACGCCATATCTATATTCTCCGGAAGAGGAATTACCCACTGCCAGCCCGCGCGAAGCTTCTCGGCAAAACCGCCACGATTGAGGATAGTGGGCACTGCGCCTTCCTGGCAGTTAATTTGATTGCCGCTGATGCAGGCATCGCAGTGTCCGCAGCTGCGCGCCGTCCAGCCGATTCCAACGCGCTGGCCGACTTTTAGCCCCTTATCCTGTGCCGCGCTGCCGAGCGCGGCTACCCGACCGATGACCTCATGTCCGGCAACCAGAGGGTATTGAGAGAACCCCCATTCATTGTCGATCATCGACAGATCGGAATGGCAGATCCCGCAGTAGTCGACCCGTACCTCGACATCTTCCGGTTGGAGTTCTCCCGCGTCATATTCATAGAGTTCGAGCTCGCCGCCCGCCTCTTTGGCGGCGTAGCTTTTTATTATCGTCATTGTGTTTCCCTTAATGTGGTGTTGAACTGAAAAGTGTAGAGCATGGAGGCAAGGGACGCCCGGCGTTAATCTGCTGGAGAAGGCGGGAAGTAGCCTGATTATTCTATTTAATACTCAACGCTGCTGAAATTTTCGGCACTTAGCGATACAGGTGTATGCTCGTGCTTGCATGGCGGCGTATGACAGGTATAATCCACAACGTTTTCCGCATACCTCTTCAGTGCCGAAGTGGCGAAATCGGTAGACGCAGTTGATTCAAAATCAACCGTAGAAATACGTGCCGGTTCGAGTCCGGCCTTCGGCACCAAAAGCATGTAAATGGACCTCAACTGAGGTCTTTTTTATGCCTGAAATCCGCGCCACACAAGGCTTTTCACGATTTTTCCTTCAACTGAAGTCAATCTAACTCAACCCACATCAACAAGCTTGTGAGTATACTAATGAGTATATTTTCCGATTCTATATTGCTTGTATACTCACGAGGTACCAATCGAAGGAGGTCCATCATGACCTAACGGATACTAAAGTTCGTTCTGCGAAACCTGAGGATAAAGAGTATTCACTTGTTGACGGTGACGGCATGTCCTTACTTGTAAAACCTAAATAGCTGCGCCAAATAGTAGATCACTTTGAGGGAACTCAGCCCGGATTGTGCGATCTGATCAATCGCCAAAAATCACAAATCACCAACCGGACTGAGCGATGCCGATCATAGCACCAATTCCACGTGACGAACGACGCCTGATGTAGAAAGCTATCCATAAAACGCACGATAAAAATTATGCCCGCAGGCTGACTGCCATGCTGATGCTGCACCGGGGCGATCGCGTCAGCGACGTTGCCAGAACGCTCTGCTGTGCCCGTTCCTCCGTCGGTCGCTGGATTAACTGGTTCACGTTGTCGGGTATTGAAGGTCTGAAATCATTACCTGCCGGGCGTACCCGTCGCTGGCCGTTTGAGCATATCTGCACGCTGTTACGTGAGCTGGTAAAACACTCTCCCGGTGATTTTGGCTACCAGCGTTCCCGCTGGAGTACAGAACTTCTGGCAATAAAAATCAATGAGATAACCGGTTGCCAGTTACATGCCGGAACCGTTCGCCGCTGGTTGCCGTCTGCGGGGCTTGTGTGGCGAAGGGCCGCGCCAACTCTGCGTATCCGTGACCCGCATAAAGATGAAAAGATGTCTATTCGCTACTTCCAGAAGGGCAGCGGACATATCACGTTCAAGCGTCTGGATCTGATGGAGAAGATGAATGATATCGTGGCGAAACACTATCCGGGGATGTTGCCTGCGAAATAAGATGTGATGTTTTTATAGGCACCGCTATGCTAATCTTAATAGTAGTTATTAAGTGTTATTAAATGAGGTGATCCCTATGGTTTCTTCTGCTAAACAGACCATCAGCGCTCAGATTCCAGTTGAGTTGGCTCTTGCCGTTGAGAATCTGGCTGTAGAGCTGGATCGTTCAAAGAGCTGGGTCATAAAGGAAGCATTACTCTCCATGCTGGCTGAAAGAGAACGGGGTCATCAGAGCATCCAGGCCGGTCTTGCCGATGTGGATGCTGGTCGTGTGGTGAGTCATTCGGATATGGTAGATTTTGACAACCGTTTAAAGGAAACCTGACAGGAAAAGATGTTGCTATCCGAGCGAGATAGTCGCCTCTCATTGCCATTTGCTTAAATACTCCCCATACTAGATACATGTGTTTATTACACGTGTAATTTCAGGAGGCTCTATGTCGGGTATGAGTGTACGACATAAAAAAACAGTCAGTGTCACGCTGGAACCTGCATTGCTTCAGCAAGCCCGTGATGCAGGTATTAATCTGTCTGCGGTGCTTACCGCCGCGCTGAAAGAGGAAATCAGTGCCACGGGCGTTGAACGCTGGAAAGCAGAAAATAGAGCGGGTTTGCAGGAGCTCAATCGTATTACTGATGAGCACGGCCTTTTATCGGACGATTACAGGACGTTTTAATCATGCAATACATGGTTTATCGCAATAAGGGAAACAGCAAGGCTTATCCTTATTTACTTGATGTGCAAAGCGATATTATTGATGAACTGCATACTCGCATGGTTATCCCATTGTTTCCTGTGAGCAGATTGGTAAATAACCCAGTTAAGCGCCTCACGCCCACTCTGAATGTGGAAGGTAATGACTATCTGGTGATGACTCACGAAATGGCGAGTATCAGGCTTTCGCAGATTGGTGATGAGGTGATGGACGTTCGTTCCCACAGGCAAACCATCAAAAATGCTCTCGATTTTATCTTTGACGGGTTCTGAATGGCTTGCAGGTCAAATGGAGAGTTGTTCACCGTTCTGGAGGGGACTTGACGCGCTTGAGCCTGTGGAAGAAGATGAGGAGTGATTTTAATGACCCTGGCCCAAATTCAGTACAGTGCAAAATCAGAGATCTTCGTCTTTCCGGAGACTTCGGATAAATTCAGCCGGAGTCATGTCATTTAATGACGAATGCATTCTCTCATGATTGTATTCCCTGCGCCAGTTGTCGGTTTTTTCCTGCGCATCTTCCAGTGACAGGAACCAGTGAATGTTCAGGCATTCATCCCGCAGACTGCCGTTAAATGATTCAATAAACGGGTTATCTGTCGGCTTTCCAGGACGTGAGAAGTCCATTGTGACGCCGTGTTCATACGCCCATTTATCCAGACTTTTTGAGATAAACTCGCTACCGTTATTCGTCTGGATACGTACCGGCAGCCGCTTATCCGGCACCCGCAGTGCCTCCATTATTCTGACCACATCCTCGCCTTTTAACGATTTTCCGGCATGGCTCGCCAGGCATTCCCGACTAAAATTATCCACTACAGTCAGCGCCCGAAAACGCCGCCCGTTAAACAGATTATCTGACACAAAATCCATACTCCAGCACTGATCGACATGCGTCAGGACCGGGCGCTGCTGACGGAGTGCTGCACTGACATGTCTGCGGGGGCGTTTTCTGCGCAGGTTCAGGCCTTCCGGACAATAAATCCGGTGGGTTTTCTTGTGGTTAACAGGCCATCCCTCCCGGCGCAACTGAATATGAATACGCGGGCAACTGTAGCGTATCCGAGTTTCCGCTATTTCCCGGATACGCAGGGTTATCGCCCGATCGTCACGCTGGCTCTGCCAGTGGTAAACGGTTCTGCTCTGCATCAGCAACCCGCATCCCCGCCGGACGCTGATACGGTAAGCCTCCCGCAAAAATGTCACCGCCTGGCGCTTCTGAGCCGGCCTCAGAACTTTTGCTTCAGTACCTCCTGCAGCATCTCCTTGTCCAGACTCAGCTCAGCGACCAGCTTCTTCAGCCGCTGATTCTCATCCTCCAGTTGCCGCAGACGCCGCAGTTCCGTCACGCCCGGCCCGGCAAATTTTTTCTTCCAGTTAATGGGATGGACTACCTCCTCCCGCTGCGGTTAACTGTACGAAATGTGCTCACCAGGAGAATCACCATGAATATCGTATTTCTGGGTATTGATCTGGCCAAAAATGTTTTTCAGCTCTGCGGGTTAAACCAGGCCGGCAAACCGGTTTATACGAAACGCACTGGCCGAAAAGAATTGCTCCAGACGCTGGCAAATATTCCTGCATGTCTGATTGGGATCGAAGCGTCCACCGGGGCATTTTATTACTGGCAGCGTGAGTTTGAGAAACTGGGGCACAAAGTAAGGGTCATCAGTCCTCAGTATGTAAAACCCTTTGTCCGCGGGCAAAAAAATGATGGTAATGATGCACAGGCCATTGTAGTGGCTCTGATGCAACCGACAATGCAGTTCGTGCCGCCAAAAAGCCCCGAACAGCAGGATATCCAGGCTTTACACCGGGCAAGGCAGCGTATTGTCAATCACCGCACTGCTACAGTCTTTCAAATAAGGGGGCTGTTACTTGACCGGGGGATCCCCATTGGCAGTGCTGTCTCCAGAGCTCGCCGTGCTATTCCTCTTATCCTTGAAGATGCAGAAAACGGTCTAAGTTCCCGTATGCGCAGAACAATTGCCGAACTCTATGATCTCTTTAACGATCTCGGGCGTCGGATCCATTTTTTTGATAAGGAAATTGAAACAGTATTCAGGCAATCAGAAGCCTGTCAGCGTATCGCCAAAGTTAAAGGCATTGGTCCTAAAACGGCCACGGCCGTTGTTGCTATTGGCAAAGGAACTGAATTTAAGAATGGTCGCCACTTTGCTGCATGGCTGGGTCTGGTTCCACGCCAGCATTCGAGTGGCGACAGGCAGGTGCTGATGAATATGACGAAAAAAGGCGACAAGCATCTGCGGACACTTTTTATTCATGGTGCCCGCGCTGTCGTCAGGGTTGCCACGAATAACAATGATGGTCATATGAATCAGTGGGTTAACCGGTTAAAGGAACGGCGCGGATTTAATAAAACGACCGTGGCGGTCGCTAACAAAAACGCGAGAATAATCTGGTCGATGCTGAGAAATGATACCGGGTATCAGGTAGTGTGAAATTAATCCCCTGCCAGCAAAAGTTGCAGCGTACCGAGAAATGATGACAGGTTGCACCTGCACAATCGGAACCTGATTTTTATACTGGCCTCAGAGGCCGTCCAGTTGTTGAGGCGATTGTGTGCGGATTACCCATTTGGGCACAGATTTTCCTGATGCCGGATAGATGTAAGCAACAACCCAAAACCAGATTCAGTACTTGCAAAACGGAGGTAGTCCATAGATGTAAAATGTGGCCTCAGAAATTCCCATCTTTCTGCAGACTTCCCCGACGCGGGTGCCGGTTTCAGCCTGTTTCAGGGCAAACGCGATTTGTTCTTCGGTATAATGGGTCTTTTTCATGACAATGCGCCTCTCTGTAAGATGGAAGAAAGACCGGAAACTTCAGTTTAGACTGGCACTGTTTACAGGGGGAAGGTCATTATCGACATGATTACCGGCAAGCGCACCACCGCCTGATGTTAGCCGCTCCCGATGTTTAATCGGGAGCGGTTTCGCATTAAGGAACGATCACCTGCACCAGCACATCGGTTGCCCAGCTTTCCTCGCTGTTGACCACCTGACCTTCCACGCAGGCTTTGGCCATATTCCCGAGCTGGAAAGCCACATTATCGTTAAAATCAAAATCGCGATACGCTCGCGCAAAGACGATGCGCCAGTATCCCATCCCCTGATCAAACCGGATCTTCAGCGCCTGACCATTACTGAAGGTCACCATCAGTTTGCGATGGTGTGGAATATCACGCGGCGAGCCAAAGGCGTTAACCACGACGGCTCTGCCCATAGATGCCGCAAACCACTGGTCGGCAAAATCCTGAAAATCCGCTTCACTCATCCAGTCATGGAACGGCTTGTTGCCTGGCCGCTCTTTACTCTTAAACAGCGTATCAATCGTCACTTGCGCATCCTGCGCCAGGATCGATTTCAGCGGTTTTAACAGCCCGCCTAACAACGCCAGCGCCACCGGGTTTTGCAGATAACGATCGCTATAGTGAATGCGCGTCACCTGGTTTTCCTTCAGCAGCGTCTGAATATCTTCCTGCGCCCCGGTTAACACGCCCCAGAAACGCTGACCAAACTGAGAAACCGGGCCATTAAGCTGCTTATGGATCTCAATATCGTTGACCAGGCCTCTGCTACCTGCGGCATCGGATAATAGCTCAGCTTTACTAAGCGTTATCGGCTCAAACGCATGGCTACGAATAACCATCTGGCTATTCAGATGCCAGTTCGGGCCGGGGATGGTGGCCTCTGGGCTGCGAGAAATCAACGTCATCAGGCGATCGTTGAATGCCACCTGTGCGACAACCGGCGTATCCGTATTCAGCTCAGACTGGCAAAGCTGTACGCCAATAGCGGCAAACTGCGCAATCTCCTGTAAAAGCTCCGGATCTTCAATATGACCGGGCACAACCAGCGTAACCTCAACCTCATCTTTCAGCCGATAGTTCTGGATCGCCGTTCGGAACTGGCGGGCATACAAATCCCACTCGTTAAGCGGCCCATTCATCCACAACGTGAGTTTGCGCGCCCCGTCGTTAATGGCACGACGGATAGCATCCTCAATGCTGCCTGGGCAATACTGCGCGTCGGCCAGGGAGAATTTTTCCGCCTCCGGCAAACCGATATAGTGACTGAAATCCTCCCCCAGCCAGGCCTGCGCGGCTTTACGATCCAGCTGATCGTGATCGTGGCGGGTCTGCGAATCGAGCAGACATTCGCTACAGGCGGTATCACAGTGGCGGCATCCCAGCTGTTTCACCATCCCTTTGAGGACTGCTTCAATATGCAATGGCGCACTGGAAGCAAACCCCGCACCGCCGCTGATAATGTCGTAAAGTTGCACCGCCAGGACCGATTGCTCATTCTCTAGCCTGACCGGACGCACCGCATAGCCCAATTCTGCCGCCGATACCCCCAGCACGCTGGCCAGCGCCCGACGTAGCGCAACCACCAGCGTCATAGCCACAATACGGCCTTCATCAGAATTATCGGGGATATACTCCCCGTTTTGCGGACGGCGCAAAATGAGCTCAAACACATCGGTGCGGGCCAGCGCACCCAGCGTGACATTCTTATTCAGTGCTGTGGATCCAGGGCAGATAATCCGCTGATTCTGGCTGTCGCGATCAGATTTACCGGGGCGCGGAGGATAATGCGCTTCCATCGATTTCGGCGCATCGGTAGCACTGAGCATTGACTCCGCCCGGCCGCAGCTCAGGCACAGCGCATAACCGTGCCCACCTTCGCCCATGCTCTGCTGGAAAACATGGCCATCCGCGCCTGAAGCCATAAAGCCCATCAGCGGGTTTGGCAGTGGCACGCGTTCTGCCTTCACAAATACCCAGGCAGGCACCACCGGGATGAATTTCATTGTTTCAATGTTGTTCGTAACGGGAGTATGGGCATCGGTGACAAAACCGGCGGGCTGTAATACCTGACGTCGGTTATCCAGCGTGATCCGCTCCCCGCACGCGCTATTGGTACAGAATAAATCCCCCGGGCCACCAATACCTTCCTCATAGCCTAAGGTACCGCATTTGTGGCAACGCCAGGCGCTGTCCAGACGCTGGGCTTCGTTAGTATCGGCGTTAAGGTTATGCCAGTGCAGCGAAACACCGGCCGAGCGGAATACCCGACCATCAAGGATAATCTCTGCACCCGGCGCATATTCACGGATCGCAACGGAAAGATTGCGCGAAGGCAGCCCCTTATAACGAGAAACGTTATCCTCCCGGTCGTTCTTATCACGGCCTTTGTGCGTTTTCTCGCGGATATAATCTTCCATGGTGAAGTTATCAAAAGTGACAACATCCGTTGGGAAGCCATATCCGGGCAGGAAAGTTCGGGCCGCCAGATCGCGTAACAGGTATTCACCACAATGCCGTTTTTTCTCCAGCTCCAGTCGCCTGCGGTACGGCGTATTGGGCTGCGATTCACTTTCCTGTTTCACGAGATCGCGGAAGATCCCCAGCCAGCGTGTCTGTAAGACGGCAATAGCCTCCTGCGTTTTATCACGCAGTTTTTCTGCAGTAACGCCGTGCAATGCAGTCCCTTTAACCAGACGCTCCAGCGCGTTATCAATGCTCAGCGTCGGACGTTCGAGCCAGGCTTTAAAACGATTGCATACCGACTGGTCGAGCTCTTCGCCAAAGAACCACTGGCTATTAAGGCTGGTACGCTCTTTTTCGGTTTCCCCGACCACATGGCATAAATATTCTGACAGCAGCAGGGAATTGACGTGACGCTGCACCAGACGCTCTGAGTTCATTGCCACCATTGGAGCCGGGATCACCGTCTCAAATGGCCAGAGGGGATTAGCAAAAACCTGCTGATCGTGCGGGTTCCCTTTGCACAAGGTGTACGAAATAGCGCGTGACTCTTTACTACGCCCGGCACGCCCGGCTCGCTGTAAATAGTTGGCCGGATGCGGAGGAACGTTGTTCATCACCACTGCAGAAATACCGCCAATATCCACACCCATTTCCATTGTGGTTGAGCAGTTAAGGACGTTAAGCTGCCCGTTTTTAAACATTCTTTCGTAGCTTTGCAGGCGCTCCGACGATTGCTGTGCCGAGTGTTCTGCGGTGCGGTAGTAAAATCCACCTTCTACCACGCGATCGTTAATGTCCGTCCAGAGGTTTTGCGAGCGTAATGATAGCACTTGCGGATCCAGGCTTACCCAGTCACGCACTTTTGTTAACCCGTCGACATAATCATCCTGAGAGCGATCGTGTTCCCAGATCGCTGGCAGCGTGACTTCCTGAGCCAAAAACGCGTCGTACTGTGCACTCGTCAGTCGCTCGAACTGGATATGCATGGGCAAATAGGGGGTCAAACCTTTGAAGGTTGTCGCCAGTAATTTATTGGTCACTGGACAAATGCGTGCTTTTTGAACCAGAGAGAATGTTAGATGCTCTTTCGGTAAATAAAAACGGTTTCCATCAGGCTTCAATACCGCCAGAGATCCTGTTAGCTGGAGCCAGGCTTCTTTCAGCCAGGCGTTAACAATATCAATAGTTACCGTATTTACGGTGTTAAATTTGGCTCCTAAAATCAACAGTTTGACTAGGCGCTGAGTCACATTACCGTGGCGAATTTGCGGCCAGCGTTTAACCTGGTTGTCATCTGGCTCTTTCGAATCCGGGTTGCGGACAAATTTGGAAGAGAAACGGCTACCGATCCAGTTTCTTAGATCGTCATCCAGTTGGATGTAGTTACTTTCTCTGACATAGAAATCCAGCGTCACCTTCAGAAAATCGCGCCAGTCATCAAGGGTTAAGCCTTTAGCCTGCCAGTGAGCAGGAACACTGTGCGCCTTCTCCAGCCCCTGATAGCCAACCTGAACCAGCCCCTGGGTTTCCAGGCTGTTGGTTCGTTTCGGGCGTCGCATAAACTCACGGAAAAGCAGCATTTCGGCGAGTTTCAAAGGGCCACCATTTTCGGTGAAAATTTCAGGCTTTAGATAATGGTTATATTGTAAAATTGGTCCCTGTATATCGGCTTTCTCTTTCAGCTCATTGACCATTTCCGTCCAGGTTCGGCAAACTAAAATGGTTGCAGCCTTTCCCCCCGTCGCCGTCTGGATTGCCTGTTCAAGGCGTTCGGCCTGAGCTTCAGAAAGTTTTGCTTCCTCGGGCATTCCCCACTCGCGATACTCCCGGGCTTCTTCACGGTATTGTGTCACCCTTGCAACCAGTTTCATCACGTCAGCCTGGTCGTTCGGAGCACTCGTTGGTTGTTTTCGTTGGTGCCAGCCAAGAATTTCTACTACGCTACCACGTAATCGGCTGCGCTCTGCTTCCTGCTGCATACGTACTGCCATTCGCGCCGTCCCCTGACGACTGTCGGTAAAGGTAATCAGGCGACGACCTCGACCAGGCAAAGAGAGCGGGCCGACGCCATCTTTACCTTCATCGCTAGTGAAGTCCTGGCAATACTCCAGCACCGTAGGCACAATATTGGTGACATAAAAAGGCCCGCCCAGTAACGCCCGTCGGAAGGGCTGTTTACCCTTTCCGCCTTTATAGCCACAATTGCTGGCACTACAGATTTGTTCGATATCATTAATTGCCAGCGGAATACTGTCCGGGTTCACCACGCCGATACTGCGGGTCTGACGATCGAGCCGCTGCATAATATAGCCAGCTTCCGTATTACATTCCGCAGCAATAATTTGTGGCGACTGGAATACAAAATCCTTCTGAACCTTTTCTCCGGATGTTTCAAAATCGTCAGAAATTTCATCCTGCAGGGAGAATTCATCTCCACCTTTATTATCCCACTGTACGAGTTTGCCTTTTTTATCCCGTGCAAGAAGATGCGGTTCATTACACTCATTGCAGAATGCCAGTTCAAAAACGGGACTGCCGCACTCGCAGTTTTGCCGCTGATTTACATACACATTGCCAAAAGACCAGTTTTTTTCCAGCGCGGTATTTTTTTTAGCTGCACAGTTCTTATCCACACAGGCCCAGATGCCCTGGGTGTTTCGCTGGAAAATATGTGCTCTGACTTTCAGAAATGCAGGATCCTTTGCATTAGGGAGTGTGCCAGAGCAAAGATCGATCCAGCGTAAAACATCCTGCTGCGTGTACTGATGTTTGGTCAGTTCGTTCAAACGCTGGGTCAGCGTATCAAGTTTCATTGGTCGGGGTTGGCTAACCAGCATTTCGCGTAAACAGCGCGCTTCCGGAGAGTGGGTCAACGCACTATAACGCTCCGGGCTGATCCCTTCACTCTCCGAATCAGGGATATGCTCAATCTCATCCAGTGACAGAGAATATTGTTTGCAGGGTTCGAGCTCAGGAATAACGCGGCTTCCCCCCAGAACATCAATACGTTCCTGTGGCACTCCTGACAGCTCAGACAAGAATTTTTTCAGCTGCTTTTCAGCATCACTTCCGGCCATGGTGGCCGACGTCGCCACAAAGCGAACATCATCAGGCGTGACGCCAAATGCCGTCATGACGCGACGGAGCTGTAGAGCCAACTCAGCGGCCTGAGAACCAACGTAGGTATGGGCTTCATCCAGAACTATCCAGCGTAATGATTTTTCCGCTTTTGATTTCTGAATAATCGGCGCATCAACCTGACGAACCATCATGTATTCCAGCATGGTACCGTTGGTCACTAAAATGGGAGCGGGCTCTTCACGCATCTTCTCTCGTGACAAAACCTCATTAGGCCTGTTTGCCTGCTCACTTTTGACCAAAGCATGCAATTCTTCCGTGTTACCGTTATACAGACAGTACCGAATTCCGGAACCAAAACTCCGGGTCCACGCATCTAAACGCTCGCGCTGGGAATTAATCAGGGCATTCAGTGGGTAAAGAAAAAGTGCTCTCACACCTATCAACGGTTTTTTGTTCTTAACCTGAAGCTCACGATAGAGGTCTTCCAGCACCGGAACCATAAAGCATTCCGTTTTGCCAGAGCCTGTCCCGCTGGTCACCACGACCGAATGTTTTTTCTCAAGTAATGATTGCCAGCTGGCTAACTGATGCGTGAAAGGTTTCCAGTCAGAGCCAAAACGATAACGACCATTTTCCTCACTATCCAGCGAGTCCACCACCTCCTTGCTTAGCAACGTTTGTTTTGTTGCAAGGTCTTTCATTGTGCTGTTGGACTCTTTCCAGCCAAATGTCTGTTCAAATACGGGTGAGGCAAGAAACGATCCTTCTTTCCCGCAATCGGCCGCCATTTGTTGCGTGAGATGCTCGCGAAGATTCGGGTTGGTCACCCCCATAATACTCAGCGTCGCCTCCGTAGAACGCGACAGTGATTGTTCAATCAGCGAAGAAAAATAGCGTGTAGTCATTCTTATTCCTTTTTATTTTTCAGTAACATTACGCAATAGACAGTACTGGAAAATGGCGTTAAACCATCGCGAGTCAAAGTCTCTAACCTGTCTCAAAAAAAATACGGCGCCGGGCTTATTCTCAAAAACACTGTCAAATGTTGTTTTACCGCTGGCAACAGCAGCAGCAAATACGGGGAGCAAGGTGACGGAATAGCGGTAGCTGGCATCAGGGGAAATATCGATAACAGGATTTTGTTGTGACATATACCAACGTAAAAGGCCCGGGCCACCAAATTCTGGCCAGCGAGATTCACCATGTTCGCGTAGAAGTTCCTGATACCACTCAAGGATAATACCTTTCATCGTCAACTCAGGAAAAACCGGTGGTAATTTCCCTTGACTCAACCATAATTGCACCTCACTGGCATAAGTCGGGAATGTTGTGCCCAGCTGCTGATACATTCTGTCCAGCAACCTTATCTGCATTTCCTCCGGTGCACCTTTATGAGCCAAAAAAGCACGAAAACGTGTGGCGGAACGTTTAACTTCTGTAATGGGTAAAAACTCCCAGAAAACGGGAAACTCACTTTCAATACGGCTGAGATAATCAATGGACATTTCAAATTTGAACAGCGACATCGCCAACGCTTGTGGATGCTGAACAAGTGCCCGCCATACTTCAAAGGTAGCCAAAGGTAAATACCCGAACTGATCGTATAAATTGCGTAAGAACTGCCAGCCCGAGTGTGCCGGGTCGCTCGCCATTTGTTCCAGAACTAACATAATGGTATTGACATCTGAACGAGGATTAAAAAGCTGCGTTGCTTTTTGTAAAGACTGTATTGCTGTCGCGTTGCTTTGAATTACCGGCTCACCTGCAATAAAGCAAGGTCGAAATGAGGCTTCTTCACCTGGTTTCGGCAGCACCAGCCATGGGCCATTCTTTTGTATTATCGAACTTAGTTCAAATTCACCAACTGGTACACCTTCGCTCATTCTTGACGTCAGCGGTACAACTTTTCTCTCCGGTTCGCTGAGTAACATAATGACGGGCGAAGGGATCTGGCCTGTACGATTACTTATTGAGTTTGCGAGAAGAATCTGCCTGCCACGATCATAGTCCAGACTATATTTATAACGTCGGATCTGCCAGGTAAAAGAACTACCACCTCCTTTTATGCGCATATCAACTGTTTGATCAATTCCTTCCTCTAGGGAGAGTAAATTATCAATATGTTCCCTTAAGCTATATAAAGTAAGCTCTACCGGACATTCTCCCGCACTGTAGTGCCACTCATACCAGGCCTGCATTCCACTACGCGAACGTAAACGTAGTTCAAGCTGGTATCGCGTAGGCTCACCATTTTTTCCGAAAAGATATGCTCTGGCACCCAGAAGATCGTTAATCGTTAAATTTTTCGGGAGAGGCTTCTCATCTTTATCGAACGCAAGACAGCCTCGTGCAGGAAATGGTAACCAAATAACAATCGGGTTTGCAGTGAGGTTTGGTGTTATTTGTAATGAAATTGATGCAGGAGGAATGCCCTCCGCCTTCATCATTATTTCTGTACTACCGGGCAACCGCTTCCGTCCAACTTCAAGTGTTTTTTCCTTCAAGCTATACAAACAAGGGTGCTGAGTAGTAATAATGACAGAGCCTTCGTTCGCCTGTTGTCCATTTTTTATTTCCAGACTAAAATCATTGGGGAGAATGCCAATTTTCTTACGCAGTAACGTTTCATTATTTTCGTTACGCACCGAAATAAACTGTGCTCCCATTTTTTCTTGTACATCACAATTATCTATAAATGTTCCGTTGAAAAAACGCTTGTAATGGTGCGTTGATAGATTCTCAGAATGTTGAGTAATCCCAGGAACACCGAGGAAGAGTTCATCCGGGTAACTTGTCCAATTTAACCGCTTCCCCTGGAAAGAGAATCCAGCATGGATAATCTGATCCCTTCCAGTCTTTATGCGGTACGTTTCGTCGCCTTCAATAATGATATCCTGGCGACCTTTGATGGTCAGAGCACGGCATCCCAAAGCCGAAAAGCCAGAGTCACAATCCTCATGTTCTGAAGCCAGACAACCATCCTTTGGCAGCACAATAAGTACATGGCTGCCACGTACGCTGCAAGAGGCTTGTCCCTGTAACAGCCATTCATTTTTATCAGAAACAAAAACCAATGGAACATCGCCAACCGCAACTTCACTGCCTTCTAAAAGATTGGAGCCGACAAACATACCCCCAGCTCTCGCCACAATAAACAAACTGACCGTAGGATTTCTTCGGTAAAATTTAATCTCGCGCTTACGAACTTTTATTTTTGCCTGGGAGTTACTTAGCGTTGCATAGGCAGGTCCCAGACTTGCGATTTCGTTACCATCTTCATAGATAGCAAGCTCGAAGCGCGTTGTTGAAGGCTCAATATCAATTGAAAAACTCAGCTCTTCAGGCAGAGAAATGAGGGCCTGGACGGCTTCAGGATGATTTTCTGACCATAAAAACTGACAGAGAGTGGTTTTATTCTTTTGAAGGCGGGGTTTTGATTCAGTAGAAGCTGTTCGTAAAAGTCCATTAAGGAAACTGGTACCCGTATCATCATCGAGAGGAACAGGGAAACTGTCACGCCACTTAGGATGAACACGTTCAAGTTCTTTTACGGGTTCGGTATGATTACTCAAATCATAAATTTGAACAAGAGATACTAACTGTTCAGCCATCCGACTAATAAGCTCAACTGAAGTATCCTCTTTGAAAACGACTGGCAGGGATGATTTTTCTACCGCTGCATGGACTAACGCGAACGTGGAAATGTTAGAATATTTAGCCTGATCGTATTGATTTAGAATGAGAGAAAACATCGACTGAAAACGGCTATTAGATTCCTTTAGCAACCTGAAAGGTAGGCCGCCTTCACTGAATAAGGAACCTAAGAAATTCCGCCTTTCTGTGTCATAAAACCGCACTGGACGCCCCCAGTAACCATCCAGGCCTTTAGGGATAATTTTCCCCATCTCCGAGGAAGATGCTGAGATACCTATCGTCTTGTAAATTGGCTCCCATGCCCATCCATACTCCCTTTCATAATCTCTTCGATACCACTCTGAGCAGAACAATGTGAAACAGGCTGCGTACCCTTTATCACTTTTATAACCATCGGGTACCCCTATAGATCGCAGCAGCCATTTCAATTCATCATATTCTTCACTCGTTGCGTGGTATTCATATAACGGACGATGGTCTGGTTGCTTCAATCCTCTGCGGGTGAGGAATTTAGCTAGCCATGGGGTACACTTTAGAATGGATGTGTATTCGGACTGACTCAAAGCAAGCTCCTTGCATTAGAACAGTGAATGGCTGAAAGTTATTATAACATTTTGTTATTTTGAAAAAAAACAGATAACAATAATTGAATTATGAATTTAATTAAATTTGAAATTGATATTAGTTTGATTTTAATCAATAAGCTAAGTTTATTATACGGAGGGCTACTCGCCATTTGTTTTAATCTGTAAGGAGATGATTTGTAGCTCCAAATCTTTTCAACCCCATATCATCCCATTGAACCTCCGGCCAGAACCGTCTTTACGATGGTTAAGGCCTTCTTTTTATCTGCCTGCCTACAAAGGGGTGATATGGAGCTGAATAACGAATACCAAAACTACGAAGACGAGGACGACGAAAGCGCTGACGACCTCCCTCCATCCCACCGCCCGCGCTCTTTCCAGTCCATCATCGGTTGGCTCTACGACAAAGCAGTCAGTGGTATCGCAGGCATCGAATCCGCTGAAATGCTTGCCGCCCGTTATCTTGAGGACGCGAAAGGGTGATGCACAGCTCGCCGCCCGCACCATGATCCACTGGGAGAGAATCATCGCAACTATGTGCTCATGGATTCTTCAACGTAATGACCTCTGACAAAACCCTCAAGCAAGCGATATCAAATATTACTATTTGGCGCAAAGGCGAACAGCGAGCGCCGCATAAGCCGTTATTGCTGTTATATGTCCTCTCGCACTATCGGCAGGGTCACGATCGCCTGTTTGATTATGGTTCTGAAATTCATGAGCAATTGCTGGATTTGCTGGAGCGCTATGGGCCACAGCGCCGTGAACAGCGCCCGGATATGCCGTTCTGGCGTCTGAAGGGCGATGGTTTCTGGGAATTGCAAAACGCGGAATTCTGCTCAACCAGCGGTAGCCGCCAGCCACCTAAACGTGAACTCATTGAATATAATGTTGCTGGTGGGTTTGATGTCGACAATTTCGCGCTGGTAACAAAAAAACGTAAGCTAATCGACACGCTGGCGCAGCAGATCCTTGAGGCGCACTTTCCGACCAGTATTCAGGAAGACATCGCTGACGAGATGGGTTTTGATATTCGCACCTCTCTCCGTCAACGCGATCCGAAGTTCCGCCAGGCGGTGCTACGAGCTTACAATTATCAATGTGCGGTCTGCGGCTTCAATATGCGCCACGACAACGCCCCTATAGCCCTTGAAGCAGCCCATATCAGATGGAAGCAGCATCATGGTCCTTGTGAAGTACCTAATGGCCTGGCGTTGTGCGCAATTCATCATAAAGCGTTCGATCGCGGTTCGATTGGCCTGGATGAAAATATGCGCGTGGTGGTTTCCGACGCGGTGAATGGTGGCGGAGTGGTACAGCGGCTGTTCTGGGATTTTGCGGGGAAAGAGATCGCGTTGCCGCAGATGAAAGAAAATTATCCGGGTGAACGGTTTGTGGAATGGCACAAGAGGGAGGTGTTCAGAGAAGGGCATTGATCTGGGGGAGTATTTTGAGTGTGGTATACGTTATCTGTTAAAAATAGCTCCACATCAAAAGCATCGAAGTAATCGGCCACGGTTCTCGCACTATGGTCTGTAGCGCGCTGGTGGAGTCACACCTGTGGTCAAGCGACGCGTAGAGCGCCAGATGAGTCATCATGAGCGCAAGCGGAATTTATGAGACGCGGCATCTTAAAGAGCACAGGGAGATTGTAAGTAGCCCGATATTGCTGGCTTTTGCTTAGCTTGCTGACGGGATTCGTCGTATGAAACATGAAAATTACCTCATGTTTTATATAAGGATTCGACACTATATCAAAACCGGTAACTCTCAATCTTTCAAAGCTATGTGTCAGATCAGGTCGTGATAAGACACGTAAATTTAAAAATCTATATATCTGGCCAGATAGACTTTTTTATAACAGCTTTATAAATTAAACAAATCTGCCATAGAGACAGATTTGTTTAATTTATAATTAGAGGTTTGCAACGTTATGATATACTTTTTGCACATCATCATCATCTTCAAGGGCATCAACAAGTCCTTCAAAGATTTCTAAATCTTCTGGTGAAAGTTCAACTTCTGATTGAGCAATCATTTCTAATTCTGTTGTTGAAAATTCAGTAATTCCAGCTGCTTTTAGCGCTGCGATTCCTTTATGCAGGTCTGTAGCTTCAGTATAAATAACGATATTCCCTTCTTCTTCGGTTACATCACGAACATCAACTTCAGCATCAAGCAAAATTTCGAAAATATGGTCAGGGTCTGTTCCTTTAAATACAATCACTCCAGTATTGTCAAACATATAGCTGACAGCACCTGCCGCTCCGATATTCCCGCCTTTTTTATTAAAAATTGTGCGGATATTAGCAATCGTACGGTTAACATTAGACGTCAACGTTTCAGCGATAACCATTGAACCATTTGGTCCAAAGCCTTCATAACGCCCTTGCACGAACGTTTCATCTCCGCCACCTTTGGCTTTATCAATGGCTTTATCAATAACATGTTTTGGAACCTGTGCTTGTTTCGCACGTTCAATAACGAATTTTAAAGCTGAGTTTGATTCCGGGTCTGGTTCACCTTGTTTAGCCGCAGCATAGATTTCTACACCAAATTTTGCATATACTTTAGACGTTGCACCGTCTTTCGCCGTTTTTTTAGCAACAATATTTGCCCATTTACGTCCCACTGGAAACATCTCCTCAAAAAATTATTTACATTAATGAAAGGTTAATAACCTACATGTTTTTCTGCCGCATTATATCATAATATATAAATTCTCGTCTATGAGAAATAAAAATATCCAGCTTTTACGGGGGATTACTTTGATTTTAACAATGGCTAATATGGTGGGTAAGTCATTTTTTAATTTTCTTCTGGTTCTTTTTTATTTTTAATAATTGAATCGCAGCAATAACGTCTTATTGATGGTGGTTTCGCTCATCAGGTGAGGTGGAACGCTTGCACGTCTTGCGACATATTGTGGCAGAAACTTAATGGCGAAATTAAGAGCCTATCCCATTAGGGCTATTTTACTTGCCATTTTGGACCTGGGCAGTGCTCAAAATCCTCACGTACTACGTGTACGCTCCGGTTTTTGCGCGCTGTCCGTGTCCAAACTGGCTGCGCCAATAACGCCTGGTGGGATAGTCTCTAAGACGATATATTCCCGCCTTGAGCCGCGTTAATTTGTTGCATACTTTTAAACGGAGGTATACCTCTTGTAGGCTATACCTCCTGCTTCACGTTATCGCGCGATTAACGCAAATACGCCCCAGCCAAAGTATTCTCGCGTCCAGGTGACGTGACGTTTGGAGGCTGCCGTCAGTTCTGTTCGAACCTCTTGCGCAAACTCATCGTCAGGGTTTTCCTCCAGCCAGCGGCGCATGGTCATCCACTTCGCGGCTTCATATCTGTCCCAGCCTTGCGGGTCCGCCAGCACCATTTCCACTACGTCATAGCCGAGTTGGTCGAAAAAGGCGACCAGTTCGGGCAGGGGGCGAAAATCGGCGACGGATGAGGCGCCACAGGCGTGGGCGATCTCTTCCGTTGCGGGGATCCGACGCCAGTACGGTTCACCGATGAGAATGATCCCGCCTGGTTTGAGGCTTTTGGCCAGCAGATCTATTGTCCCCGCGACACCGCTCGCAATCCAGGTCGCGCCTACGCAGGCCGCCACGTCATATTTTTCCTCGTCGATATAACCGGCCGCGTCGTTATGAATAAAATGTACGTATTCACTGACGCCGAGCTCTTCTGCACGTTGTTTTGCCTGTGTGGTGAAGAGCGGGCTTATGTCAATACCAGTACCTGTAACACCGTAATCGCGAGCCCAGGTGCAGAGCATCTCACCCGAACCGCTACCGAGATCGAGAATCCGCGTGCCTGGCTTCATGCGTAACGCATGGCCCAGTGTGGCGTACTTTTCCGCTGTAAACGGATTATGGATACGGTGTTCGCTTTCGCTAATGGTAAAAATACGTGGGATATCCATTGGGTTATTCCTTTTACTGAGGGCGATTCCCTCAGAAGTGGATGCTTTTTCAGCCAGCAGCGCAAACAGCTTGCCTGCAAAAGTCTCGCCGACCGGCCAGGTGTGACTGTCCGGGCGCTGCAACACAGTGAAGCCAGCATCACCAAGCAGGCTGATATATTCATCATCGCGCCAGGCCTTCATTTGACTGCCGAAACGGGTGGTACAGCCATTTTCCGCTATCGCCCAGAACTGCGTTGAGCTGGTTTGGGCCTCTTCATCCCAGGCATTTTCCGTTAACAGCAGATGAGGCTCGGCAAGAAACAGGCCGTGCGGACAACGCTGCCAGCATGGCTGCGCCATGCCCTGGCGTTTAACTTCATCGAAGGTATGCACTTCAACAAGCAGTTTGCCGTCCGGTTTCAACCACTGCGCGCAATGACTGATGAGGCTTTGCGCATCCGCAGCGCTAAAGACATTCAGTTCCCCAAACGTCATCATAATGAAATCGAAAGGTTCCGTGGGGGGGTATGTACGAATATCTTGCTGAATGTAGTCAATATTCAGGTTTGCGGCTTGCGCCTGCTGGCGAGCCCATGTGATGGATGCCGGAGAGAAATCTACGCCTGTGCAGTGAAACCCACGCTCCGCTAACAGGCGGGTATAAAAACCGGGTCCACAGCCGAGATCCAGAATGCGGGCGCCAGCGGGTAACTGACGGGTAATCCATGTTACCTGTTGCTCAATCACGGTTAGCCGGCGGCTGGCCCAGTCGTGGTCCTGTGACAGATGATTTTCCAGCATGCGTTGGCTGAAGGCTGGCTCGTCCCAGGGGATTTTGCCTTCATCGGGTAATAGCCGAATGCGATGCGTTGCAAAAATAACGGCGCTGATATCCATCATCATCTCCTTAGCGATTATCAGGCTGGGCGCGAACGTTGTTCAGCCCGGTTGTATTAATGCGGTAGGGCTGACCGTTAACGGATTTGATCAGCTTTTTGGTTTTGAGTTTTTTGAATACAGCGAGCGTGCAATCGGCGAGCAACAGCCCTTCGCGGCTATAGCACTCAACGGCGGTGACGCGGCCTGACGCATCGCGGATGTGTGTAATGCGTCCGCCTTTGGCGAGAACGTGTAAGGTACGTTGTTCCTGACGGGATAAATTCATACTGAAGAACCTGTTTAATCATCATAGGCAAAACGTGCAAACACACTGCGGTGTCCGCATTCGATTTCGGCACATTGATAATCAGTCCGGCCTGAAAAGGTCGGGGAACTGATTATCAGATGATGACATTCTCCAGCATCAAAGCCTCGGGTTGAGTTGAAAGGTATTTACGTCGTGAATGATAACACCTGATTTCTGTAAGTGAATAACCGGGAGTGAAAAGTGTGATCTCAAAGGGAGGATCATGCGTTTAGCGTATCAGATGAATAGCTCCCGCAATTACCATAATGAATATTGATTAAACTCATATACCCGATAATGGCCGCTTTGATAGTCTCGGCGTATCTTTTTAGCCATTGACAGGGTTGTTGCGTTGGAAATCTTTTTTTAACCCACTGAAAAATATCACTTAAATATTTTTCATACATAAACATTTATGGTCCGCTGAGTTCGGATCCGGTTTTGTATGGGTTAAAAAAGGTACGTTATGAAAGTCATATGGACTGTCACTCCTGTGGGGTATCAGCGCATAGCGAAACGTTGCCCTTCATGCAGCGTAAAACGGGACTTCACGCCTTCTGGGGCATTTCGGGTTAATTCGCAAAAGAAGGTACTCGATGTCTGGAGTATCTATAAATGCACACACTGCGATTACACCTGGAATATCTCCCTGTTCTCGCGCCTGCCAGTCAGCAAAATTAACCGCGATCTTTATGGCCGACTGATGGCGAATGATGCTGCCACGGTGCAATATTTTGCTTATGACAACGCGATCCTGAAGCGAAACAATGCTGAATTATCGGGGCAGCCTGATTTTCACATTCAGGAACGGTGGCTGGTCAGTATCGCCTCCCACAAGCAGGTCAGTGTTAGCGTCAGGATTTCCCGTTCTTTTCAGGTCAGCCTGCTGTCGATTTTGAAGAAGCAACTCCTGTTAAGCGCAGCCGAAATCAAGAGACGGATTGAAACAGGGCAAATAAGTGGCGTCACGGTGAAAATGCTTAAATCGCGAAAACTGAAGAATGCAAAATATGATTTGCAGCTCTCAGTTGAAACACTGTATGACCGGCGAAGGATTGTTCTGACCCGTCGATAAAAACAATAAGCTCACCTTACGTTTAAGTGTGCTGGTATGGCAACGACGCAACGGAATGAAAGAAGGACTAAGGGACAGGTGAGCTTTAGTTGAATAACCCTTGTCTGTGGCATTCAGTGAAGGCTGAATGCCATGGATAATCCAGATTTTCGCACCAGTGATGATATTGTATGGATTCTTTGCGCAAGCCAGCAGAATGACAAAGGGCGATGGGTTACAATTATCTGTAGAGTAAACAAAAGGAATATAATGTGGCGCTATACAATATCTCTGAGAAAATACTGACTACCCTTGAAAAAACATCTTTCACCATCGAAAGGCTGCAGGAACGCTATGATCTTCAGGAGGCTATCAAGAAGAATATTGATATTGTCGCGCCGGGCTGCCTTGTCATATCCGAAGAATTCTCTGATTGGGAGGATAGTCGGCGGAGGATTGATTTATTAGCGATTGACAAGCAGGCCAATTTGGTTGTCATTGAACTGAAACGTGATGAAATCGGCGCGCATATGGAACTGCAGGCGCTAAGGTATGCGGCAATGATTTCAACGATGAGTTTTGCGAAAGCATGCGAATATTATCAGGCATATCTTTGGAAGCATGGGATCGATGAGAATGCAAAAGAGAAGTTACTGGATTTTGTGGAGTTAGAAGAAAACGAACTCGCTGATTTTGGTAAAGATATTCGCATCGTTCTGGCATCAGCGGATTTCAGTAAAGAATTAACGACAACCGCAATATGGCTAAGAGATAAAGGTGTCGATATTCGCTGTGTTCGCTTAACGCCTTACAACTTTAAGGGTGAAGTGCTGATTAATGCTGAACAAATAATACCAGTCCCTGAACTGGAAGAATATCAGGTCAGATTCAGAGAGAAACGCACGGAACAAATTATTAGCAGTCAAAAGTCGGAGAGGGATTATTCCTTATATAAATATAAAGGAAAAACCTTCAATAAACGGAAGCTTGCACTTGAACTTTTCACTGACTGGATTAATAAACATAATCCTGCGAATATAGATGATCTCAAGAATAAATTGAGTGAAGACTTACAGAAAAGAACAGTAGCACTGGTTGAGCAGATCCCTGAAAAAAGGAAAAACAGATATCATATGCAGGAAGATGCGTTGATTGAGTTGCCGTCCGGTGAGCGTATTGCTATATCGAATCAATGGGGGTTAGGGACTATAGAACTGCTTATTGATTTTGTTCGTCAGGATAATTTTGTAGTTGAAAAAGTGGGTTGACAGGAAGTAATAATAAAATAGATCCCATTCATTAATGGGATCTCACGTTTCATCCGATACGAAGACCCTGGTCTCTTTGTCAGTAGCATCATAATTACGCAAGCCTCTTTACTTTGCTTATCATTTATATTTAATGTAAATATTCACTCAACACCATTAAAAAATAAGAAAAAATGACTCACTGTTGAGCTTATATTAATACCTGAACCACTGAATTAGAGTAATGTGACGCTATCTATAGCGTAATTTTTTCTGTTGCGGTTACAGGGGGAGGAATGCACACCTTTAGACCATACTCACTAAGGCATAGCGATCTGTTATATGACGATATTCCGTTAGAAATACGCGAGCAAATAATCTTATTGATTATCAATACGCTAGGAAATTGCTCCTCTTTTTATGATATGACATTATACTGCTATCATAATAGTCATTCTGACGAAGTTTATCGAAGAATATGTAAAACGTTGCGCAAAGAGTATGGATTATTCACCTTATATGCGCATTCAACGTCATATCTGGATGAAATGAGTAATCTGTTATTAAAAACAGATGATAAAAGAAAGCATATTGATACCATTGAGCTTGCTTTTAACTATATAGATAACTACCTTCGAACCTATGAAGTTACGCTTGGGTTAGAACCGGATAAGGCGATTAGTGAATTAAATAATATATTTCATGAGCATAGTTTAAAATATCGATATGAAAATGGTAGAATTGTAAGGTTGCGCAGAATAAAACGGCTTAAAAACATATGTTATTATTTGTACTCTCCTGGAGAGTATGGCTTTGTCGAATATGATCTTATGGAAGCGTATAATCGCCTGATGCTTAATGATTTTTCCTGTGTCGTAAAGGAATGTCATGCAGCCTTCAGAAGCGTTCTTCTCAGAATTCATGAGAGAAAAGGTATCGTGTATCATGAACAAGATAGTTTAAATACACTAATGGCTAATCTGATGGCGAGAGGCGTTATATCTGCTGAATATGTACATAAATTTCATTTTTTAAGTGACGTGCTGGAGTCAGAAATATTTCTGCCGATGGCGCAAGAAAAATCGCATCATCACTACGCAATGATGCTCCGTATCTCTGAAGAGTTGGCCTGTAGTATTTATTATCTTACTGAGCGGAGTATATTTTTTCTTACCCAGCGGGCTGAAGAAGACAGTGTCGCGCCATAATAATGATCGCGCTGTCGCTCAGTCAGACTGGATCATCGTTATTTAAATTTGTTCAGACGTCGGAATTTTTTGTTCTGCCGTCTGTTTTTTTAGTGATGAGCTGTTCAGTGCAATAATAAGGGGTACAGTACGATGACTGATTTTTAAACTGCATATCATCTGTGTCGCATTTACTCATGGGTATTGGGTCAGGGAGAGAGAAGAATGAGCACTATTTTAAAGCCTTTTTTATTGGCAGTAACCCTGATGTTAATCTTAATAAGGCCTGGCTTTGCAACGGAGGATGGAGCGATAACCATGGTTAAAACCTACAGCGCTTATGACTATTTGCAGACCCGAGCGCGGTTGATGCACGCTGTCGCCGATCACGGTCTGGTGTTATTTGGGGAATTTGATCATGCCAGAGCGGCACAGAATGTTAACCTGAAAATGCCGCCGACAACGGTTCTGGTCTTTGGCAATCCTAAAGGCGGAACGCCTCTCATGCTGGCGCATCCCGAACTGGCGCTGGATTTACCGTTTCGGGTGCTCATTAGCCAGCAAGCCGATGGGCGAACGTTAGTCAGTTATCATCCCGCTGAAACGCTGCAACGTTATGGTCTTGATGCCGCAGACATACAGGCTTTGAAAAAACTGGAACAGCTCGTTGAAAAAAGTCTCCACTAAAGCTGAAAATCGGGCGATGTGTTTGCACGGGTGATGTCGCGAATAAATGCGCTCACATCGTCCATTACCTGATGCGACAGGGCGGCATCGAACGTGGCGCTATCAGCATCACAGAACCCGTGCCGCGCATCGTACATTTTACACTGCACCCGGGGGCGCTTTTCCAGCGTCTGTCGCATGGCGAGGGGATCAAACGCCGGCTCATAACGCGCGATAATAACCAGTGTCGGACAGAGAGGCGCAAGATGAAGGTACTGGCGTATACGGGAACCGTAATAGCAAATGACGCCATCGCATAACCCACTGGCTGCACTTAGCCATGCGAGCGTTGCGCCGACGCTATATCCTATGACGATTAACGTCTCATACTGCGTTCTGAGATCGTGGAGTAACGTGGTAACGACGGCGGGATCAAAGCCGACATTTGCTGAAAAGTGACGGTAAGCCTCCTCCTGCTGTTCATAGCGAAAGGGGGTATGGTGAGGAAACAGCGCGGGAATATAGATGTCGAATCCGCGCGTCATCCATTCATGGCCTGCGCGTTGGATATGAGCGTTAATACCATAAATTTCATGCAGAATAATCGCTGCCCGGCGATGGCGGCTCGACAGACTGGAGGCGTTGCTTCCCCCGGATACGCCTGGGGCGAAAAACACGGTGTCTTTTATCATAACGCGTTCTTGATACAAAGAGAGCGGCTGGATTTTCGCCGATCACGCTATGTCAGAGGCGTTGTTCCTGTCAATGTACAGACACATTTTATGGCGTAATTTTTGGTTGATAAATTTTATATTGGTAAACCAATATGCTGTTCATATTCAGGCATCAGGGCTAAAGGTGGAACATCAGTCGTGTATTGTCTACTGCCTTTCCTTTCATCTGGCTTCACTAACGAAACGGGGCGCATTATTGTTTTGTTGGTTGACCAGTTTCGCGTTTTTGGTGTGCTACGCGTGCTATCCCTCTTTACAAATGCTATAGTCTGATACCGGGAAATCGCATCGGACGGGCACGACCAATATGAAATCAAACACTTCTCAGCAAAGACCTTACCAGGAAGTGGGCGCAATGATACGGGATCTGATTGTGCAGACGCCGTACCGCCCCGGGGAGCGCTTGCCGCCGGAAAGAGAGATCGCTGAGAGGCTCAATGTGACGCGTACCGTCGTGCGTGAAGCGCTGATCATGCTGGAAATTAAAGGTCTGGTTGAAGTCCGCCGCGGCGCCGGGATCTACGTGCTCGACAGTGCGGATAATAACGAGATGGAAGGCGCTGACGTCAATCACTGTAATGACGCCGGGCCGTTTGAACTGTTACAGGCGCGTCAGTTGCTGGAAAGCAATATCGCTGAATTTGCCGCTCTGCAGGCCACCCGCGAAGACATCATTAAAATGCGCCAGGCGTTACAACTGGAAGAGCGAGAGCTCGCCTCCAGCGCGCCGGGCGGCTCAGAAAGCGGCGATATGCAGTTTCATCTGGCCATTGCCGAAGCGACCCATAACAGTATGTTGGTAGAGCTCTTCCGTCAGTCCTGGCAATGGCGTGAAAATAATCCGATGTGGCTCCAGCTTCATAGCCATCTGGGCGATACGCTTTACCGTAAGGAGTGGCTGGTCGATCATAAGCAGATCCTCGCGGCGTTAATTAAGAAAGACGCCCGCGCAGCGAAGCTGGCGATGTGGCAGCACCTGGAAAACGTGAAGCAGCGTCTGCTGGAGTTTTCCAATGTTGATGACATCTACTTTGATGGCTATCTGTTTGAGTCATGGCCGCTGGACAACGTTGATGCCTGATTATACCTGGAATAGCGTGGGCAGGCCCAGTCCACGTTTTACTTCCTGTAGCGTCTTTTGAGTGACCTCATGCGCCCGCTCGCTACCTTTTTTCAGCAATTCCATTAGCATTCCCTTATCCGCAATAAAGGTTGCCCGCCGTTCGCGTATTGGCGCGATCAGTTCTTGCAGGCAGGTCTCCAGCTCATTTTTACAGGCACGGTCGCCTAATCCGCCTTGTTGATAATGTGCTTTCATCGCCGCGACTTTGGCTTTATCCGGATGGAACGCATCCAGCCACGTAAAGACGACGTTACCTTCTATTTTTCCCGGATCGCTAATTTTTAAATGATTGGGATCGGTGTACATCGCGCTGACCGCACGGTGGATGGTCTCTTCGCTGGCGGAAAGAAGCAGGGTATTGCCGAGCGATTTCGACATCTTGGCGCTGCCGTCAATGCCGGGCAGACGACCCGTATCGCTCAGGAGCGCCTGACAGGGTCGCAATACCGGCGAGGAGAAAAGACTATTCATCTTATGAACGATCTCATTCGTTTGCTCAATCATGGGCAATTGGTCGTCGCCAACCGGTACCATTTCGGCCTTAAAGGCGGTGATATCTGCCGCCTGGCTAATGGGATACGCCATGAACCCGACCGGCAGGGAACGGGTAAAGCCTTTTTGGGCAATCTCATTTTTTACCGTAGGATTACGCTCCACCCGGGCGACGGTAACAATATTCATATACAGCACCGTTAATTCAGCGAGGGCGGGTAACGCGGATTGCAGGCAGATCGTCGTCAGCGTGGGATCGATGCCGACGGCCAGATAGTCAGCTAACACTTGCGGAATATTATCGCGGATTTTTTGCGGATTACTGCCGTTATCGGTGAGTCCCTGCAGGTCGGCAATCAGGACATACTGTTGGTGATCCTGCTGTAGCGCGACGCGCTGGCGCAGTGAACCGACATAATGGCCGAGGTGCAGCGAGCCGGTAGGGCGATCGCCAGTCAGAATGATGGGAAGGGTGTTCATTAAGGACTCCTTTATGCTTACTGTAAAGCCGAAAGACGTCCCGAAACGCAGTAGCCGCCTTTCGGCGGCTACTTAAAAAGGGATAGTGATCCGTGCCGCCTTCAGGAAGGCAGCCACCAGCGGAGATGACGTTGCGTAGCGTTGGATCGTTTCGTGTTCATGTGATCTAACGTATCACGACTAAACGTAAGGGTAAAGCGGCTGGCGTGTCGTCCGGGCATAAAGTCATATCGCCTGAACAGAGAACATGTTACTGACTTTGAAACGCGATTTTATAATTTGCTGCCCAAAAATACGTGGCGCTGAAAGGCGCATTTTTGATGCAAATCATTTATTACTGTGATAACACTGCGCGCGATAAAAACATTAAATATATTCACATAGTAAATATGTTCTATTGGAATGGTTGTTTTCGATATGACAAAAGTCTAAAAAACCCATTGATGTGAAAAGGAATAAGAATTGTCTATATTCCGATTCGGTGTAATTAAGTAATTTCTCGGATAAAAATAAGAAATGATATTGATATTTCTTTTTTGATATGGTTCTTATAGCGGCTATGGTTATTCAGGAAACGATGCTTGAATGCCTGGCGTAATAGATTTCAGGTCAGTAGCGCTATTGTAAAATGGATTGTTGATGGCAGAAGGTATTTAGCAAGAATCCAGTTATAGCAGATTGTCGGTATTTAATCTGGTATACAGAGACACCAACGAAATGGCTGGAAAATGGAACGTTCTTTCATTGTTGGCGTTCCGTCCTTGTCAGCCTGCTTTGCCGCATGATAATCACGGAGGGGGGATGGACGCCATCTATTTAAAACTGGACGGTATTGAAGGCGAAAGCCGGATCAAAGGTTTTGAAAACCAAATAAAACTTATTGCTTACAACCACAACCCGACAAAACGGGAGTCCGGCGAAGCGAGAGGGACATATATTGGAGGGTTGACGCTGACAAAGCCAGTCGATCTTGCTACACCAGGCCTCTATGAGCACTATTGTAACGGGAAAACGGTGAAAGAAGGCGTGCTGACATTATGCCGTCGTGATAAGGGCGCAATGCTGCCATTTATTATTTATACTCTCACCAATGTGCGAATTTCACGCATGAGCAATCATGGCGACGCCGAAGGCAGCGCCACGGAGACCGTGGATTTGGTTTATAGCCATATTCGCTGGGATATTCCCGCATTAGCGTCGAAAAGCAAAACACGGCGGCCTCTTCACCGACAGGCGCTGTGGCGATGAGGACAAAACAAGCTTGCGGACTCGCAGTGGGCGATGCTGTATAGCGAAATGGCATTTAGCGGCTTGCGAAGGCTGGTGAGCGCTCATGTAACCAATCGATTGCCTGAAAAGGCGATAACGCATGGCCCTTACACCCGTTATGATTTTTACGCATAGCCGCTAATAAAACGGCATTTTTTATATACACATCAAGTTGATAGTGTGTTTCTGACCTTGACGTAAATAAGCGGGAAAAGCGATGAAACACACCATTGGGATACTGGGGGGGATGGGACCTGCGGCAACGGCGGATATGTTGGAAAAATTTGTTGAATTGCGACATGCCAGTTGTGATCAACAACACATCCCGCTCATTGTCAGCTCTATCCCTGATATTCCCGATCGTACAGCATGTCTGTTATCCGGCGGGCCTTCGCCATACCGTTATCTGGAGCGTTATCTGCATATGCTGGAAGACGCCGGGGCAGAGTGTATCGTTATCCCATGCAACACTGCGCATTATTGGTTTGATGATTTACAGAACGTCGCGAAAGCGCGAATGATCAGCATCCTGGACGCCACCCTGGGGGATATTCCGCCATCGGCGCGGCACGTTGGTCTGCTGGCGACCAATGCGACGCTGGCGACCGGGCTATATCAAAAGAAAGCGCTGGCGCGGGGGCTGACGCTAATTCAGCCAGAAGACGCGGGGCAGGCGTTGGTAATGCAGGCTATTTATACGCTTAAACGTGGCGATAAAACTGCGGCGCAAGCGCTGCTGCTGCCGCAAATCGATAGCCTTATTGCCCGTGGCGCTCAGGCAATTATTATGGGGTGTACCGAAATTCCGCTTATTGTGGCCGGACATGAACGCGCGATAGCGTGCCCGATGATTGATTCCACAGCGTCGCTGGTGCGCGCGGCGATTCGTTGGTATGAGTCCTGGCCGGACACCCGCGCCTCTTTGACCGGGGAACAACGCCTTACCGCCTGAGGTGTTTACAGCGCGGCCTGAAGCCCACGCAGGTCGCGCCAAAATGTTTCGGCTACCTGACTCATGCGGGTATTCATGCGATAAGCATAAGCCTGGATCGGAATAACCAGTTCGTCGGCATCAAGCACTATCAGGCGTCCGTCGGTAATCTCCTGACGGATAGCATACTCGGGCAACCAGGCGATTCCGCAGCCGTCCATCGCAACCTGTTTTAACAATTCACTCATCGAAGAGACGAAAAATGTACTGAAACTCAGTTCAGCATGGCGAGTCAGGGTTCGATTTATCAGCCGGCCCATATAGGAGTTCTGACTGTAATTAAGCAGGGGAAAGTGCGGCTGCTCAAGCGTATAGCGCGGCTCGCCCCGGCCATTGCTGGCGCAAACCGGAAACAGTCTCGACTCAAACAGGCGGATGTTATCAAACGGCGCTTGTTGCAGGTTTTCATCGTGATAAGAAAAGATAAAATCGCTTTGTCCCTCACGTAACATATCCACCGCCTGGTCGACATCTATCGCCTCAACGGCGTAGGTAAACTGCGTCGGCATCTGCTTAACGATGGTCGGCAACAGGCCGAGGGAGAGCGAGTGGGCGGCGGCAATCTTGATTTTACGCAGCGTATAATCGCTGCCGCCGCGCAGTTCGGTCAGATTACTTTCCAGTTGCTGTAACAGGTGGCGAACCTGGGAGTGAAAGATTTTACCCTGTTCGGAAAGCTGTAGCGGCGAGACCTGTCGGTTAAACAGTTCAACGCCCACGGCATGTTCCAGGGCGCGAATCCGCCGGCTAAAAGCGGGTTGCGATACGTTGCGGATAATGGCGGCCTGAGAGAAATTGCGGCACTTTTCCAGCGTCAGAAAATCATATAACCATTTTGTCTCAATATTGTGCAAACCTGCTCCAGTTACATCCATTTACCGTTATCCTGTCAGCCGCCCGAAGGGGCATTCTACGTCCATTCGGGCGGCTGACAACCGCTTATCCCGTCCTCTTTCAGAATGCCGTGATGGGGCAGCCTGAAACTAGCGGGAATTACGCCGGTTCAAAGGTACCTTTTACGCAGGCTTTCCCCTCATTGACCATGCGTTTGCCGCGCGCATACACCTGCTCAATGCGTAAATCTTCGCTAAAGACAAGCAGATCCGCATCGTTACCGGGACGGATTTCGCCTTTGCCGTCCAGACTGAGGAAGGCGGCTACGCTGGTCGTCAGCGGACGCAGAGCATCGGTCAGGCTGAATCCGTAGTGGTTAACCAGCGTCTGCAACGTCTCCAGCAAACTTTCGAAGCCCGCGACGCCGATGCCCGTCAGATTTCCGGCAGCGTCAAATAGCGGCTGGCTGCCGTTGCCGTCTGAACTGAGCGTCACCCGGGAAAGCGGGACGCCGGCTTTTACCGCTCTGGCAATGCCCTCCGCCGGCGCGACGGGATCCGGGATACTGGTGGTAATGTCGATCACGCCGCCTTTAAGCGCAAACGCCAGCGCCTGCTCGAAAAGCGATTCGCTACGGTTGACGTGGGTAGGCAGTAGTTTACCGATCGGCACGTCGCTGTTTTCCAGGATGTCATACAGCGGCTGTAACCCTTTTTTGCTGCTGCCCATATGGAAAACGCTGACACCGGGTTTACCGCCCAGCAGGCCGCCAACGCGTGATTCGGCGGCCATGCTGGCGAGTTGATTCCCGCCGGGCGCGGCGGAACGGTGGTCGGAGACTGCGCATTTCACGCCAATGACGCGATCGATCAGCGCGACGTCTTTTTCTACCGAGCCAGTAATGGTCGGCGACGGAACGTGATAAGCGCCCGTGAGCATCCAGGCGGTGATCCCCTCCTCATTTAGCGCTCGCGTTTTGGCTAACAGCGACGCGGGATGACGGCTGACGGAGTCGGTGCCAAGCAGGCCGACGACCGTTGTTATCCCGGCTTCCGTCAGGCGGCTCAGGGAGACTTCCGGCGTCCGCGTCGTCGGCCCCGCTTCGCCGCCGCCGCCGATCAGATGAACGTGTTGGTCGATAAAGCCCGGGCACAGCATACGACCGCTAAGATTAATCACCGTACAGTCCGGTACGATATCGCCGGGGATGTCAGCGCCGACGGCAATAATTTTGCCATTCGCGAGTAGAACATCGCAGATGCCCCGGTCTTCTGGCGCAAACAGGTGCGCACCCTGTAATAAGGTAAACTCCGCGGCGGATAAATCAGGCATGATAACTCCTTATTAAACAATAAGCTGCATGACCCAGATCGACAGCAGCGCATTGATGGCGCAGACTGCGATAATATGCGGGTAATATTTGGCGTTGACTTCGGCAGTACCGAGACAGCGGCCGACATTCTGTACCGGGTTTCCCATCAGGTAAATGGCTGGCAGTAGTACGGTAACATCGTGGCCGCTTAGCGCGCCGGCGGTAGCCAGACTGGCCGCCACGCCAACGGCGCCGCCCATACTCATCAGCGAAGCCAGAAGCACCGTAGCCGCTTCGCCGGGAAGCCCCCACAACGCCATCACGGGCTGGCAGATATGGCCTACCCAGTCGAGCAGACCGGTAATTTTCAGCGCCTGAATAATGACAAATGCCATGACCACATTGGGTAACAGGTTGGTCGTGGCGATGGTAAAACCGCGGCGTGCGCCATCGATAAACATATCCATGACATTCTTACGTACCTGAGTCGTCATGATTGGGCTCCTTGCGCAGGGTGACGGCGTTCTTCGATGTTAATCCAGACGCGCAAAAGGTTTGCGCCGATAAATTTGAATAGCAGAATGACCACCAGCGGAATGATGACTGACGTCCCCAGAAAGGCGAATACCGCAACGCCGGAGGAGAAATAGTTGGTGATAATAGCGCTGCCGCTGGTCTGCCAGGCGGCAAAAATCACTTTATCGCGTTCAGTGATTTCGCCTTCCTGCGCCAGTTCTTTGGTCATACCCGCCGCGGCGTCGGTATTTTGCAGGTTGGCGATCAGCGCCAGTGAGCAAATGCCGGGAATGCCAAGCAACGGTTTCAGGATGGGCGTCATCAGTTGCTGCGCCGCCCGCAGACCGCCCAGTCCATCCGTAATCGCGATGATACCCAGAGAAAGGATAACCGACGGTGCCAGCTCCAGCGCAAAAAGGAAGCCATCTTTCGCGCCCGTTCCGCCCGCGCCACGAAAGGTCTGCGTACCGGTCACATGACCGAATGACCCGTTGAGTACGGTAAAATCAAAAACGCGCCACCAGCCTTCGCTTCCGGAAAATACGCCGGAAAAGAAAATAATGGTGAGAAAAAACGCCAGGTATCCCTTTATCCCGACCTTTTCTGTATCAAGCGGCATGGCCGCCCCGTCCACTTGTTGCGCCATAGCGATCCCCGAATTTTTTTGATGATGTGTTGGTTGTAGCCACAGGCCAAAAAGCCCGAAACAGAAAGACCTTATCAGCCATAAGGGTAAGGACAAAATGCAAGTATGTATCGTGCTATGCGTTTCTTGCATAGTAGCGCGAAAAATCACCATCCTCGCTACTGCCGGAGGCGCGGGGAACCGTGGACGGTATAACGCGAGGTAAAAAAGCAAAGAAACAGGTGTTGGCGCAGGCCGGAGCCGGGAGCAGGAAAAAGGAGAAATAAATTTGACGTTAGTCAATTTCACGCCACTTAATTATCGTTGTTAAAAAATAGGATTTTTTAACCTAAATTTTACTTTTTTATTGTAATTTTTCACGCCTTAAGAGGAATTGTCACGGTCAGGTCAGTAGCCGTTGATGGGTCAGCTTGCGCCCTAAGAATCCTACGGGCAGGTAATAAAAAACGAATAATCGAATTAATTTCATGATGTGATTTATTTATAATTGTGATGATTTGAGAGGGAGCGATAATCATCATAATGGAATATATAGCCAAAATAATTCGAGTTGCTTAAAGGCGGCAAGGGAGTGAGTCCACAGGAGCATAGATAACGATGTAACTGGGGTGAGCAACGGCCCGTCAGGGCGAGGCCCATGGATGGGCCGGGTAATCCGTAGCCAACACAGAAGCCACTTGAAGTAGGAAGGGTATATAAAATAATAGGCAGATTGATAACACTAAAAACCATAGAATAAGTATAGTTTTTAGTGGCATCTTTACCTTGAAATAACGTGTTGAGGATGTGCTATTAAAAACAGCTCCGCATTGCGCCGCGAATAGCATTAAAGATACAACCCGGTGCGGATAGCGCGGGTTTACTCTACCGCTTATTCACGTATCACAAACCGTTTTTGTTTTATCTGCTGCGCGGCGCTGATCAGCGCGGCAAAAAAGAGCGCCGCGGCGCCGCAAAGCGTGGCGTTGATAATTGCCGACGCGCCATTGCCTGACAGACTGGCGGCGAGCGGACCGAGAATTTGCCCAATACCATACGTTAGCGTCACCAGGCCTAACAAATTAATATTACCCGGCGCGCTGAGTTGTCGGGCAAGCGGCATCACCAGCGAGGTTGTGCCCATAAACGTGGCGCCAAAACCAATACTGCTCAGTATTAACAGCAACAACGAGTCGCTGGCGAGAGACAGCAGCACGCAGGCGCTCTGGATCAACAGATTCGCGGTCAGGCATGGCAGGACACCCCAATGTTTTGCCGCCCACAGCCAGCCGAAGCAGCCGGGAATGATCGCCAGGCCGACTAACGACCAAAGGTGCGCCGTGAGTAGTGGAGAGCCCGCGCTTTTCGCCATCAGCGGCAAATAGGTAGCGACAATGATGTAGCCGAATCCGGCGAAACCGTACAACAGCGCCAGTTGCCACCAGGGCATAGGCTGATTTTCGATTCTTGCTAAGGGCGCAGGCGGCAGCGCATGAGCGCGGGGGGGAATCAACATTGCCACAATTAATAGTAATATACCGGCGAGCGCCCCGGCCCCCAGCCATAGCGAATGGGCCGAAAGCGCATAATGTAAACCGCCAATGACATATTCGTTGCCCAGTGCAATCCCGGCCCCGACGCCGGAAAAGAGCGCGGCGATAACAAACGGATGGCGGGTATGATGCAACACAATCATTGATCCAAAAATCATCATTCCCGCGCTCGCGACACCTGCCAGGAAGCGCACCAACATGACGACCGCGGGCTGAGTAAATATCGCCATAGACAGAATAAGAATACCGGTGGCGACCGCCGAAGCCAGCAGCATGGGGCGTAGACGAGAGGGGAGATGAAAAAGGCCAAAGGAAAACAGTAAGCTTCCCGCCAGGTACCCTGCATAATTGGCGCTGGCAATCCAGGAGAGTTGGTTAAACGTTAGCTGCTTTTCCGCCAGCATTACCGGCAGCATGGGCGTATACAGAAAGCGGCCAACTCCCATCCCCAGCGTCAATACCATCATACCGAAAAGCGCCGTAAAAATGGGATGGCGAGGTGAAGCGCTCTGAGCATGAACCATGGTTTTTCTCTTTGCTAAAGTAAGGCAGGAATGCCGAATTGTTGTTGTAAATGATAATAAAAAGTAAAATTAATGTTTCAAATTTGCAAGAAAAGAAAGTGAAGCGCAGGCGAATAACGGATTGAGAAGAGGGGCATCGGTGGGAAATGGCATTAAATTAATGCCTCCCACGTGCGGGGTTTGGCAGTTAATCTGAACGAGAACGGCGTTAAATACTGAGCAGTGCCGGTATTTGCGACAGTAAATATAACACCAGACCGATAGCGCCGCCGACCAGCGTACCGTTCACGCGGATAAACTGCAAATCTTTACCGATATTAAGCTCAATCTGCTGCGACATATCGCGCGCATCCCAGCCTTTTACGGTATCGCTGATGTGGCGCGTCAGGAAGGCGGCGAATTCCGGTGCGACGCGGTGCGCGGCCTGTTCCAGATGACCGTTAAGCGAGGCGCGTAATGCGTCGTCGGCGATCAGCGTCTCGCCAAACCATTGTCCGGCATGAGCGATGCGCTGCTTTACCTTCGAGTCTTCGGCGTTGATATCTGTTTTTAACCACTGGCGTAGATCCGCCCAGATCTCGCCGAGATAACGGTTAAACGCCTCATCTTCCTTCAGGTAACTTTTAATGTTTTCTGCCCGGGCAGCCATTTCCGGATCATGTTTAAGTTTATCGATCAGCTTATACGTCGCGCGATCGAAGGCATGACGAATCTGATGCGCGCGGTCGTGACTGATATCATCCAGCAGAGAATTTACCGCGTCGGAGACCAGTTCAGCGCTGTGTTCTCCCAGCCATTCGGTCGGCAGAATCTTCGCTTTTAACGGATGCTCGGTCTCCAGCCAGCGTATGATCTGTCTGGCGATAAATGTTCGGGAACTGTCACGCTGTAACAGGGCGATAAGCTGGGCGATCAGCGTATCGAGTAACACCTGGTGACGATCGTTTTTGGTCATGCTTTCCAGCATCAGGGCGCTGGTGCCGGAAAGATCCACTTTATCAATCGCTTTATGTACCGCTCGCTTGAGCAGCCGCTGAATACGGGCGTCATCGGTCAGTTCCAGAAAGCCGCTCATAATTTGCAGCAGATGCTGCCCGACCCGGCTGGCGTTGTCCGGCTGGCTGAACCAGTTTCCGATAAGCAGCGCAGGTTCATGGCGGCGGATTAGCGCGATCAGCGACTGCGTATCAAGGAACTTCTCCTGCACAAATTGCCCAAGATTTTCGCCGATTCGATCTTTATTACGGGGAATAATCGCCGTATGTCGTGAAATAAACGGAATGGGAATACGGCGAAACAGCGCCACCACGGCAAACCAGTCCGCCAGCGCGCCAACCATCGCCGCTTCGGCAATAGCTTTTACGCCCAGCACCCAAAAACTGGGCGGCAGGAAAAGCGTGGTTACAAACGTCGCGGCGGCTATCAGCAACAGTGAGAGCGCCAGGCGTTTGGCGCGTTTGAGTTCGGCGATTTTATTCATAGGGTTAAGGATAGAGCCAGACGGCAGGAACGTGCAAAAAACATCAGGTTATCCTGTGCCGGATAAGCCTCTATCCGGCAGAGTAGTTACTTCTCAGCGGCCAGTTCTGCCGCCTCATGCTGGCGCACGCGCTGTAATAATGTCGCCAGGGTGAAGACCACAATCACCCCGGCCACCGCTGCCAGCAGGTGAAACGGCAGTCTCCCGCCGTGAAACCACAGCCAGCGGCCAACTTCGACCGACACCGCCATCACCGTCAGAATCACCATGTTCAGCGAGGCCGAAACCGTCCCTTTTGGCAAGTTGTTGGAGAAAAGCGTGAAGCGAAACAGCGTCGGGAAAATCATGCCAATGCCGAACGCGTACAGGCTGGTGCCCAGCACAGACCAAAGCCAGACGTGCGGCAGAAGAAGATTACCGAGAAGCAATGTCGCCAGCCCGCTTAACTGGATTGGTACGGCGCGCCAGATAAAACGCGGTCGGGTTGGATCTTTCACCAGGCGCACAACGATCATATTGGCCACGATCACCGCGCCGAATACGGGCACCTGCGCCCAGGCGAATTGCGAAGTACTCATCCCGCCGGCATCGATCAGGATCACCGGCGACACCGCCACCCAGCTCATCATCGGGATATAGCTCAACGACAGCGTCGCCGCCCCGGTGAGAAAAATCGGGTTGCGAAACACATTACGAAAATCGCGCAGTACGCTCACCGCACTGAACGGCACCGCGCCGCGTTGCACCGTTTCTGGCATCGCCAGCAGCAGGCCGCACAACGCCAACAGTCCCATCACCGCAATAATACCGAACAGCACCTTCCAGTGAACGAAGTGCATCAGCGCGGCGCCGGAGAGCGGGCCGATAACCGGAGCGACCAGCACAATGGAGGTAATAATCGCCATCAGCTTAATGGCTTTGGTTTGACCGAAGGCCTCCTGTACCGTGACGTAGCCGACCGTTGCGATAAAGCAAATGCTGGTGCCCTGCACAAAACGGGCAACCAGAAACTGCGTCATTGAGGTCGTCAACAGCGTTGCCGCGCAGGCGAGAGTAAAAATTAATGCCCCTGCGATCAGCACTGGCCGGCGGCCAATCCTGTCGGATAGCGGCCCCAGAAGCCATTGCAACGCCATTCCTCCCGCCAGATAGAGACTGACCGAGGCCGGCGCAAGACTGACGTCAGCATTAAAATCGCGCACGACGTTAATGATGCCAGGCTGAATCAGATCCGTCGTCAGATAGGCGGCAAAATCGTACAAAATCAGCGCCATCGGGAAAAATAACGTTGTGGCGCGTTGGGAGAAAAACTGAATAATCCGTTGCATAAAAAATGCGCTCCATGTCGGAGAACCCCATGATGGGACAGCGAAACTCAATACCGTCATCGTGACGTCAGGCAGGCGATGGAAACAGCGGCTGCGGATGTACTGAATTTCATGTAATCAAAAACGCTGCCGATGAAAACACAGACAGGAAGAGACGCGTTCTGAATCTCGTCAGAACGTGTGGCGATTACAGATAACAATCAGCACATCACACCTCGGGAAATTTACGTTGCACGGAAAATATACACATTAAGTGTAATTAAATTTTGATGTTAATCAAAAGAGTTTGTCTGGTTAATAAAGATAAAGGCAGGGCGCGCAGACTGGCATTTTGCGTGTTCAGTTCCGAAAATGCATGTGCATTACAGATAACAGGATTTATCTTCCGTCGCGCCTCGCAATGCTGAAAAGGTACGGATGAGAAAGGAATTTTCAGGAGGTAGAGTCGCAGCATCCTGGTTTGGGGTGACGGAGCGCCATGAAAAAATCGACGACCTCAACACCGCATGATGCGGTGTTTAAAACCTTTTTGCGCCACCCGGAAACCGCCCGCGATTTTATGGAGATTCATCTGCCGGTGTCGTTACGCCAGCTTTGCGACCTGCGGACGCTAAAGCTGGAGCCCGGCAGTTTTATTGAAAAAAATCTGCGAGCCTATTATTCCGATGTGCTTTGGTCGCTGAAAACGCGCGAGGGCGACGGTTATATCTATGTCGTGATTGAACATCAGAGTACGCCGGATGCGCATATGGCGTTTCGGCTGATGCGGTATGCGATGGCGGCAATGCAACAGCATCTGGATGCGGGGCATAAGCATCTTCCGCTGGTGGTGCCGATGCTGTTTTATCACGGTGTTGATAGCCCGTATCCTTTTTCGCTGTGCTGGCTGGATGAGTTTGCGAACCCGGAAGTGGCAAGAAGACTCTATGCCGCTGCCTTTCCGCTGGTCGATATTACGGTGGTATCGGATGATGACATTATGCAGCACCGCCGCATTGCGCTGCTGGAGCTCATCCAAAAACATATCCGCCAGCGGGACCTGCTGGGACTGGTTGAACGGATTGCTTCGCTGTTAGTTACTGGTTGCGCTAATGACAGGCAGCTTAAAGCGCTGTTTAATTATCTTATGATTCAGCACGGACATACGCCTCGTTTCACCACGTTTATTCGTGATGTGGTAGGGCATGTCCCGCACACTAAGGAGAGACTGATGACGCTGATAGAGAGGATCCGCGCAGCGGATCGCAGAAAAGGGGAACGGCAAGGAAGACAGGTCGGTCTGGAGGAAGGATTAGAAAAAGGGCTGGAAAAAGGTCAGCGCGTTGCCGCATTGCGTATCGCCAGACAGATGCTGGCGGACGGACTTGACCGCGAGACTGTCCAGCGGTTCACCGGCCTTACGGCTGAAGAGCTTCAGGATGTTAGCCACTAACGCGGTTCCAGTCTGAATGTTGCAGGCCCGGTGCCCGCCGGGCAACGCTCTCTATAATTATCGCTGATAACCGCACGAATATACCGAACTTTACCGATAGCGCCAGCCATCTCTACTACCCTTATTGTTCTGAGCGGCATTTACGGCTGCCTTAATGACGATAACAAGGAGACATGTGATATGGCTTACCAGACAGTGAATCCTGCCAATAATCAGCTCATTAAAGAGTATCCCCCGCACACGGACGCGGATATTGAAGCCGCGCTGCAAAAAGCTGACGCGCTCTATCACTCCGACTGGTCCAAAGGAGAGATTGACCAACGTCTGCCGGTACTGCATAAGCTGGCTGACTTGATCGACAGCCGTGTTGAAGAACTGGCAAAAATCGCCAGCCAGGAGATGGGCAAGCTCATCGAGCAGAGCCGTGGCGAAGTCAAACTGTGTGCGCAGATCGCTCGCTATTATGCGGATAACGCGAAGCAGTTTCTTGCCCCGGTGCCTTATAAAACCGAGTTTGGCGACGCGTGGGTAGAACATCATCCGATTGGCGTCATCATGGCCGTTGAGCCGTGGAACTTCCCGTACTATCAGTTGATGCGTGTGCTGGCGCCGAACCTGGCCGCTGGTAACCCGGTGCTGGCGAAACATGCCAGCATCGTACCGCACTGCGCCGAGACATTTGCCCATCTGGTGCGTGAAGCTGGCGCGCCGGATGGCGCATGGACCAACCTGTTTATTTCCTCCGATCAGGTGGCGAACATCATCGCCGACCCGCGCGTGCAGGGCGCGGCGCTGACCGGATCTGAAAAAGCGGGGAGCGCCGTGGCGGCACAGGCGGCGAAGCACATTAAAAAATCGACGCTGGAACTGGGCGGGAACGATGTGTTCGTCGTGCTGGACGATGCCGATCTTGAGAAAGCGGTGAAAATTGGCGTGCAGGCACGACTCACTAATGCAGGGCAGGTATGTACGGCGGCGAAGCGCTTTATCCTGCATGAGAAAATCGCCGATCAATTCCTCAGCCAGTTCACCGAGGCATTCAGGAAGGTGAAGGTGGGGGATCAGATGGACGCTTCTACCGAACTGGGGCCGCTGTCATCGAAAGATGCTCTGGATACACTGACCAGACAGGTCGAGGAAGCGGTGAAAAATGGCGCGACGCTGCACGTTGGCGGCAAGCCGCTGGAAAGCAAAGGCAACTTCTTTGAGCCGACCATTCTGACCCACATTACGCGTGACAACCCGGCGTACTTTGAAGAGTTCTTCGGCCCGGTGGCGCAGATGTATGTGGTGAAAGACGATGACGAGGCGGTAAAACTCGCCAACGATTCCCACTACGGTCTGGGCGGCGCGGTGTTTAGTCAGAATGTCGAACGCGCTAAACGCATGGCCTCCCGGATTGAAACCGGGATGGTTTATATCAACTGGCTGACCGACACCGCAGCGGAGCTGCCGTTCGGCGGCGTTAAGCGTTCGGGCTTCGGACGCGAGCTATCGGATCTGGGGATTAAGGAGTTTGTGAACCAGAAGCTGGTAGTGGTGCGCCGCTAATCCCTGTTGCCCCTCTGAAAACGGGAGGGGCCTGGCTTTTTGCAGCGAAGGACGCAGATCTTAAATCAGAACGAAATAAGCGAACAAAACACCCTCAATCGCCCTCCTTATTTATCCACGTTGCACTAACCGTGCTTTTTATCCCGATATTGTTTGTACAGACATTCATGATGCCCGCATTTTCTGTTCTATGCGGAGGTCGGTATGGAATTTTACGAGAACCGCCCCAGACAACCATTTATTGGCTTTGTGCAGCTCAGACGGGCGCTAAAAAGGTGGTGGCTGCGTAAGCGGGCCTGTCAGGCGCTGCGGCGAATGAGTGACGAACAGTTAAGGGATATTGGGTTGGAAAAGAAGGATGTGGAATAGTGGATCTATTCAAGGGCAATAGTAGTTAAAGGATTTTATGATATATTACTATGCCCTTATGTTATGCGTGCTCACTATTTTATATCATTAATATTAATATCATTAATCTTTTTCTCAATATATTTTTCTGGTTTTACCTTAGTTTTTTGCTCAATTGCATGATATTTTTCCTTATCAATGGTTATAGTCATTTTTTCTTTTTTGTTAAATATGCATGGAATGATAATGGCGGCTGCAATTATCAGTAACATTATTATGGCTGCATGAATTTTGCTTTTGGGAAATCCTTTTAATTGAGTACACAGGATTGTTATACATTTATGTATAAGATAAGGGAAGGATAGAAATAAAACAAATGGGTAAGCAAAATTTATGGCATGTTTTCCATAGTAATTATTATTTATTATCAGCGAACCAATACAGAATGCCATCATACAAAATAGAGATATTCCGAAAGATAAGAAGGATATAATGAAAGAACCTTGCATAATTCTTTTATGCAACTCTTGCAAAATACTATTTGTGAGCTTTTCCAGTTTAGTGTTATGACAAATAACTACCAACATCGCAAAAAAAATCTCAGATAAAGCAAGCGAAAATAACGTATTGAAGGCCATGTAGCTCATCAGCGTTTCGAAAAATATACTTTGCTGAAGATAGTATGGTAATAGAGCGTTGACCTCCATAAAAAAAGTACATAGAAATCCAAGGGCGACATAAGCAATTAAACCTTCATTTCTCCAAAGCGTAATGTTTTCTTTTACTTTTAGCCGCATGATTTTCCTTCACTCATTGATATGAATTATCATTAAAGCTGGCAAGGGTTCTTTGCCAGCTTATTTTATGCGTTTACTTAGAACCTGCCATCACGTCGATAAACGCCTGCACCTGCTTTTGCTTACGCGTCGATAGCTTGCTCACCTGGCGCAGCGACTGCATCAACTCGCTTTCTTCTGGTTGCGGCTGCTGTGCCGTTAGCACAATACAGCCGTTCATCACCCTCACATCCACCTCGGTACCGGTGGCGAAACCGGCGGCTTCCAGCCACTGGCCCTTCATGGTGAGGGCGGGAATGCGGGTATAATCCGGATAACGACTCGCATAACTCACGGTAAGGTGACGGTTATTTGTTGGGGAGACTTCTGGATCGCACGGATCTGCAATAGAATGGACGGTAGTCATGATGGCTATTCCCTAAAATAGTGATTGTGATGAGCGATATGGCCGTGTTCCCGCACGGCCATATCGCGCTAAATACCTGTACATAACATCAGTAAATAAAAGAAAAGTCCAGCTGAAAATTGACAGTAATGGGAAAGTTCAGGAAGGAACTGGATATATTCTTGATGATTATGATGGCGGGAGAATAATAAAAAGCGCACCGGGAAGGTGCGCTTGAAAATAAAGGTCAGGCTTTTTTACGCGAGGTTTTTTTACCGCCGCTGGCGGCGCGTTCGGCCTTAATTTTTTCCAGCAGGGCGGCGGCGCTGTTTTCACCGCTGATAAGTTCAGGGTTTTCCGCACGCCACTGGGCGGTCAGCTCGCCGCGGAAGGCCTTCGCCAGGATCGACTGGGTGAGGCTGTTGACGCGGGTCAGGGCGTTGTTGACCTGCTTTTCAATGGTGTCGGCCCAGGCGAAGAGTTGTTCGACGCGGCGGACGATTTCGTGTTGTTCTTCAATCGGAGGAATAACTATTTCTATAGAATATATTTTTGTTCCACTTATAACAGGTTGAGCTGAGGAGGATGTATCCACCCTTAAATTTGTAGCCTTAAGTAGCCAATACGCGAACTGTTTTGCAATCAATTCCCTGTTAAAATCAACAAGTAATGCGTTATCAGTTATCCACGATTTTTCAGGAGTCAAATGAACTGAACCACAATAATATCCCACTCTACCAATAACAATGATTGGTTCTTCAGTGTTATATTTATCATGGTAACCTGTAATACCATTGCCTCCGTAAACAGGGATATCTCCTGAGGCATTCATTTCTTTCGCTGTAAGGCCATCACCTGATTTAACATTAAAAATATGCCCGATATTACAACGTAACCACGTCTTCTCCTCACAAGGCTCAGAGATATTTTTGGCTTTTAATTTTTGTCCTTTCGTTAATTCATAATATTTTTGCAATGAAAGATTAAATGAATTACGAGCTCTCCATATTTCAGTCAGTTCTCCTCTCATTGCCGCAGCCAGCACAGCCTGACGAAAACGTTTCAGGATTTGTGGGATTTGCTCAAGACGTGCTTTGGTGCTGTCTACCTGCGCCAGCAGCGTATCGAGTTTTTCGGCGATGATTTTTTGTTCAGCGAGCGGGGCCATCACGAAGGGAAGTGTTTTAGCTGCACTACCCGAGATTTCTTTAAATGTTGTACCCGTTCCCATTTCTTCCGCAAGATGCCTGATATTACGGAGATAGTAATAAGCATAATCGGGATAAATATCATTTGTAAAAACGAAACTTTTGAATCCCTGATTAGTTGAAATCTCATTTGATGCAACCGCAACGTAGCCTATGGGGGCCCTGCTGCTAAACAGTATCGCTCCTGCTGGCATCAATTTTGCTGAACAGGATGAATATCCCTCTGTAGATAAATCTCGGGCTCCATGAGAAATGAACTTCTTTTTATATCCGCTCAGGTCTGCTGGCGTTAGCCAGGCAATACCTTCACCAGAGGGGGCGAAATTTTCTGCAATCCCTGATTTTGGAGTACCACCTGAGATAACGTCGGCAATATCACCTATTACTGTTTTACCCCACCCCTCCGGCAATTTCCCCCCACTCATGCCTTCACCTCGCCAAACGCTTCATTCAGCAACTGACGCTGAGCATCGGCTTCATCGCCCGCACCCAGCTCGCGCATCAATGCATCCAACTCGCCCAGCGCCTGCACCAGCTCACCCATCGCCTCTGCCGCCAGCACGTCCGGCTCCGGCAGGTTGTCGGCGTCGATGCTGTCTTTATCCTTCAGCCAGGAGATATCCAGCGAATCGGATTTTGCGCTGCGGATCCACTCGCGGCTGAACTTGCGCCAGCGGCTGGTGGCCTGGTGCTGGTCGGTGTTCTTGTTCTCTTCGCTGTCGGCGACTTCGCTCTCTTCGGCATTAAAGCTCCACTCGCCTTCGGCGCGCGGGCTTAAGCCGTGCGGATCTTCACCATAGACGGTTTCAAACGGTTGCAGGTGCTGTTCGGTAAACGGCGTGCGCTTGCCAAAGCTCGGCATATTGGTACGCAGGTCATACACCCACACATCGTTGGTGCAGTTTTTATCCTGATGCGGATTGGCGACCGTGCCTTTGGTAAAGAACAGCACGTTGGTTTTGACGCCCTGAGCGTAAAAGATGCCGGTCGGCAGGCGCAGGATGGTGTGCAGATGGCATTTGTCCATCAGGTCGCGACGAATATCGGTACCCTTGCCGCCTTCAAACAGCACGTTATCCGGCACCACCACCGCCGCGCGGCCGCCGGGGCGCAGGGTTTCAATAATATGCTGCATAAAGCACAGCTGTTTGTTGCTGGTCGGGTGCACGAAGGTGCGGGTAATGTTGGTGCCCGCGGCGCTGCCAAACGGCGGGTTGGTGGCGACGATATCGGCCTGCGGTAAATTCTCGCCGTCGCTGCCCAAGGTGTTGCCCAGACGGATGGCGCCGCCGTGGTCGAGGTTGCCTTCAATATCGTGCAGCAGACAGTTCATCAGCGCCAGACGACGGGTGCCGGGCACCAGCTCGAGGCCGATAAACGCGCGGTGGATCTGGAAATCCTGGGTGTCGCCATCAAGGTCATCCAGATCGTTGGTCTGCGACTTCACGTAACGGTCGGCTTCAATCAAAAAACCTGCGGTCCCGGCAGCCGGGTCCTGCACCACCTCACGCGGCTGCGGCTTCAGCAGATGAATAATGGTTTTGATCAGCGGACGCGGGGTGAAGTACTGGCCCGCGCCGGATTTGGTTTCGTTAGCGTTCTTCTGCAGCAGCCCTTCGTACATATCGCCGAAGTCGTCGCGGGACTTGCCGCGTGTACCGCTGTACCAGTCCAGCGAATCCATGTTGCTGACTAATTCTGTTATCTGTTTGGGTTCAGTGATGGTTGTACTCACATTATGAAATACCGCCTGCACCAGTTTTTTCTTATCTTCCCCCAGATGCACCAGCATTTTACGGTAAAACTGCAACTGCTCCTGGCCAATGCGCGATTTCAGGTCATCCCAGCGGTAGCCTTCCGGCAGGTAGTCCGCTTCCTGGCCGGTTTCTTTGCACATTTTCAAAAACAGCAGCGAGGCGAGTTCATTGACGTAGTTTTGATAGGAGACGCCGCCGTCGCGCAGGTTGTCGCACAGTTTCCACAGTTTGGCGACCAGATCGTTATTGTTCATTGAAGATCCCATGTAAAACAGCGGCCCTTATCGGGGCCGCAGAAGAAGAAATTGTTGGGTAATATACACAAAATCATTCAAGTTGCATCAAGGCGGCAAGGGAATGAATCCCCAGGAGCGTACATAAGTACGTGACTGGGGTGAATGAGCGCAGCCAACGCGGAGGCAGCTTGAAGGATGAAGTGTATACGCGTTAAGCCAGCTCGTCCCAGATATAATCGCTGAACTTATCCAGCACGCTGTCGAGGTTGTCGTCAAAGGTGCGCTGTAACATGGGCTTACCGCCGCGGCGGTGGAAATTGCCGGTTTTGAAGACGTCGTCGTCGAGCACCACTTTCTCTTTCAGCGCCTGCGCTAAACGGTCGAGCCAGCTTAGCTGCTCAGGGCTCCAGTCGTTCTCGCCTTTGATACGCGCCAGCGCGTGATCGACACGCTCGTCGAACGGTTTGAGCGCATCGCCCACCGCCGCGCGGCGGATATGGCCGATCAGGCGGGCGGCAATATCTTCATTGCGTGTTTCTTTCCACGCGCTGCGCAGAGAGGACTCTTCAAAATGCTGGCGGTCAAACCACTCCTGCAATTCCACCAGCCCTTTACGGGTGAGGTCACGCGGACGATTGATCACCGCCTGCAGCGCCGGCTGGGCGTTAGGGGCGTGCTGCACCAGCGCATCAAACGCTTCGAGGAAATCCTGCGGCGTGTCGTAATCGCCGTACAGCGATTTGACGCTCACCACCTCATCGTCAATATCAAGGAAAATGGGGGCATCGCGCAGGGCGTTGATATCGGTTTTCAGCCTTTCGAGGCGGGCGATAAAGCCGGGAAGCTTATTGAAAATCTCGGCGCTCCAGTGCGGCCCTTTTTCCCGCAGGCGCGAGGCCAGACCGCCGAAGTTGACGCCTGCCGCGTCCAGACACAGTTCGTCCAGACGGCGGACCTGCTTATCCACCGCTTCGCTGCGGTCACGGTTATAGGTGGCAAGACCGATGATCCGCTGTAGTTTAGCAACCAGCTGTTCATGGCTGTGTTCAGCAAAACTGCGGCCATCCGCTTCGATAGTTTTGTAGGTTTCTGAGTCGGTAATTTCGTTGACCAGCGTTTGCAGCTCCACCTGCGGACGCACGACCACCGGGCGCATGGTATCGACGCTTTCCAGCGAGCTGTATATATCCACGCAGTCGAAAATCTTAAAGCTGGTTTTCCCTACTGACGGGCACAGACGCGTGGCGCGTCCTTTCATCTGCTCGTAGAGAATGCGGCTTTTGACTTTGCGCAGAAACACGATATTGCAGATAGACGGGATATCCACGCCGGTAGTCAGCAGATCGACGGTGACCACGATATTGGGCAGCCGCTCTTTGTTAAAGCGGACGATCATGCTTTGCACTTTCTTCGCGTCTTTATCGGCATCGCCGGTGATCTTGATGATCGCGTCGTGCTCAAGCTGCGGATACTTTTTCTTAAACGCGGTACGCAGTTCGTCGACCACCATATCGGCATGGGCGTTGGTGACGCAGAACACCAGCGTTTTTTGCTGCCCGGTGGGATCCAGATATTTGGTGAGCTCGCCGCATACCGCGCGGTTAAACGCCGGGATCACCAGGCCACGGTTAAAATCGGCGACCTCAAAATCCTGATCGTCGGCCAGCGTGTCGTTGATCAGCTCGCCCTGTGGGTTCAGGCGTTCCACCTGTTCACCCTCGGAAAGATAGACCCCGTCCTGTGCGTTGCGGGTGACGATCTGAATAGGGGGATCCTGATCGATCAGGTAACCGTCGATCACCGCCGTACGGTAGGTGTAGCGGTAAACCGGCTCGCCGAAAATATCCACCGTGTGCAGCGCTGGCGTGGCGGTCAGGGCGATTTTTACCGCGTCGAAATGATCGAGAATGCGACGGTAGGCGGAAACGTAATCCAGCTGGCTACGGAACTGCAGCTCGCCTTCGGTCTGCTCTTTATCGAGAATGTAGCCACGGTGCGCTTCATCGACCACGATACAGTCGTAGCGGCCAACCGGCATCGGTTCATCGGATTGCAGCGTGCGCTTGACCAGTGACTGCACCGTGGCGACGTGAATTTTGGTGCTGTCTTCCGGGAATTTGTCGGTTAACCCTTTGATATCAAAAATGCTGTTAAAGGTGTCGCCGTTAATGCGCGTGTCTTCGAACGATCCCAGCGCCTGCTCGCCGAGCGAGCGACGGTCGACCAGAAACAGCACGCGCTTGAAACGCTGCGACTGGATCAAGCGGAACATCAGGGCGATGGCGGTACGGGTTTTACCGGTACCGGTCGCCATCGCCAGCAGGATGTGTTGCTGACCGTTAACGATAGCTTTTTCCACCGCGCGGACGGCATCTTCCTGGTAATAGCGCAGGCCGAGTTCGCTCATTCCGGGGTTTTCGGCAAACCACTGGTTTTGTTTCTGCGGATCGCTGCCCAGCATGGCGACCAGCTCTTCCGGGCGATGCCATTCCGGCAGCGCTTTTGACATATTGGTGGTGTGGCGGATATCGCGATACCAGATACCGCTTTTGGTCTTCATCGCTGCGCGGTATTCGCGTCCGTTGGTGGAGTAGCAGAAGGGGATTTTAAAGCGCTGCTGACCGCTGGTGTCCTGCCAACTGATTTCATACTCCGGCACGGCGTCATGCACTTCGTCGGGAGCGTAGTGCTCCAGCAGCGTGTCGCGTAAAAATCCGTTATCGAAGTATTTACTGTAACGGTAAGACTCGTTGAGTTTGCTGAAGACATCGGTATTTTTGCGTTTCGCTTCAACGACAGCGATGGGCTTCAGGCCAACGAACAATACGTAATCGGCAAAGCCTGTTTTTCCCGTTTCATCTGTACCCGTTGGCCATTCGGCAATCGCTTTATTGACGCCGGGTTCCGGGCGAGCGCCTTTGGCAAAGCGCAGCGTTTTACTGTCGGCCTGCCAGCCCGCTTTACGCAACTGGGCGTCGATCAGGAAGCGGCTCTCTTCTTCGCTGAGATTCAGCGTGCGCTTAATAGCCTGATCGGTGATCTCTTTGTGATAGGCCTTACGTTCCTGTTCGGTTTGCTTCGCCAGTTCGGCATCTTTTGCCGCAAGCTGTGCCTCCAGCGCAGCCAGACGTGCTTTGGTCTGGGCTTCGGTTTCCTGCTGTTTGCCCTCAAGGATGGCAATGTAGCCGTTGAGCGCAACCAGTCTTTGCTGCTGAGCTTCCAGCTCGGCCTGGCTTTGTACTTTTTCTTGCGCCTGGCGTTCCAGCTGTTGTTTCAGCGTCAGCACTTCCTGGTGATAAAGATTCTCGCCATGTTCTGGCAGAACAAACATCGGCACCGGGAAATCGTAATCTTTGGTCACCAGCCGGTAGTACCAGACGCTGAGGCGGAACCCGAGCCGCAGGCACATCTGGGCATCGTCCAGATCGTTATGAAATTCGTGGACGGCCAGGTTACCGATACGGCGCAGCTTATGGAAAACAGAAAGGATGCTGTCATCAATAAACGCAATCTTGCCCAGTTCGCGCAGCAGGTCATGCTGGTTTTCGCAGGCGGGTATATCCAGCAACTGGCCGAGATGTTTCGCGGTGGCTTCGCCAAACATGCGCATTTTTATCAGAGTGGTATTAGGATCGTCCGGATAGTTGTTTTCCGCCGCGCAGGCGATGGCGTAAATGAAGTCGTTGACGCCTTTGAGAAAGTCGAAGTTAGATTTGTTCATTTTTATCTATCCGGTTCCTGAGCGGGAAGACGTTATTACCCTGTGCCGTAAAGGGAAAATAACAGACCCATGGTAGACTTCATATTGTGTGTGATCAACGAACAATCAGAGAGTAACTGCTTCTTTCCTAATGTTTTCCTGAAGAGTATCGTTCTCCGGCGGGGTATCTAATCTATATCAATAGCAGGGATGGATTTATGGCTGTTCCAACATATGACAAATTTATTGAACCAGTGTTGCGTTTTCTGGCCACTCGACCCGAGGGCGCTTTGGTCAGAGAAGTGCGTGAAGCTGCAGCCGAAATGCTTGGGTTAAATGAGCAGCAGCGTGCAGAGGTGATTACCAGTGGACAACTGACGTACCAGAACCGCACCGGTTGGGCGCACGATCGTCTCAAACGCGCCGGGTTATCGCAGAGCCTATCCCGGGGAAAATGGTGTTTAACACCAGCGGGAATGAGCTGGGTTGCCTCGCATCCGCAGCCGATGACCGAGCAGGAAGTGAGTCATTTTGCTTGTGATTTTAACGGCGTAAAGCTCAGTAAGCCGGCAGATGCGGTGGCGTTAGATCCACAGCCAGAATCGATTGAGGATGATGAGCTTGCCAGAAGCAGCCCGGACGATCGCCTGGAGCAAGCGCTCAATGAGATTCGTGAATCTGTTGCCGAAGAATTGCTGGAGAACCTGCTTCAGGTTTCGCCGGCGCGTTTTGAAGTGATTGTGTTAGATGTGTTGCACCGCCTGGGATATGGCGGTCATCGCGGTGATTTGCAGCGCGTCGGGGGAACCGGCGATGGCGGCATTGACGGTATTATCTCTCTCGATAAGCTCGGGCTGGAAAAAGTCTACGTTCAGGCCAAACGCTGGAAAGGCACCGTTGGGAGCGCTGAAGTCAGGGGCTTTTATGGTGCATTGCCTGAGCAAAAAGTGAAACGTGGCGTCTTTATTACCACCTCAGGCTTTACGGCGCATGCCAGAGACTATGCTAACAAAGTTGAAGGTCTGGTGCTGGTGGATGGCGACAGGCTGGTGCATCTGATGATTGATAATGATATTGGCGTATCCTCACGTTTACTCAAGTTGCCAAAGCTCGATATGGATTACTTTGAGTAGTGGTAACGCTGGAACCTGATTGCGGGTAATTGAGATGGATCACGTTGTGGGCACCAGTGTTTCCTCTCGCCCAGAAATCACGTGACTTTCTATGGCTGCGTATCAGCCTAAACCCATGCCGGATAGCGGCTGCGCCTTCTGCAGCCTACTCTTCTGGTCAATTTTCTTTTATCTCGAATACGCAAATTGTGAAGCTATTTCCAACAATCCAGGTATAATCGTAAGATAATTGTATATACATTTTTGTATATACAATTAGGGAAAACACATGCCGATGGAGTTTGAATGGGATGCGAACAAGGCTAAAAGCAACCTGAGGAAGCACGGTGTCCGCTTTGAGGATGCGGTACTGGTGTTTGACGATCCCCGACACCTGTCACGTCAGGAGCGTTATGAGAATGGAGAATATCGTTGGCAGACCCTCGGCCTTGTTCATGGCATTGTGGTCATTCTGGTTGCTCATAGCGTTCGGTTCGAAAGTGGTTTTGAAGTTATCCGTATCATCAGCGCCCGCAAGGCAGACAGAAAAGAGAGGAATCGTTATGAGCATGGTTAAACATAAACGCGGCAACGCATCCGCGCTGAGTGCTCAGCATGAGGCTGAACTGAAGGCGCTGGTGAAAAAATCAGATGATGAGATTGATTACAGCGACATTCCCGCTTCGGAGGATGGGCAGTGGTCTGAAGCAGTGCGTGGTAAGTTTTTTCGCCCGTTAAAAACTCAGGCCTCGGTGCGTATTGACGCCGATGTGATGGAGTGGCTGAAACGGCCAGGAAAAGGCTACCAGACGCGGCTCAATGCCATTCTGCGCGAGGCGATGCTGCGCGAGCAAAATAAGAAATAGCCCGAAGATGCCGGATGGCGGCTGCGCCTTATCCGGCCTACAAATTCCCGCCAGGCCAGATAAGCGCTTAATGGTTACTTCCTTAACCCCGCAAATGCCGTTCTAATCTCGTCTTCCGGCAACTGGATCCCGATAAACACTAGCGTGCTGTGCGGCGTTTCGTCGCCCCACGGTCTGTCCCAGTCGGCGCTGTAGAGACGCTGCACGCCCTGGAACAGCAGGCGGTTGGGTTCGCCGTCGATCCACAGCATCCCTTTGTAACGCAGCAGTTTATCCGCTGATTCCAGCAGCAGGTTTTCCATCACCCGCGAAACCTCGCTGATATCCACCGGGTAATCCAGTTCCACCACAATTGACGACACATCGTTCTGTTTATCGGCAATAAAGTGGAAACGCGGTTGGCTTGCCAGCACGTTCTCTTCCAGCATAAAGCCGCTGGTATTAAACAACTGACTCAGGTCAATATCGCCGTGTACCACGGTGTAAACCGGGGCGCGGGCGTTGATACGCGCCAGCCGCTCGCGCAGTTTCTCGCTGTCGCCTGCCACGTCGGTTTTGGTCAACAGAATGCGGTCGGCGTAGCCTATCTGCGACTGGGCGATGGTGAACTGGTTCATCTGCTCGTTAGCGTGCACCGCGTCGACCAGCGCAATCACGCCGTCTAACAGGTAGCGTTCGCATAATACGTCATGGGAGAAAAAGGTCTGAATAATCGGGCCGGGGTCAGCCATGCCGGTGCATTCAATCACCAGGCGGTCGAAAGCAATATCGCCGCGGTCGCGGCTGTCGAGCAGGTCTAATAGCGCATCTTCCAGCTCGTTGGAGCGGGTACAGCAGATGCAGCCGTTAGTCAGGGTTTTGATCTGTGTAGCGCGATCGCCAATCAGTTGATCGTCAACGGAGACTTCGCCAAATTCGTTTTCGATAACGGCGATTTTAAAACCATGTTGTTCGTTGAGGATATGGCGTAGTAGGGTGGTTTTGCCGGCACCAAGAAAACCGGTAAGTAGGGTAACTGCAATCGGGGTCATAGTCTCTCCATTAACAACAGCGCATACCGCCTTTGCCATCGCCGCCGTAACGTGCTTGCTGACGTTCGCGGAAGAACTCTTCATAGGTCATGTACGGCTTGTCGGGATGGTTGGTTTTCATGTGCTCGACATAGTTGTCGTAGTCCGGAATACCAATCAACATTTTTGCCGCCTGGCCGAGATATTTTTTTGCCTGACCTAAAGTATCAAACATTCTGCCGTCCTGTTAATGAATAAAGCCGGATGGCGGCTTGCGCCTTATCCGGCCTACACTAGCCGGGGTCGCTGTGCGCTACCCGGCATCAGTTTTAGTGGTGTGAAGAGATCTTCACGCCGCCTTCCGGCACGGGCACATACGGGGTTTCTTTATCGGTACGTTTATCGCTGTTGCGTACCTTCATCCAGGTGGTGAAACCGTAGAAGATAATACTGTACACCACCACCAGGAACAGAATACTCAAACCAGCGTTAGTGTAGTTGTTCACCACGATATGGTTCATATTGGCAATCTGCTGCGCGGTCAGGTTGGTGCCGTTGGCAATCTTCTCTTTATACAGGTTTGCCATGTAGAAGAAACCTTCCATCTGTGGGTTGGCGCTGAACAGTTTCAGGCCCAGTGCCCAGGTGGTGCAGATCAGCAGCCATACCGCCGGGATTACCGTCACCCAGATGTACTTGGTGCGCTGCATTTTGATCAGTACCACGGTGCTCAACACCAGCGCCACGGCGGCCAGCATCTGGTTAGAGATACCGAACAGCGGCCACAGGCTCTTCACGCCGCCCAGCGGGTCGACCACGCCCTGATACAGCAGATAGCCCCACAAACCGACGCAGCCTGCGGTACCGATGATACCCGCGACCAGAGAATCGGTTTTTTTCAGGAACGGGACGAAGTTACCCAGCAAATCCTGCAACATAAAGCGGCCGGAACGGGTACCCGCATCCAGTGCGGTCAGGATAAACAGTGCTTCGAACAGAATACCAAAGTGATACCAGAAGCCCATATCCGCCATCGGCAGGACTTTGTGGAACACATGCGCGATACCTACTGCCAGCGTTGGCGCGCCGCCTGCGCGGTTCAATACTGACGGTTCACCGATATCTTTCGCCGTTTGCAGGATTTGTTCCGGGGAAATCACAAAGCCCCAGGAGCTGACGGTCGCCGCCGCGTGTGCGGTAACGTCTTTCAACTGCGCCATAATCAGCGGCGCGTTCTCGCCGCCCATCTCGTGCAGGTTTGGCATGGTAATGCCCAGACCTGCCGGCGGGGTGTTCATCGCGAAGTAGAGACCCGGTTCAATGATCGAGGCCGCCACCAGCGCCATCACCGCAACAAAGGACTCCATCAGCATCGCGCCGTAGCCGATAAAACGCGCATCGGTCTCACAGGCCAGCAGTTTCGGCGTGGTACCGGAAGAGATGAGCGCGTGGAAGCCAGAGACGGCGCCACAGGCGATGGTGATGAACAGGAACGGGAACAGGGCGCCTTTCCACAGCGGGCCAGTACCGTCGACATATTGCGTCAATGCCGGCATTTTCAGTTCCGGGTTGAGGATCACAATCCCCAGCGCCAGACCGACGATCACGCCGATTTTCAGGAAGGTAGCGAGATAGTCGCGCGGGGCGAGGATCAGCCATACCGGCAGCAGCGCGGAAACAAAGGCGTAGCCGATCAGCGCGAAGGTAATGGTGGTGTCTTTAAAGGTCAGCGCCGGGCCCCAGTAAGGGTCGTGGGCAATCACGCCGCCGAAGTAAATAGACGCCACCAGCAGCACGATACCAATAACGGAGACTTCGCCTACGCGTCCCGGACGCAGGAAGCGCATGTAGATGCCCATAAACAGCGCAATCGGCACCGTGGAGCAGACGGTAAAGACGCCCCACGGGCTTTCGGCCAGCGCTTTAACTACGATTAATGCCAGCACCGCGAGGATGATGATCATAATTAAGAAGCAGCCGAACAGCGCGATGGTGCCTGGAACGGTCCCCATCTCTTCTTTGATCATCTCGCCAAGAGAGGCGCCGTTACGGCGGGAGGAGATGAACAGCACCATAAAGTCCTGCACTGCGCCCGCGAGCACCACGCCCGCCAGTAACCACAGTGTCCCCGGCAGATAGCCCATCTGCGCAGCCAATACCGGCCCGACCAGCGGACCTGCGCCGGCGATGGCGGCGAAGTGGTGACCAAACAGCACGTAGCGGTTAGTCGGCACGTAGTTCAGGCCGTCGTTATTGATAACCGCCGGCGTCGCGCGCGTCGGGTCGAGTTTCATGACCTTCTGGGCGATATACAGGCTGTAGTAGCGGTAAGCCACCAGATAGACGGAAACGGAAGCGACCACGATCCACAGGGCGCTCACGTGTTCACCCCGACGTAGGGCAACGACCGAGAGGCAGAAAGCACCGATGATTCCGAGAATCACCCAGGGTATGTGCTTGAATATCTTTTTCGTATCCATAGTAAAACCTGGTTGTAAGTTTAATTATCAGCCGAAGCTGGGTGGACATTGAGTTCGTGTTTGAGGAGGTAGATTGACTGCTATGCTGAGAGGATCTTGCCAGATCATCGCGCGCGTAAAGTTAGGTAAATCAGTGAGTGGTTGTATGGCGGTTTAAGCGGTCGGACGTACCGGTAAGCGGTTTCGCGGAGGAGGGCGTGGGCTATTTTATGTGATTGAGATCACGATATAAAATGGGACGATCCTTGTTGCGCGGGGCGTCATAACGACTTCACTGAGCTAATCGTGATATTAATGGCGCGCATCCCATAAAGTTTTCCCTTTCCAGGCCGAAAATTCTGTATCTGTCTAGCGGAAAGAGAAAACATGTTAAAGCGAATTAAAATTGTTACCAGCTTACTGCTGGTATTGGCGCTATTTGGCCTTTTACAACTGACATCCGGCGGGCTGTTCTTCAACTCGCTGAAGAATGACAAAGAAAACTTCACCGTATTGCAAACCATTCGTCAGCAGCAGTCTGCCCTGAATGCAACCTGGGTGGAGCTGTTGCAAACGCGTAATACCCTGAATCGCGCGGGTATCCGCTGGATGATGGACCAGAGCAATATTGGCAGCGGCGCAACTGTCGCTGAACTGATGCAGGGGGCGACCAATACGCTGAAGCTGACCGAAAAAAACTGGGCGCAGTATGAGGCGTTACCGCGCGATCCACGTCAGAGTGAAGCGGCTTTCCTTGAGATCAAACGAACCTATGATATCTACCACGGTGCGTTGGCGGAGCTTATTCAGCTTCTTGGCGCGGGTAAGATTAACGAGTTTTTTGATCAACCGACTCAAAGCTATCAGGACGCTTTTGAGAAGCAGTACATGGCCTATATGCAGCAAAACGATCGTCTGTACGATATTGCTGTTGAGGATAACAACAGTTCCTACAACCAGGCGATGTGGGTACTGGTCAGTGTGCTGATTGCCGTTCTGGTGGTCATTATCGCCGTCTGGTTCGGCATCAAACTGTCGCTTATCGCCCCGATGAATCGTCTGATTGAAAGCATTCGTCATATCGCCAGCGGCGATCTGGTGAAGCGTATCGACGTGGAAGGCTCCAACGAAATGGGGCAGTTGGCTGAAAACCTGCGTCATATGCAAAGTGAACTGATGCGTACCGTTGGCGATGTACGTAACGGCGCGAATGCGATCTATAGCGGTGCCAGCGAGATTGCGATGGGTAACAACGATCTCTCTTCCCGTACTGAGCAGCAGGCAGCGTCTCTGGAAGAGACCGCCGCCAGTATGGAACAACTGACCGCCACCGTGAAACAGAACGCCGAAAACGCCCGTCAGGCCAGTCACCTGGCATTGAGCGCCTCTGAAACAGCGCAAAAAGGCGGAAAAGTGGTGGATAACGTCGTACAAACAATGCGCGATATCGCCTCCAGTTCGCAGAAAATCGCCGATATTATCAGCGTAATCGACGGTATTGCTTTCCAGACCAATATCCTGGCGCTGAATGCGGCGGTAGAAGCGGCGCGCGCAGGCGAGCAGGGACGCGGGTTCGCGGTGGTAGCCGGTGAAGTCCGTAATCTGGCCCAGCGTAGCGCGCAGGCGGCACGAGAGATCAAGAGTCTGATTGAGGATTCCGTGAGCCGTGTTGATGTGGGGTCGACGCTGGTCGAAAGCGCCGGTGAAACCATGGATGAGATCGTCAATGCAGTGACCCGCGTGACCGATATCATGGGCGAGATTGCCTCGGCGTCTGACGAGCAAAGTCGTGGCATCGACCAGGTGGGCCTGGCGGTAGCGGAGATGGATCGCGTAACGCAGCAGAACGCCTCGCTGGTAGAAGAGTCCGCCGCCGCGGCTGCGGCGCTGGAAGAGCAAGCCAGCCGTCTGACCCAGGCCGTCGCGGTGTTCCGTATTCAACAGCAACAGCAGCGTGCGCGTGATGTGGCAGCGGTAAAAACCCCGGCAGCCGTGTCGTCACCAAAGGCCGCTGTGGCCGACGGCAGCGATAATTGGGAAACGTTTTAAGGGCGTATGGTGAACAGTCGGCCTACAGATGATCGTAGGCCGGATGAGATGTTCACACTTTTGCCTGATGGCGCTTCGCTTATCAGGCCTGTGCGCCAGTTTATTGATAAAGATGATGTGTAAGCCGGGTAAGGCGCAGCCGCCACCCGGCATATATGACATTCTCTTTTAACTCTCAACATTCACCACTTTGATCTCCACCATGCCAATCCCCAATTTGCGCGGCGAATGGCCCAAAATATTACCTTCGTTGGTGGAGACGGGAGCGGGCGGCGCAATGACTAAGGTATTCGCGTCCGTCGGGTTGTTGAAATGCAGCGTGATAGTGGACACATCGTGACCCAGCACCAGCGTCTGTTCTTCGTTGCCTACGCGTACCGGAATCGGCCGATTCGCGTTGTCGCCGAAGGCTTTGGCGGTGATCACCAGATCAAACTTTTTCGGCAGCGGCGCTTTATATTCGATTTTAACCTCATCGCCCAACTGCGCATTTGACCAGCGCCCCCAGGACTCCGGCCGGGAAATGCCGCTAAACTGCTTCACCTCCTCCGGCGCGCCCGCCACATTAAAGATAAAGCTATCGGCTTTATAACGAATATCGTTATCGACAATCTTTAAGGTATCGATGTTGCCTTTGTAGCGTTCCATATCGATCATCGTATCTTTAAACGCCGTCTTACCCTGCCACTGCGCTTTATCGACATGCTGTACGGTTTGCTGCCCGCCAAGCTGCCCCTGCGAGACGCACCAGTCGGTGGAGAGCGCCAGCGCCGGTGCCCATAGCTGCGCCATTTTGTAGCAGCGATCGATCCAAACGAAATTATCGCGCGGGGCGAAGTCGGCCAACTGGAACCGCAGCGGAGCGGAGTATTCACTTTCCGGTAACGGTTCAACACGCTTATCCGATACGCGCAGTAGTAACGGCAGGCGGAAGTGGCTGCCGGAAAACGCGATCATGTTTTTGTCCCGATCGATAGTGAACGCTTTTATCTCTTTCGGAAAATTCCACAGGCGAATAATATCCGGCTTCATCGCCAGCACTTTCTCTTTTACATTCAGGAACACTTCCGACAGCGACTGCCCGGAAAGGCTGCTACGTCCCAGACCGATAAAATTATCGCCGCCGAGAATATCCAGCACCGTTGCGCCGTTGTCCATCGTGTTGCGTTTGACCGCCAGCGTCTCCTGCTGCGGTTTATCGCCGCGCAGAATGAAAAACAGATTGTTGCGATCTTGCTTATTCAGGTATTTCCAGGCGGTATTGTTCATCGCCAGATGGTCGGAAGAGACGACGATAACGGTATCTTTAAACCACGGTGACGCTTTGATTTTGTTGATAAACTCGGCGATGTTTTCCTGGCTGCAACTTACGGCGCTAAAGGACTGGTTGGGCTTGCCGTCGTAATCGTAGCGTTTGCGGTTGCAGGTGCGTGAGATAAACCCGTCCGGGTGGTGAGTATCTACGGTCAGCGTAAACAGCGAAAAACGCTGGCCTGAGCGGGAAAGCGCTTCAAATTTCTTCCATGCCTCATCAAGCACCGTATCGTCGTAGAAGCCCCAGTCGTTACGATAAGACGGGTCTGCCACCACCGTTTTCAGCTCTTCAGCGCCGTACAGATGATCAAATCCGTGTGATTTCAGGAACACGTCTTTCCCGGCAAAACGCAGGTTAGCGCCCTGCACGAAATAGTTCTGGTAGCCGGAGTTTTTCAGAATATCGCCGAGGCAGATATTCTGCGGGAAGAAGCTGGAAACCGACGCTGAGGCATTGCCCTCAAACGGCGCAAACAGCGGAATACCACACTGGGAGGCCACCATCCCGGCGATGGTGTAATCCGTTCCCGGCAGTTGCATGGTATGGCTGAAATCCAGCCCCTCATTTTTCAGCGCGCCCAACTCTGGCGTGAGATTGGGGAACGCGTCATTATCAAAATAGGTCCGTTCCAGGCTCTCGCCGTAGATATAGACCAGATTGAGCTTCGGATTAGGAATGGTTTTTGCTGGTTCTTTATAATAAACGGCAAAATCCGGATCGCCATCGCGCATTTGTGATTTTACCAGTTCGGTAATCTGGCGAAACGCCGGGCTGGCGTCGACCGAACCCAACGCCAGCAGTAACGCCAGCAGGCTGTAACCGACATGATGAGGATGGTGACGGCGGCGGCGTAGTACCCATCCCAGCGCGCCAAATACCGCCACTAACGCCAGGGCAATGCCGATTCCCGGCAGAATATATTTGCCGACTCCCGCTCCCGTCAGACTATTCGTGAGCGTATAAAGCACTGCGTCGTTGATCCCGTCGCCGGTAAAATAGTCGCTGGCATACAGGGTAATATTCAGAATGACAAAAAGTCCCAGCACCGTGAGAGTGGCGGCAAACCACCAGGTGTTACGGCCCGCCTTCCAGGCATATATCAGCACAGAGGCGAGAAACAGAGCGACAGAGAGCAACTCGGACAACTGACGATCCTCAATAAACCAGGCTTATCGCTGGCAGGAAAAAATTTCTAACAATGTAATAGCGATGTCACATTGCTGCAATTCTAATGACTTTACACGGCGCTATTATTTAGAATGAGTTTAGAAAGTTGTTTTTTTGATCGGCATCACTTCCTGACATAGCGGTTAATAACAGGAAAAGACGAAAGGAAAAGTCGGGTTAATGCCGTGCTGGCGGGTAAAGGGCCAAAACACGGCTTTTATCAGGACGTCCCAGCGTGGCGCACGGTCAGAAAAACGCAGTCAGGAAAGGAAATTCAGCCCTTGCTGCAACACCAGATCGCAAGCTTTGGTTTTCACCTTTTCCGCCAGTGGCGTACTGCCGATATTATTGAGGTTCAACTGCTGGCCGTCCTTCGTCTTGAGCAACCCTTGCAGGCCGTTCAGGTAGTTAGTGTCCTGCTCCTGCTGTGTAGTATCCAACCCCAACTTGTTCAGAATCTGATTTTTAACGTTTTCCACGTTGGTAGCGGACGCCAGCTTCTGTTTGGCGCAGTACTGCAAAATACCGGCGGCATTATTCATATTATCGGCGCTGAGCGACTGGGCGCCGTTGCTGAGCAGACCGGTTAGCGCAGAAAGCGACATCCCGCCCTGCTGTGCGTTCGCGCCCTGAGCGCTTAACTGACTGGCGGCAATACCGCTGGTGGAAATCAGTACGCTGGCGATCGCCGCGCAGCACAGAACATGTTTCGCTGTATTCATGGTAATCACCTGTGTTATGCCAGCCAGGCGTTGTATCGCCCTGGCGCACGTTGCAATTTAATACTCTTTACCCGTCACCCGGCTGCGGTAACTGTCCCAGGTAAAATTAACCCATAAACTGTTGCCGAGACGCATACGGTCCATGACGCGTTCGCCAAGCATTTTCGTCATCTCTTCCATATTGCTGTTCGTCAACATGCCGGTGGGACGTTTTGACGAGGAACGACGATCGACAATTTGATTGATGATCACTTTTTCATAGCGGGATTCGGTCTGCACGCCGATCTCGTCGATCACCAACAGATCAACGTTACTCAGATCGTTAAGCAACTGCTCTTCGCTGGTTTCCCGATTGCTGAACGTGTCTTTCATCGCTGACATAATATCCGCCACGGTGATAATCAGTACTGATTTTCCGCGCAGCAGCAGCTCGTTACAAATAGCCGCGGCGAGATGATTTTTACCGGTTCCCGGCTTGCCGGAAAAGACAAAGCTGGCGATATTGCCGTCAAACTCATCAACGTATTGTCGGGCTTTGCTTAACGCGTTCATTTGTCCGTCGCACTCAACCCGATAGTTATCAAACGAACAGTTTTGATGCAGCGGTCGAATGCCGGAACGGTTAAAGGTGCGCTGCATTTTCATCGCCCGATTTTCCCGCGCCAGCGCCGCCGCCCGGATCTCGCCTTGCTCTTTCTGCCACGCCAGCAGTTCTTCGCCCGTTTTAAACGCCGGCGTAATATGCGCAGGCATCATTTTTTGTAGACGCTGCATCAGGTCGCCAACATTTTTCATCGTTACCCCCTAAAACCTGGTGGAATATGATTGTCAGGTTCGCTGACGCTATTGATGTCGCGCTGCGGCATTCCGCCATTGCTGGAACGGCTGATTTGCACGCTGCGCGCCAGCTTTTGCTGCCACTGGATATGGTGAAAAACCTTACCTTCCGCCTGCCAGTAGGCGATAAACGCCGCCAGCTCTTCTGCGGTGACCGGCTCCCGAAGCGCCACGCCCCAAAGGGCAGCCTGACGCTGAAAATCCGCATCCGGTTGCCAGGCGGGATACATGGCGAATTTTCCGCAGGGAATCGCAACGGGGGCGGCTTCGGGTTCTTCGTAAAATTGCGCGTCTAACGCCACATCGCTTCCCGGACGTGATAACTTTTCTTCAAGCGCCAGCAGTTCAGCCATGCGTGCAGGCGTCACGGCATAAAATGCAGGCGCATTATTAGCGAATACCGCCACTGCGCCGCCCGTTGACTTCGCCAGCACAGCATGATGATCGTGTAAAAGGACGTCAATACCGATGACGTCCGACGTTAAAATTCTGGAAGACATAATGTTTCTCAATATGGAACAACAACCGAGAAGGGCGACTGTTTTTATAGTACCACACAGACCTGTAAGAACAGCAGGAGGCGTTCCACCAATCACACGCGGGGGCGTTTGCGGTACAGCCATAATCCCGGTACAGAGAGGCCAATTGAGAGGGCGCCAACAATGGAAGAGGCTTTCAGAAAATTGGTCAGCAGCGTAATCATCATCGGTTCGCTATAGCCCAGATGGCTAATTTTTACTGCGGAAATCATCGCGGTATAGGCGGAAATCCCCGGAAACATCGGGATCACGGCCGCGACGGTAAACACTTTAGGGTGAGCGAGATACCAGCGTGACCACTGAATACCAATACTGCCGACCAGCAGCGAAGCCATAAACGTCGACCATTCGATATTAAAGCCAGCGCTCATCATCAGCATACGCGAGCCATGACCCAGCGCCCCCAGTAGCGCGCACCACGGAAGCGCCCGGTGGGGAACATTAAAGACCATCGCAAACCCGACGGCGGGGATCGCAGACAAGATCATGTCCTGCATTAGCGCCAGTAAAAAGTCGATTATACCCATCCTCGTAGCCCCCATATTGTCATTGACATCACTACGCCCACACAGGTGGCCAGTGTCAACAGGCTGGCGATAGCCCAGCGCGCCAGCCCGGTATTAATATGTCCTTTAAACATATCTGCGACGGAATTAATCAGCGGAAAGCCCGGCACCAGTAGCAGTACGCTCGCCGCCATGGCGATAGTGGGCGTCTGGCTAAAGGCGGGAAGGGTGAGCATCAGCCCGGAAATCGTGGTAGCGACAAAGGCGGTAATGCAAAAATTGATCTGCGGATGTAAATGCCGCTGCGCCAGCATCTGGCGGATATACATGGCTATCATACTGGCGAAAAAGGTAATAACCGCGCCATCCCAGCCGCCATTATTCAGCTTACAAAAGCAGGAGCAGGAAAGACCGACCATAAACGCCACCAGCCAGCGCGGATAACGCAGCGGGCGGAGCTGGCTAAAGCGTTTTTCCACGCCTTTGTAATCCAGCAGACGATGTTCCGCGAGGATAACGATATGCTGAACCTCCGTGACGACGTGCATATTAATGCCGCGATCCTGGTTTTTACGTGTCGATGTCAGACATTGTCCGTCTTTAATGGTCGTCAGGACAATGGCGTTAGAGGAGATCGCGCTTTCGACGCTATCCATACCGAGCGCCAAACCGAGTCGGGTGGAAAGCTCATCAACCAGTGCGCTTTCCGCCCCGTGCTGCAATAAAAGCAGCCCGCATTGAATACATAACCGTGTTACTGCTCGTTGAATTGATTGCTCTTCTTGCATGACTCGTCCTGTCCGAAAAGACATTCTATGCGCCGCCACTATGACAGAGGCTTTCTTTTTAACACGAAGCGCAGGCATGATGGCGTTGGTTAAGATCAATTTCTTGTTGATAAAAACGTCAACCACCAGACGCAACGCATAAGCTTCCTGAGACGTGCGCTTCGTCACAGGCAGGATATCCTTATGGGCGACGGTTCTCGTATGTCCGTTTCCAGAATAGAGGCATTATGCCAGCCTGGCCGCTCATTTTTGAATCAATGATGTGGTGAATTTTATCAACGATATGCATTAATGGTTTAACCACAATGGCGTGAGCAGCGGGCGTAAAAATAGGCATACCTTAGTGTAATTCGCAGATATTACATGGGTTTTATGGATGGTAGACAGTATTGTTGGGCTTTTGTTTTAGGACTCAGCAATATGAATGAAGGACGAACTCATATTTTAAATTTATTAATATGATGAGTTTTCGTTAGAATTGCTAATGTGCAAATTTAGTTAATTTAATTGTCTTGCTTCTGGTTTTATGAGTAACTATGCGATAGTGATTTCATGTTTTTGTGCTATGTGGATTGTAGCGCAATCAATGTTAGATATTTAAAAATAAAACAAGGATAATTAATCCACTCGGCCTATATTTCTTTGCGATCATTGTTAATAGTGTTTTTATTAATGGGGCAATGAAAGGGGGCGGCGTGGGTGCGGAGGAATTATGCTGCCAGGATGCTGCAAAAATGGACTTATTATCAGTAAAACCCCTCTTATACAGGAAGGTCTTAAAGGGGCTATAACAGGTAATTTCCCCGATTATAAACTGGCGTATTGCCGTACGATAGAAGAGCTAACGCTGCTACAGCTACGCCGGAGTAATTTAGTTATTGCTGATTTAGCAGTTAACAATGCCTCTTCCCGCGCTATCTGCGAATATTTTTATAGCTTAATCTCGCAATATCGCGACATACATTGGATATTTCTGGTTCCTAAATCCTGCTATCCACATGCAGTTGATCTCCTGATGGGCCCCGTCAGCACCTTGCTTTCAGACGAAGAGCCAATCGAGAATCTTATTAGCGTTATCCATGCGGGAAACGCTCGCTCAGAAAGAATAAGCAAAACATTATTATCGCCTCAGGTACCGTCTGAAATTCAGCAGTCCCACGACAGGCCGATTGTCCTTACGCTGTCTGAACGAAAAGTATTACGCCTTTTAGGAAAAGGGTGGGGCATTAACCAAATTGCGGCGTTACTTAAAAAAAGTAATAAAACAATTAGCGCCCAAAAAAATAGCGCCATGCGACGCTTATCAATACACAGTAATGCAGAGATGTATGCATGGATAAACAGTTCTCAGGGAGCCAGAGAATTGAACCTACCTTCGGTATATGGAGAAACCATGGAATGGAAAATAGAATCAGCAAGAGAAATGTTGCGCTCGTAGAAAAATGCGTGATGAGCACCATTGGTATTAAAGGGCTATTTGATGCAATGCCGGATTGCCGACATACGCTTCATATTTTTTCAAAACCATCCGCGTTTTATAAGGCTGCGCTAAAGACGCCGTTTTCTGCCGTTATTTTTTCTCTTTCTGCGTTAAGAACTGAACGCCGGACAGGATTATCCAGCCTGACGGAACTGGCGATAAATTATCCCCATATGCGGCGTCTGGTGATTGCCGATGATGATGCTGAAGCCCGCTTAATCAGCGCATTATCCCCGCTGCCGCTGGATGGGGTCATCAGCAAAGCGTCGCCGTTGGATGTTTTACAGGATGCCTTATTTACATCGCTTAATAGCGCCCGGCGGACAACGGAGCGTACAGACAATCTTTGGGAACTTCACCAGAATTGTATGCTTAGTCCAACCGAGCGGGAGATTCTGCGTTTCATGTCGAACGGCTACTCAATGCCGCAAATTGCCGTCCAGTTAGAACGTAACATTAAGACTATCCGGGCGCATAAGTTTAATGTGATGTCCAAGCTGGGCGTGAGTTCTGATGCCGGGTTACTCGATGCGGCGGATATTCTGTTATATCTGCGCGCCGGCGATGGTACCGCGCTCCAGCATCGGGTATAGCCCGCGCCGGATGCGCCGTGCTTGTTCGGGGAATCCGGGTGTCAGGCACGTTATTGGCACACGTCTACCCAGGTCGCCGATGTCAGTTCAGCCATTCTTTCCGGCGTGATGCGTACCGCGCTGTGCGTGGCGCCTGCGGCAGGCAATACTTCGTTATACCCCTTCAGAGAGATGTCGCAATAGACGGGCAGCGGGTGCTCCAGCCCAAAGGGACATACACCGCCGACAGGATGTCCGGTTGCATTGACCACTTCATCGCTGCTCAACATACGCGCTTTTGCGCCGAAAGTGGTTTTAAGCTTCTTATTATCCAGGCGGGCATCGCCTTTCGCGACCACCAGGATAATGGTGTCTTTTACTTTAAGCGAGAGCGTCTTAGCTATCTGCCCTGGCTCTACGTTGTGCGCTTTGGCTGCCAGCTCGACAGTCGCTGTGCTTTGATTTAATTCGATAATTTCAATATCGGGAGCATGATCGGCCAGAAATTGCCGTACAGATTGCAGACTCATTCTTCTCTCCTGAGACCTTACCAATAGCCACGGTAGACCCAAAAATGGCAAAACGTAATTTGGCATACGGAGAGCGCCGCTGTAAATAAAATAATGTGACAGGCCAGCAGCAGTAAGCCGTGACGATAACTGAAGGCAACGTAACGCAGTTTACTTTAGCGTGCAGTCGCCGCACTGCTGTACGTCAGGTAAGCGGTAACGTTGGCAGCAGGTTCTGCGTACCAGAAGACCGTCGCGCATTACGACGGTCCGCCACAGCGGGTTATCCTGACCGTCGGATAGCTGCTTTTCAAAAAAACAGCGCTGGCGTAGCGTTGCCAGCAGGGCTTCGCCAAGCAGCGGTTTCATCTCAGTCAGATACCAGTTGATTAAATAACCGGTATTGCTCCAGATAAGTTTCGCGTTGATGTCGCCAGTCGCCTCCAGCGCCTGAATGACCGGCTGTAGTGCGGAGACTACCAGCGTTTCCATTCGTTCTTCCGGGGAACGCTCCGTTGCCAGGTTATCCTGATGCACATCAAGCCAGAAACACGCGGCGCGCCCGGTTTCATGAAATTCAACGTGAATATGTTCTGCCGAGACATCGATAGCGCGCGCTTGCGTCAGTAATGCCAGCATCAGTGGCGGCACCATCAGCCCGATATACCATTGCGCCCACAGGGAGAGTAACGGCTTATTTTCACGTGGCAGGCCTGGCGTGTGCCGATAGATATGATCGGAATAGGCGGCCAGCAATGAACGAAACGTCGCGGGGCGCGTCCACTGGGCAAGAGTCATTGCCGTTGGCGGCGGTGTTTCATCCAGCCGGATGAAGTCCAACAGGTGCTCACGGGTAGAGGCGATCGTCTCGCGTACTGCGTCCGCCAGCGAGGCGTCTTCCGGCTGGGGAGCAGCTCGCCAGATAATATCGTCAGCAATCGGTGCGGAACGGTAGGCCATAGCGCAGTTTAATGATGTTAATCTAAATGATAATGATTGCTAATCCTATCGATAGCGATAAACGATGGCAAGCGGTTTATGGTTAACGCTGTTGGCGTAGCACGATTACGCCAACAGGATTCATAGGGCGCGCATGTCGTCGCTGACCAGAATGTGGTTACGTCCAAGATGCTTGGCTTCGTAGAGCGCTTTATCCGCTTTTTCGATAGCGTCTCCGATATTGCGATCCGTCAGGGGCGCAATGCCGATACTGACAGTGACATTGGTGGCGACGCTTTCGTTAAACATATGCGGGATTTTAAGATCGTATACTTCCTGTCGGATACGTTCTGCGGTAGCGCGGGCTTGCTGTGGTTCGGCGGTGGTCAGCAACACCAGGAATTCTTCCCCGCCAAAACGGCAGACGACATCGCGCGATCGCACGGTGTCCCGAATTGCCGCTGAGACGCGGATTAACGCCTGATCGCCCATCATATGACCGTAGTGATCGTTGTACGCTTTGAAATGATCGATATCCAATAGCAGAACGTAGTGTTCATGGCTGCCCGGCGCCTGTAACGTATCCAGCCGATTTTGCAGGCCACGGCGGTTATATAAGCCGGTTAATGGATCAAGCATACTCAGGCCATTGAGAGTTTCCCGCTCGGCCAGCAGCTTAAACATGAGCTGTTGGGCAAAATTATCGTAGCGTTTCTGGATAACATGTTGAATAGCGATTCCTACCATTGGCAGGGCCAGCAAATAGAGAATTCGCAAACCTTGTTCATTACCGTTCAGCCACAGGCAGACCGCGACTGGCGGTAGCGAATAGAGCGTAAACGCGACGATATTCGCGGCAAAGGCTATCGAGCCGATAAACAGAACGCTAAGCAGGGAAATCAATAAAAAAGAGAAATCATAATGGCCTAACGCCGGATACTTTAGCGCAATATGCGCCGCCCATATTCCCCCAAAGAGTAGGGAGATAAAGGGGAGGTTAATTCTTTTTTGTCCATATTTCCCATGCCATATCAACAGTAATACGCTCAGGACCACTATCCCGATCATTGGCGTGCAAAATACATTGATCTGATAAAGGGGGAAAACGAGAGTAAATAGCGCCGACACGGCGTTGAGAAACAAGAAAAGACGTAAAGAAAACTGATACTTCTTAATACGAAGCGACCGCCAGGATGGTGTTGTCATGGGTAATTGTCGTTATTTATCGGTGATATACACGGAATCGGGCGCCAACATGAAAATAACGTATGAGAAAAGGTCGCCTAAAGCGAGGTGTTGTTGTTTTTACGTTAACAGTCGGACAATTTATCACCTTACTGAATACGTGTCATCAACCGTTAAGTAAAACTCATCTCTTTAGCTTTCTCCCTGGCTGACAAATGAGAAAATATATCATATGATATTGGTTATCATTATCAATTCCAGAGGTGAAACCATGTTGCAGCGGACGTTAGGCAGCGGATGGGGCGTGTTATTGCCTGGAGTGATTATCGTTGGACTGGCGTTTATCGGCCTGTCAGCTGATGCGCTGAAGCTGTTGATTGTATCAGGATTGCTACTGTCTGCGCTGATGTTGTATCACAAACAATTACGGCATTTTGTATTGCTGCCATCGTGTATGGCGCTTATTGGCGGCATGATGTTGGCAATGATGAACTGGAATCAGGGATGAAAATGAAGAGACAAAGGAAGGATAAGATAATTGGTGCGAGGGGGGGGACTTGAACCCCCACGTCCGTAAGGACACTAACACCTGAAGCTAGCGCGTCTACCAATTCCGCCACCTTCGCACAGTTATCTTACTTTTTGATATCGCCTCGTTGGTGCGAGGGGGGGGACTTGAACCCCCACGTCCGTAAGAACACTAACACCTGAAGCTAGCGCGTCTACCAATTCCGCCACCTTCGCCCAGTGCGAGCAATATCAACGTGGTTTTGGTGCGAGGGGGGGGACTTGAACCCCCACGTCCGTAAGGACACTAACACCTGAAGCTAGCGCGTCTACCAATTCCGCCACCTTCGCATACCATCGATTCTTGAAAAGAATCACTACCACGGAGGCGCATTCTAGTGGTTTTCAGCTATTCGTCAATAGTTAATTGCATGGGATAGATTGATTGCTGCAAAAATGGACGCGAGACGTAGGTTGGATAAGACGCTTTGCGTCGCCATCCGGCACATGCAACCAGATGGCGCTGCGCTTATCAGGCCAACTATTTCTTCGCCTGACGGGTCATCACGGTACGATAAACCTTAAAGCGCCCGGTTTGCGCGATGACTTCATGGAAGCCAAAGGTCTCATCCAGAATCTTAGGATAGGGCAGAAAGGCGTTCGCCACGATGCGTAACTCTCCGCCGCTGTTCAGATGGCGCACTGCGCCGCGAATGAGCGTTTGCGCCGCATCGAGGCTGGTTTGCATTCCGTCGTGGAACGGCGGGTTGGAGATGATCATGTCAAAACGTCCTTTGACTTCCGAAAAGACGTTGCTGGCGAATACCTCGCCTTCAAGACCATTAGCGGCAAGCGTGGCGCGGCTGGCTTCCACCGCCGGCGCGCTGACGTCACACAGCGTCAGGCGCACTTTCGGCGAATGGCTGGCCAGCGCGGCGGAAAGCACGCCAGCGCCGCAGCCGACATCCAGCACTTTACCTTTGGTGTGCGGCGTCAGCGTAGACAACAGCAGTTGGCTACCGACATCCAGTCCGTCGCGGCTGAATACGCCCGGCAACGTTTTGATGGTCAGCCCGTCGATGTTGTACTCGGCCCACCAGGATTCAAGACTAAACTGCGGCTGCTTTTCCAGACGACCATGGTAAAGGCCGCAACGTCGCGCGCTATCTACTTTGTTCAGCGGCGCATAGTCCGCCAGCATCGGTTCGGCGCTACGCACGCCGCTACGGTTTTCTCCCACGACGAAAACATCGCTGCCCACCGGCATTAGCGACAAAATATTCATCAACTGGAACTGCGCTTCGGGTTTATTTTTCGGCCAGTAGTAAATCAGCGTATCGCAGTCAGCGACATCGCTGGCTTGCGCGACCAGGCTAAAACGGACGTTATCGCCCATCTGGCGGCTTAGCGCCTGCCAGTGGTGAAACTGTTGCGTATACGCGCGGCTGGCGGCGCATTCAAAGCGCGCGGGCAGGTCATCCTGCAAATCTCCGGCAAAAAGAATACGGCTTTGTTCGAAATCATCACTGTGGCGCAGCAAGACTTCACTTGCCGGGGTAAAAGCAGACATGGAATGCTCCTTAATTCAGACTGGCGGCGATTATAGTAGTTTGATGGCGGAGATTCGACAGATTTGCTATATTTGCGCCCCTGATTACAGGAGCGTTTCGCTATGACATCCCGACGAGACTGGCAGTTACAGCAACTGGGTATTACGCAGTGGGCGCTGCGACGTCCTGGCGCGCTACAGGGCGAGATTGCGATTTCCCTTCCCGCGCACGTTCGTCTGATCGTGGTTGCAGAGGAATTACCCGCGCTGAACGAGCCGCTAATGCGCGATATTTTACGCGCGTTGACCGTGAGTCCCGATCAGGTTTTACCCCTGGCGCCTGAGCGCGTCGCCATGCTGCCGCAGGGCAGCCGTTGTAATAGCTGGCGGTTAGGAACTGACGCGCCGCTCCAACTCGAAGGCGCTCAGGTCACGACGCCGGCGTTTAATGAACTCCGGGCAAACCCGGCGGCACGCGCCGCACTATGGCAACAAATCTGCGAACATGAACACGATTTCTATCCTCAGCACGACCGATCTCCCCGCAGCCTGGCAGATTGAGCAACGCGCTCATGCGTTTCCGTGGAGCGAAAAAACGTTTTTCGGCAACCAGGGCGAACGGTATCTCAACCTTAAGCTGACCGCTGATGACAGAATGGCCGCGTTTGCCATTACACAGGTGGTGCTGGACGAAGCGACGCTGTTCAATATCGCCGTCGATCCGGATTTTCAGCGTCGGGGGCTGGGGCGTATGCTGCTTGAGCATCTGATTGATGAACTGGAAACGCGCGGTGTTGTAACGCTATGGCTGGAGGTACGCGCCTCTAACGCTGCCGCCATCGCGCTGTATGAAAGTCTGGGGTTTAACGAGGCGACGATTCGCCGCAATTACTATCCCACGGCACAAGGGCATGAGGACGCCATCATCATGGCGTTACCGATAAGCATGTAATAAAAGAGGCAAGGTGTAATGATTAAGTGGGACTGGATTTTCTTTGATGCCGATGAAACGCTGTTTACGTTTGATTCTTTCACCGGCTTACAGCGGATGTTCCTTGACTATAGCGTCACCTTTACCGCTGAGGATTTCCAGGATTACCAGGCCGTGAATAAGCCGCTATGGGTGGATTATCAGAACGGCGCGATTACCTCATTACAATTGCAGCACGCGCGCTTTCAAAGTTGGGCTGAACGGCTAAACGTTGCGCCGGGGCTGCTGAATGACGCTTTTATTAGTGCGATGGCAGAGATCTGTTCTCCTTTGCCGGGCGCCGTTTCGCTACTTAATGCGATTCGCGGGCAGGCTAAAATCGGTATTATTACTAACGGTTTTACCGCGCTACAACAAACTCGTCTGGAGCGCACCGGGCTGCGCGAGTATTTCGATCTGCTGGTGATTTCCGAGCAGGTTGGCGTCGCGAAGCCCGATCCGAAAATCTTTAACTACGCCCTGGAGCAGGCGGGGAATCCTGACCGCTCGCGCGTATTAATGGTTGGCGATACCGCGGAGTCCGATATTCTTGGCGGCATTAACGCCGGACTGTCGACCTGCTGGCTTAACGCGCATCATCGCGAGCAGCCCGCGGGTATTCATCCAACCTGGACTGTGGCGTCATTAAGCGAACTGGAGCAGCTCCTGTGTAAACACTGATTGCCTCCCCCAGGTTGATGGGTAAAATAGCCGCATTTTTCGTATTCAACATGCGTGGTCAAACGCCGCGCTTACTCAAGAAGATTTGACTATGACGTTGTCTCCTTATTTGCAAGAGGTGGCCAAACGCCGCACTTTTGCCATTATTTCTCACCCGGACGCCGGTAAAACCACCATTACCGAAAAAGTGTTGCTGTTCGGACAGGCGATTCAGACCGCCGGTACGGTAAAAGGCCGTGGCTCCAGCCAACATGCAAAATCTGACTGGATGGAGATGGAAAAACAGCGTGGTATCTCTATCACCACCTCGGTGATGCAGTTCCCGTATCACGACTGTCTGGTGAACCTGCTGGACACCCCGGGGCACGAAGACTTCTCCGAAGATACCTACCGTACTCTGACGGCGGTGGACTGCTGCCTGATGGTGATCGACGCCGCAAAAGGTGTTGAAGACAGGACTCGTAAGCTGATGGAAGTTACCCGTCTGCGCGATACGCCAATCCTGACCTTTATGAACAAACTCGACCGTGACATCCGCGACCCGATGGAGCTGCTGGATGAAGTGGAAAATGAGCTGAAAATCGGCTGCGCGCCGATCACCTGGCCGATTGGCTGCGGCAAGCTGTTTAAGGGCGTTTATCACCTTTATAAAGATGAAACTTATCTGTATCAGACCGGTAAGGGCCACACCATTCAGGAAGTGCGCATCGTTAAAGGGCTGAATAACCCGGATCTGGATGCCGCCGTGGGTGAAGACCTGGCGCAGCAACTGCGCGACGAGCTGGAACTGGTGCAGGGCGCGTCTAACGAGTTTGATGAAGAGCTGTTCCTGGCAGGGGAAATTACTCCGGTATTTTTCGGTACCGCGCTGGGTAACTTTGGCGTTGACCATATGCTGGATGGTTTAGTGGCGTGGGCGCCCGCGCCGATGCCGCGTCAAACCGATACCCGCACAGTGGAAGCCTCGGAAGAGAAATTCACCGGTTTTGTCTTTAAAATTCAGGCCAATATGGACCCGAAACACCGCGACCGCGTGGCGTTTATGCGCGTGGTTTCCGGTAAGTATGAGAAGGGCATGAAGTTACGCCAGGTCCGTACCGGCAAAGATGTGGTGATTTCCGACGCGTTAACATTTATGGCGGGCGATCGTTCGCACGTTGAAGAAGCGTACCCGGGCGATATTTTGGGTCTGCATAACCACGGCACCATTCAGATCGGCGATACCTTCACCCAGGGCGAGATGATGAAGTTTACCGGTATCCCGAACTTTGCGCCGGAACTGTTCCGTCGTATTCGCCTGAAAGATCCGCTCAAGCAGAAGCAGCTACTGAAAGGGCTGGTGCAGCTTTCTGAAGAGGGGGCGGTGCAGGTATTCCGTCCCATCTCCAACAACGATCTGATTGTCGGCGCCGTGGGCGTTCTGCAGTTTGACGTTGTTGTCGCGCGCCTGAAAAGCGAATACAACGTTGAGGCGATTTATGAATCCGTCAACGTGGCGACGGCGCGCTGGGTGGAAAGCGCCGATGCGAAGAAATTCGAAGAGTTTAAGCGTAAGAATGAAACGCAACTGGCGCTGGATGGCGGCGACAACCTCACCTATATCGCCCCAACAATGGTTAACCTGAACCTGACCCAGGAACGTTACCCTGACGTTCAGTTCCGTAAAACGCGCGAACACTGATCCCTTTCCGGGCGCGGCATCCGCCGCGCCTTCGTACTTTCCCTGCCTTTTTAACCGCTTACGGAATGTTCTTAAATCCCGCGTTTTTTCTCCGATCTGCCTGTTTTTTATACGCACCGACAAGCGATTTTAAAATTGTGATCTATATTTAACAAAGTGATGACATAAATGTCGGCTTTAATGCCTGTTCAATGCGTGAATATGAGAGCTTAAAGCTGAGATTTGTTTTAGTCACGATATTAATAACTGAAACGGAAGGGTGGCAGGCGACGCGTCGTTACAAATTCACGAATGTGATGCCAGTCATTGACTTCAGAAACCGGTGAGTTTCACCGCATTCAGCAATGCAACCTCGTGTTGCCTGAGCTCAAATTACGAGCAAACTATACAGGACAAAATCGATGACTATGACAAGACTGAAGATTTCTAAAACTCTGCTGGCCGTAATGTTGACCTCTGCTGTTGCGACAGGTTCTGCCTTTGCAGAAAACGCAACAACGGACAAGGCGCAAAGCGGAACCGAAACCGCAGGGCAAAAAGTCGATAGCTCTATGAATAAAGTCGGTAACTTCATGGATGACAGCGCTATCACTGCGAAAGTCAAAGCTGCGCTGGTAGACCATGACAATATTAAAAGCACCGATATTTCTGTCGAAACCAATCAGAAAGTCGTCACCCTGAGCGGCTTTGTAGAAAGCCAGGCGCAGGCTGAAGCCGCCGTGAAAGTGGCGAAAGGCGTAGAAGGCGTGACCTCCGTTAGCGACAAACTTCACGTTCGCGACAATAAAGAAGGTTCCGTGAAAGGTTATGCCGGCGATACGGCCACGACCAGTGAAGTCAAAGCCAAGTTGCTGGCGGACGATCTCGTCCCTTCCCGTAAAGTGAAAGTGGAAACGACCGATGGCGTCGTACAGCTCTCCGGTACCGTTGAAACTCAGGAACAAAGCGACCGCGCTGAAAGCATCGCGAAAGCCGTTGATGGCGTAAAAAGTGTTAAAAACGATCTGAAAGTTCAGTAATTCGTCGTAATTCGTCCTCCCGACGTTTGTCGGGAGGCGTAATGTGCACCACACTAAAAATATCGCGAATGAGTAGCCTGAGCGCTCATATTTAGCGGTCGACATTAACTATGGTAAAGGAGAGGCTTATGTTTCGTTGGGGCATTATATTTCTGGTTATCGCGTTAATTGCCGCCGCATTGGGTTTTGGTGGACTGGCTGGTACGGCTGCCGGCGCGGCGAAAATCGTCTTCGTCGTCGGGATCGTGCTCTTCCTGGTCAGCCTGTTCATGGGCCGTAAACGACCCTAGCAGGCATCTGTAAAGATATATTGCTATCAAGCCAGTCCAGCGGACTGGCTTTTACGGTTTTAGCCGTTAACGTTTTGCGTTACCTTGTCAGCCTGGAAAAAAATGAAAAACAGGAAGGCAGAGGTGGGCCAGCGAATACCGGTTACGCTCGGCAATATTGCGCCGTTATCATTAACACCGTTCCGGCCAGGCCGTATGGCGCTGGTCTGTGAGGGCGGGGGGCAGCGGGGTATCTTTACCGCAGGCGTGCTGGATGAGTTTATGCGTGCGCAGTTTAATCCTTTCCATCTCTACTTCGGCACATCAGCCGGTGCGCAAAATCTCTCGGCGTATCTCTGCAACCAGCCCGGCTACGGGCGTAAAGTTATTATGCGCTATACCACCAGGCGCGAATTTTTTGATCCGCTACGATTTGTACGCGGAGGAAACCTTATTGACCTCGACTGGCTGGTGGAATCCACCGCCGCCCGGATGCCGCTGCAAATGGATACCGCAGCGCGCCTGTTCGACAGCGGAAAATCCTTTTATATGTGCGCCTGCCGGGGGGATGATTACACGCCGGGCTATTTCTCGCCGACAAAACAAAACTGGCTTGATATCATTCGCGCCTCCAGCGCCATACCGGGTTTCTACCGTACCGGCGTTACGTTAGAGGGCATCAACTATCTGGACGGTGGCATTAGCGACGCCATTCCGGTTCAGGAGGCGGCAAAGCGGGGGGCGAAAACCATTGTGGTGATCCGCACCGTACCCTCGCAAATGTATTACACGCCGCAGTGGTTTAAGCGTATGGAGCGCTGGCTGGGAGAGAGCAGTCTACAGCCGTTGGTCAACCTGGTGCAGCATCATGAAACGTCCTACAGCGCGATCCAACAATTTATTGAAAAGCCGCCGGGTAAGCTGCGGATCATTGAAATTTATCCGCCGAAACCGCTGCACAGCATGGCGCTGGGCAGCCGTATCCCGGCGCTGCGTGAGGATTACAAAACCGGGCAATTATGCGGGCGTTATTTCCTTGCCACCGTTGGTAAATTGCTCGCCGCAACGCCGCCTCTCCTGCGCCATACGTCGCGGATTGCCGTGCCGGAAACGGTGGTCGTGCCTCCGGCGCCGGTGGCCAATGATACGCATGTGGCGGAGGTCATTAGCGCGCCGCAGGCAAACGACACCACATTTACCGACGAGGATCTGGCGTGAGCTGGCGCTTTATCGATACGCATTGCCATTTTGATTTCCCGCCCTTTACGGGCGATGAGCGCGCCAGTATTCAGCGTGCCTGTGAGGCGGGCGTTGAAAAAATCATCGTGCCGGCGACCGAGGCGGCTCACTTTCCCCGCGTGCTGGCGCTGGCGGCGCGTTTCCCGTCGCTTTATGCTGCGCTGGGATTACACCCCATTGTGATTGAGCGTCATGCCGATGACGATCCTGATAAGCTGCAACAAGTGCTGGCGCAACAACAGAACGTCGTGGCGGTAGGCGAGATTGGTCTCGATCTTTATCGCGACGATCCGCAGTTCGCCAGGCAAGAGCGATTTTTAGACGCGCAACTACAACTGGCAAAACGCTACGATCTGCCGGTGATCCTGCACTCGCGGCGCACGCATGACAAACTGGCGATGCACTTAAAGCGCCAGGATCTGCCGCGAACCGGTGTGGTGCATGGTTTTGCCGGCAGTCTGCAGCAGGCCGAACGCTTTGTGCGACTGGGCTATAAAATCGGCGTCGGCGGCACCATCACCTACCCGCGCGCCAGTAAAACCCGTGATGTTATGGCGCGGTTGCCGCTGGACGCGCTGTTGCTGGAGACCGATGCGCCGGATATGCCGCTAAAGGGGTTTCAGGGGCAGCCGAACCGCCCGGAGCAGGCGGCGCGCGTATTTGATGCGCTCTGCGAATTACGTCCGGAGCCCGCAGAGGTGATAGCCGATACGCTGTATCGCAATACCATTACCTTGTTTCGGCTCTGATGGCATCGCAGCCGCCGTCCGGCAGGCGACGCTTACAAATATAGCGCCGGCAAAATCAGCTTCGCCACCCCACGCGCGCGCAATCCGTCAGCCAGCCGTTCCACCTCTTGCGGCGTCGCGCCTGGCCAGGCCTTCGCTTCGCCATAGACGCCGTGCGCATGAAAGGCATTCAGACGCACCGGAACCTCGCCCAGCGAAGTAATAAACGCCGCCAGTGAATCAATATGCGCCACATAGTCCACCTGACCCGGGATAACCAGCAACCGCAGCTCCGCCAGTTTTCCCTGCGCAGCAAGAAAGCGGATACTGTGCTTAATATGCGTATTATCACGTCCGGTCAGACGGTGATGACACTCGCTCTTCCAGGCTTTCAGATCGAGCATTACGCCGTCGCAAACCGGCAGTAGTTTCTGCCAGCCGGTCTCGCTTAACTGACCATTACTGTCCACCAGGCAGGTCAGCCGTTGTAACTGCGGATCGGCTTTGATCGCTGTAAATAGCGCCACAATAAACGGTAATTGCGTGGTCGCCTCTCCGCCGCTGACGGTAATACCTTCAATAAACAGCGATGCTTTACGAATATGACGCAGCACATCGTTCACGCTCATGGTCTGCGCCATTGGCGTTGCCTGCTGTGGGCACATTTTCAGGCAGGTATCGCACTGCTCGCAGATGTCCGACCGCCATACCACTTTCCCGCCATCAACGCTGAGGGCGTGGTGCGGACACTGCGATACGCATTCCCCGCAGTCGTTACAGCGTCCCATCGTCCACGGGTTATGGCAATTCTTGCAGCGCAAATTGCAGCCCTGTAAGAATAATGCCAGGCGGCTGCCTGGCCCATCGACGCAGGAAAACGCAATGATCTTACTGACTAAAGCGCATCTGTTGTTCATGGCTGACTACGCGTGGCTGTCGTTCCAGGATGCGGGTATTACGTGCGGCTTCTTCTCCCAGCCAGGTGGTATTCGTGCGCGAGCCTTCGGCGCGAAATTTCGCCAGATCCGACAGGCGCACCATATAACCGGTGACGCGCACCAGATCGTTGCCGCTGACATTGGCGGTAAATTCCCGCATCCCGGCTTTGAACGCGCCAAGACAAAGCTGAACCAGCGCCTGCGGATTACGCTTGATGGTTTCGTCCAGCGTCAGAATGTCGCTGATCCCGGCATGATAAAAGGCATGGTGCGGCGCGACGGTTTGCAAATGGGTGATAGGGTCCGGTTCATCGCCATACGGCAGACGTGCGCCCGGCGTAGTGCCAATATCGGAACTGATGCCAGACTGGGCATGGAGCAGCGCCCGTTGCTTCCAGCCATACTTCACTGGCGTATTTTCGACGAAATCCGCCAGTTGGGCGCTGATACGGTAGCCCAGCTCGTTCGCCGTTTCATTTTTGCCATAACGGGCGTTCAGGCCCGCGTTTTCGCACAGCAGGTTCACGGCTTCCGCCAGCCCGTACATACCGAACATCGGCGCAAAACGTTCAGGATCGATCAAACCTTCCTGTACAAGAAAGCTATTCTCAAAGAAATGTGACTTTTCATAGAGGAATTCACATCGTGAATTAATGATGGCGATCTGCTGTCGGCAGTAGTGCGGTAGCGTACGTGAAAAGAAGTCATCGACAGACGTACTGCGTTCTGCCACGGCTTTCAGGTTGAGACGTACCAGCGTACTGCCGCCGCCGCCAAGCGGTAGCGAGTTATAACAACTGACGATGCCATAATGGCCTTTTGTGAAAATTTTATCATTTACAGGGCCATTGGAAATGTGTGGCTTACTACATTCGCAAATGTTTTTGGCGACCTCCAGCAGCAGATCGTCCGGCGTAATTTCCGCATCGTAGATAAACGTCAGGTTAGGCGCCACCTGCTTTAGCTCGGCATCAGCGCGCAAAATCGCTCGTGTGACAGGCGTATCGGCAGGGCCAATATTGGCATGCATAAAGGCGTCTGGCAGCGTTCTGTCGAGATAACGCCAGAAACGTTTTATTCGAATATCGATCGCATCTTGTGTTAGAATTCTAACATACGGTTGCAGCAACGCATCAAGCTGGCCGAGATAAACCGGCATGGACGTCACGGAAGGAACGTGATGATACAGAATGGTGAGTAGGGATAACGCATCATCCAGATCTTTCGCGCCTTCCAGTTCCAGCCACTGTGAACCGTTAGCCAGAAATCGGGCGTAATCGGGCAACACGTAGCGCGGTTTGAAGGGGGCGTGCCCCTCAAACATATCGCAAATGACGCCTTCATCCAGCGCCTGGCGGGCATCTTCCGGCAGGGGGGGATAAGGCAGGGCGTTTTCAGCTTCCAGCGCCAGAAAATGGCGTTTTTGTTCAGGCGTGAGCACCGGGCTGGTCACAATTTGCTGGCAACGCTGCTGGAGCGCAGTTTCGCATGAGGCAGGCATCTTCGTTTCCTCTTTATGCCGGGACGATGCGCTATTGTAGAAAACGGCGGCAAACCGACTTTGATCCTGATGCGCTTATCGCTCGAAGAACAGACGGTGACGGCGGGATAATTTGATTCAGATCTCATTACAGTAATGCAAATTTGTACGTAGTTTTCATTAACTGTGATGTATATCGAAGTGTAAACGCGAGTGAATGTTAGAATATTAACAGACTCGCAAGGTGAAATTTTATACGGCAATGCCGTTGGAGAATGTCATGACTGATTTAAAAGCAAGCAGCCTGCGTGCGCTCAAACTGATGGATCTGACCACTCTGAACGATGACGACACCAATGAAAAAGTGATCGCGTTGTGTCATCAGGCAAAAACCCCGGTCGGGAATACGGCGGCGATTTGTATTTACCCGCGTTTTATCCCGATTGCGCGTAAAACTCTGAAAGAACAAGGTACGCCGGACATCCGCATTGCAACGGTGACTAACTTCCCGCATGGCAATGATGACATCGATATTGCGCTGGCGGAAACCCGTGCGGCGATCGCCTACGGCGCTGACGAAGTGGACGTGGTGTTCCCGTACCGCGCGTTGATCGCCGGTAACGAGCAGGTGGGTTTTGACCTGGTAAAAGCCTGTAAAGACGCTTGTGCCGCAGCGAACGTATTGCTGAAAGTGATTATCGAAACCGGCGAGCTGAAAGAAGAGGCGCTGATTCGTAAAGCCTCTGAAATCTCCATCAAAGCCGGTGCGGATTTCATCAAAACCTCTACCGGTAAAGTGCCGGTAAACGCTACGCCGGAAAGCGCGCGCATCATGATGGAAGTGATCCGCGACATGGGCGTTTCCAAAACCGTTGGCTTCAAACCGGCGGGCGGCGTACGTACGGCGGAAGACGCGCAGAAATTCCTCGCGATTGCAGACGAACTGTTTGGCGCTGACTGGGCAGATTCTCGTCACTACCGCTTTGGCGCATCCAGCCTGCTGGCAAGCCTGCTGAAAGCGCTGGGTCACGGCGACGGTAAGAGCGCCAGCAGCTACTAAGCTCTGATTTGCCGGATGGCGCTGCGCTTATCCGGCCTACAAATCCAGGCCTGTAGGCCGGATAAGGCGTTAGCCGTCATCCGGCGATGTAAGCCTTCTACTCTTTTCCCTCAGGAGGGTACCGTGTTTCTCGCACAAGAAATTATTCGTAAAAAGCGTGATGGTCATGCGTTGAGTGACGAAGAAATTCGTTTCTTTATCAATGGTATTCGTGACAATACTATCTCTGAAGGGCAGATTGCCGCCCTGGCGATGACCATCTTCTTCCACGATATGACCATGCCGGAGCGTGTTTCGCTGACCATGGCGATGCGGGATTCCGGTACTGTCCTTGACTGGAAAAGCCTGAATCTCAATGGCCCGATTGTCGATAAGCATTCGACCGGCGGCGTAGGGGACGTGACGTCTCTGATGCTGGGGCCAATGGTAGCGGCCTGTGGCGGTTATGTGCCGATGATCTCCGGTCGCGGCCTCGGACATACCGGCGGTACGCTCGACAAACTGGAAGCGATCCCGGGCTTTGATATCTTCCCGGACGACAACCGTTTCCGCGAAATTATTCAAGACGTGGGTGTGGCGATTATTGGGCAAACCAGCTCGCTTGCACCGGCGGACAAACGTTTTTACGCCACCCGCGATATTACCGCGACGGTGGACTCTATTCCGCTGATCACCGGTTCCATCCTCGCCAAGAAACTGGCCGAAGGGCTGGATGCGCTGGTAATGGACGTCAAAGTCGGCAGCGGCGCGTTTATGCCAACCTATGAACTTTCTGAAGCCCTTGCTGAAGCGATTGTCGGCGTGGCAAACGGCGCGGGAGTTCGCACTACGGCGTTGTTAACCGATATGAACCAAGTGCTGGCTTCGAGCGCCGGTAACGCGGTGGAAGTGCGTGAAGCCGTGCAGTTCCTGACCGGTGAATACCGCAATCCGCGCTTGTTTGATGTCACTATGGCGCTATGCGTGGAGATGCTGATCTCCGGCCAGCTGGCGAAAGACGACGCCGAAGCGCGTGCGAAATTACAGGCGGTGCTGGATAACGGTAAAGCGGCAGAAGTCTTTGGTCGTATGGTGGCCGCGCAGAAAGGGCCGAGCGATTTCGTTGAGAACTACGATAAATACCTGCCGACCGCCATGTTGAGCAAAGCGGTATATGCTGATACCGAAGGGTTTATCAGCGCAATGGATACGCGTGCGCTGGGGATGGCGGTCGTCTCGATGGGCGGCGGCCGTCGTCAGGCGTCTGATACCATTGATTACAGCGTTGGCTTTACCGACATGGCCCGTCTGGGCGACAGCATCGACGGGCAGCGCCCGCTGGCGGTGATTCATGCCAAAGACGAAGCCAGTTGGCAGGAAGCGGCGAAGGCCGTCAAAGCGGCAATTATCCTTGACGATAAAGCGCCAGCAAGCACACCTTCGGTCTATCGTCGAATTACTGAATAGTTGTATACTGATCTGATCAATTATTTTTGAAGCACTAAGTACGGAGAAGATATGAAACGTGCATTTATTATGGTGCTGGACTCATTCGGCATCGGCGCTACTGAAGACGCGGATCGTTTTGGCGACGTAGGTTCCGACACTCTGGGCCACATCGCAGAAGCTTGCGCCAAAGGCGAAGCTGACAATGGCCGTAAGGGCCCGTTGAATCTGCCTAACCTGACTCGTCTGGGGCTGGTGAAAGCGCATGAAGGCTCTACCGGTAAAATTGCCGCCGGTATGGACGGCAACGCGGACGTTATTGGCGCATACGCATGGGCGCACGAACTGTCCTCCGGCAAAGATACGCCGTCCGGCCACTGGGAAATCGCCGGCGTGCCGGTACTGTTCGACTGGGGCTATTTCAGCGACCACGAAAACAGCTTCCCGCAGGAACTGCTGGATAAGCTGGTGAAACGCGCCAACCTGCCGGGCTATCTCGGGAACTGCCACTCTTCCGGTACGGTCATTCTGGACCAGCTCGGCGAAGAGCACATGAAAACCGGCAAGCCGATTTTTTACACCTCCGCTGACTCCGTGTTCCAGATTGCCTGCCACGAAGAGACCTTTGGCCTGGATAAACTCTACGAGCTGTGCGAAATCGCCCGTGAAGAGCTGACCGAAGGCGGCTACAACATTGGCCGCGTGATCGCGCGTCCGTTTATCGGCGACAAGGCCGGTAACTTCCAGCGTACCGGCAACCGTCACGACCTGGCCGTAGAACCGCCAGCGCCGACCGTGCTGCAGAAACTGGTCGATGAAAAACAGGGCCACGTGGTGTCCGTCGGTAAAATTGCCGACATCTACGCCAACTGCGGCATCACTAAGAAAGTGAAAGCGACCGGTCTGGACGCGCTGTTCGACGCGACCCTCAAAGAGATGAAAGAAGCGGGCGATAAAACCATCGTTTTCACTAACTTCGTTGACTTCGACTCTTCCTGGGGCCACCGTCGCGACATCGCGGGCTACGCCGCAGGCCTGGAGCTGTTTGACCGCCGTCTGCCGGAGCTGATGGAGCTGGTGGGGGAAGATGACATTCTGATCCTGACCGCTGACCACGGCTGTGACCCGAGCTGGACTGGTACTGACCATACCCGTGAGCACATTCCGGTGCTGATCTACGGTCCGAAAGTCAAACCGGGCTCTTTAGGTCACCGTGAAACCTTCGCGGATATCGGCCAGACGCTGGCGACCTACTTTGGTACATCGCCAATGGACTACGGTAAAAACATGCTGTGATACCTGTTGTCTTTCGCGCTGTAGATGCGTTGACTTCATTCGCTCACCCCGGTCACATAGTTCATCTATGCTCCCGGGGATTCACGAATTCGTCGCCTTCCTACAACGCGAAATCCTTAGGGTATTTCACTGTTTTGACACACATTTTGTAGACCTGATAAGGCGTAGCCGCCATCAGGCAATAACAACAAATTTAAAGGGAACTGAAGATGGCAACTCCACATATTAATGCAGAAATGGGTGATTTCGCTGACGTCGTATTGATGCCGGGCGACCCGCTGCGTGCGAAGCACATTGCTGAGACTTTCCTCGAAGATGTCCGCGAAGTGAACAACGTTCGCGGCATGTTAGGTTTCACCGGGACTTACAAAGGCCGTAAGATCTCCGTGATGGGCCACGGTATGGGTATCCCGTCCTGCTCCATCTACACCAAAGAGCTGATCACCGATTTCGGCGTGAAGAAAATCATTCGCGTCGGCTCCTGCGGCGCTGTGCGCATGGACGTCAAACTGCGCGACGTGGTGATCGGTATGGGTGCCTGCACCGACTCCAAAGTGAACCGTATCCGTTTTAAAGATCATGACTTCGCGGCTATCGCTGACTTCGACATGGTACGTAACGCGGTTGACGCGGCGAAAGCGCTGGGCGTAGACGCGCGCGTGGGCAACCTGTTCTCCGCAGACCTGTTCTACTCTCCGGACGGCGAAATGTTCGACGTGATGGAAAAATACGGCGTACTGGGCGTAGAGATGGAAGCGGCGGGCATCTACGGCGTTGCGGCTGAGTTTGGCGCGAAAGCGCTGACCATCTGCACCGTGTCCGACCATATCCGTACCCACGAGCAGACCACTGCCGCTGAACGTCAGACGACCTTCAACGACATGATCAAAATCGCGCTGGAATCCGTACTGCTGGGCGATAAAGAGTAAGATTGTGAAGGGGGCCAGAGCAGGCCCCCTTCATCGTTTATTTCGTCAGCACTTCCCACTGTAAATTGCTTTCCAGCATGACCGTATCGGTAGAATGTGTAAATTGATTATCGTTCAAGACAGGTGTTAATGTCAGCGTGACGTTCATCATTTTCCCACTGACCTGCTGGTTATTATCCATCGCGATGATACCGTTGTTATTATGTAGTAACAGACTATCCAGGGCACTGTCATTGGGAGCAAAGCTCACTCTATCAAGGGTACTGGCAATAGGATAACTTTTACCATCTACTATCATCTGACTAACACGTACGGCGAGACCACCGTTATTTCCAAAATAAAATCGTCCCTTTTCCCCCGCTGAGGCCTGCACAAAAAGAGCAATATTCTGGCTTTCTGGGCAACTCACACTAACGTGAACCTCCTGTGAAGACATTTGATTCCAGCCTTGCTGAGAATTGACGATATCATCTTGCTTAAGCCAGCCAAAGCTGACGTTTGGCGAAGAGAACGTTATTTGGCAGTCATCGTCGGCTCGGGCTGATGGAGGGAGTAGTGCGGTGAAGAGACAACATATAGCAATCCCCAACCATTTGCTGTTGGATTTCATTGACAGACTCCCTTTGCCGTTTCATAAAATGCCTCTTTATCCTGGGTTTTCTGCAGCGTGTAGTGGATGCGACACAGACGATTCATATCATCATCAGCGGCATATAACGCAGGATTATCCCCAACATCGGTGATAAATACGCGTCCGCTGTCGACAGCGCTGACCAAATAGTTATTTTTTTCATCTACAATGCTGGTGCCTTTAGGTAGCCATGAGCCGTCCGGACGCTTTACTGTCAGCATCACACGGCGTGTATTCAGCACGTTGAAATCCAGTACCCGAAAAGCGCTGTGCGCGACGGTAATATTCTTAATACCGTTTGCCAGTTCCATGCTCTTTGGTAGCGTATTCGCATTAACCTCTACGCGGGATTTCCGCCATTCAGTTAGCCCCGGAATGACGGCCTGCCCCCAGCGGTCAGTCCAGATTCGCCCCTGTGGCGTGGCGATTTCAATGCCGCTTTCTGGTTCACTCAGGCGTGCGATAGCAAAGGTATTTTTGATGGTGTAAGGCGAGAACGTTATGCCATGTTCGTGTGCAGCGATGCCTCCGCTGAAGGTTGCGTTATAGTTGCGGTAATTATCGCCATCAGTGCCGCCGCCCACGCTGAGTTGAGTGTAATGGAGATTGCTATTGAGATTACCGTTGAAGCTATTTTGCTGGTTTTTTGCATCACGATCCGCAGAAATATAGTAATGGGTATCTTTACTTAGCGAACCATTATTTTGTAGCCCGTAGGTTGTTTTATCACCTTGATTACGCATATAAGCGCCGACGCGCTGCTCACCTAGTGGAATGCTGATGTTGATGTAAAACATATCATCATCATTACTGCCGTTATGATTCTCATCATCCTGATTAACAGCGTGCTGCCAGTTAGCGGTAATTGAGGCATATTTAAATGTTTTGCCCCAGGAAGCCATTATACTGCGAGAGTCGTTGTTATTATCCGTAGCCTGATAAGTGTAATAACCCAGAGAGAAGGTACCTAACAGATTATGGTTCCAGGCGATATTAGCACTGGAGCTACTTTGGTATTCGTAAGCATCTTTATTGAGCGCATCCGTTAACTCACGGTATCCGTCGCTGTAGCGGGCGGTACTGACGTCAAGGCTAATTTCCCCGGGCAGCGCCATGCTGGCGCGTAGTTCACTTTTCGCACCCTGCAGAGATTCGCCGAAGGACGCTTTACTGCCCAGCATTGAGCCGGAAAACGTCCATTTGTTGGTTGGAAGCCATTGCAGCATACCTCCTGCCGCTTGATAGTCTTGTGCCAGTACGCCAGACGCCTGCGCCAGCCAGTTTTCACTCAGTTTCCAACCATCGCTGATGTTATAGATCCAGGGGAGAGAATAGTCGCTGGTGGTATCACGTACGCGCCCTATGGACATTGTCAAGCCTGCGGGCGTGAGTTCGCGTAAATTAAAAGATACTGCCGGCACCGTGAAGGTTGTCGTTGAGCCATCGGTTTCAACGACGCTGACGTTAAGGTCGGTATTGCTGCGTATGATGGGGACATTTTCAAGGGTAAATGCCCCAGCGTTCACTGGTGCGGTATAAATAATCTGTCCGGACTGACGAACTTCAACGCGAGCCTGGTGGGTTCGGGCAATACCGTTAATGGTTACGCCTTGTGTATCCTGTGCCAGCCCTTGTTCAGGGATAAGCTGTACGCCGTTGATCGGCGCGCCACTGAATAGACTGGAGTTGACGTTGATCTGCCCAACTTGCGCACGCTTTTTTTGTGCCTGAAATACGTGCTCCGCATAGGTATATAGACTATCGGTACGGTATTCTCCATCATTATTCGTCAGCATGTAGCGGCTGCGCAGCGTCCATTCCGCGAAGTTTAAGCCAGCTTCAAGGTTTGCCTGGGCATAGTTTCGGCTATCGCTACCGGATGACTCGCTGCGACTGGCGTACAGGTTATAGTTAAATAACCCGGCGGTGCCGCCTTTAATCACGTTGTTTAGCGAGAGTAAGTTATTATCCAGAGCCTGCGCCGGAACAAAAAGCTCCAGCGATTCACTGTTTGGCAGTGGGGTAATAATCGCTGAGGGATAATCTTCTTGTAGGCTATGGCATGTTTCTTTGGCGCTGATATTAAGCGGTACGAGCCCGCTGGCGCTGAGGAAATCGTCATCCACGCAAAGTTGGCCTTCTGTGTCGAAACGCGCGACCAACGACCCTCTATTTACGCCATTGATCTTTACCATGACGGTGTGGCTGCCTGGTAGAAAACGCGGCGCACGGGAAAAATATTGTGCCACGTTGGGGCTAATGCCTCTGGAGGTGAGAATACCCATGTCAAAATTCAGCTCCTCCGCCAGAGCCGAAAACGTCGTGGTCGCCAGTGAGCAATAAAGCGCAGTTTTGATGTATAGCGGCAGTTTTAAATACTTCACGTGCTAGCTCTCATCACGGCACCAGCGGTGAGGTAAAGCTGGGGACTTCAATGCCGTAACGGCTGGCAGGGTAAAAACGTACGGATGTATCAGCAGCAAGGGGCGTTTTTATACTGACGTTCAATGTTTCGCCGGGCAGAATATAGGTTTTTTTAATCGTGCCTTCGCCCCCGGAAGGTAAGAAGGTAATATTTTGGGCTAAACGTACAACGTAGGGAGACGGATTTTTGACGTTGATTGTTTGTCCGTTTCTGGACCAGGTTAATAATTTCCAGGCATCAGTAACGACCGGTAGATTTTTAGGACGAATTAATACCGGCAAATCCTGGCGTAGATTAAAACCTATTTTCATTCCCTTATTGGTAGATTTCGGAGGAATACCTTCAAACGTGACGCGTTTATAGTGCTCGACGGTGAGCGGTTCCGTGCTTTCCATAATAAAGCGTAGTTGCTGCTGCTGGCCTGCTTCAACGCGAACAACCGGTTGAGTGACATCCAGTTTCACACCATTGTCGTCAGGTAAATCAACGACGGTGGTATATAACAAAGCCGGATTGCTGTCGGTGTTTTTAACATTCATTACGCCGCTGTGTGTGGATTCTTCAATCACCAGTAGCGTAGTTTCCGGTACCATGCCGGCAGCGTTAGCCTGTGAAAAGAGTGCTGAAAAAACAAAGGGGACGCTGAGTAATAATAATGGAAGTTTAGTCACTGCTGGCATCAGAATTAGTCCTTTAATTTTAATCTGTCTCCCCATAATAAGGGAGACAGATCAATAACCTTTTTATACGGTCTGGATCAGAGATATTTAAGCGTGATGGTTGCCTGACCATCCAGAACAGTATCATCAGTAATGGCCAGCGTTGCAGTATCCTGAATGGCCAGTGAGGTTTTCAGCGGGAAAATGGCAAGAGTATACGGAACTGGTTCGGTGGTGCCTTTTGTAGCAACGGTAAACATTTCCATATTGCCGTTTTTGATAATCCCGGTGGTGGACTTCTGCCAGACTGGGCTATCAACGGTTCCTGAGATAGCGTCAGATTTTACACCGTCAGCGGTAACGTTCGCGGTATCGGTATAAATAGAGAACGCGCCGATTTTTACACCTTCGGTTGTTTTGCCAACGCCGTAGGACATTGTGGTATCAGACACCGTGCCATTAGTCATATTGCCATTGGCTATGGAGATAACGGATGCGCCTGGGTGGGTGTCCGCACGGTCATCGGTAATAGTCCAGGCTGCTTTGGTTGCAGACGGACAAGAGATACTCAGAGAGACATCTTTAGTGCCCAGTTGGTTTACATCGGTTGCGGAAAGTGTGGCGAGGCGGATAGTACCGTAATCAACCACGCCGCCGTCGCTGAGTTCTGGGGTACAACCGCCAACAATCAGTTGACCGGTGACTTTTAATACGGCGGTGGTGTCAGCATTCACGCTGGTTGTAGCAAAGGCTGCTGCAATTGCAGTAATAAGCAAAATTTTTTTCATTATAGTTCCATTAAAGAGGTGTTGAATATTCCATGTGAATGCTGGAGTTACAGATATACGAGTGTAAAGGTCGCCTGACCATCAAGCGTGGTGTTATCGGTAATAGCCAGTGTGTCCGTTCCCTGTATAGCGGCAGCTACGCGTATAGGAAATGTTGCGGTGGTAAAGGCGGCGGGGCCATTTTCATCGCCGACACTATATGTAGTGACAGTTGGAAATGTATTTGTAATCGCAACGAATTCGTTTCCTGCGATAGCCCAGTAATCTGGATTATTACTACTTGCCACTACCATTTTCGTCTGAACTCCATCGGCGGTCGCATTATTCAAGTCCATAGAGAGGCCGTATGAACCAATGTTGATACCACCTGCTGTTTTACCCAGACCTAGCTGATAGTTTGGTATTCTATTGTTCTGATGTCTAAATGTTGCGTCATCGATAGTCAATGATGTTACCGAATCGGGATGATTATCGGTAGCGGTCCAGCCAACTTTTGACGGTGCAAGACACTGAATGGTGATTGTTATATCTTTGTATCCCAGTTGATTCGTCTCAGTTGGCAGCAGATCGCTAACGGCCTTAGTACCGAAATCTACAACTCCACCATCACTTAACTCTGGTATACATGCGCCGTTGGTTAAAACGCCAGTCAGTTTTAATACAGCAGTGGATTCAACCGCTTGCGCTGAAGTTGATAATCCTATTACGACAGAGGTCGCTATTAATAATTTTTTCATCAGTAATCCCTAACGATTAAGTATATTTCCAAAGAACATGTAATGCGCGCCGGGATTCTATGAAGAGAATGATAGGTTGTAAATTTAATAAAATTAAATCTTGCTTAAGAAAAACTTTAATCATCAGTGGTGATGATAAATGGTTTATAATTCGCTGGGTTTATGAAGTGCGGGGAAATAATATTAATTTTAAAGATTATAGTAGTTGGCGAGTGTGTTTTAACTATTTGTGCTATTCACTCATTTTTCAGAATATGTTGTTATGTTTAAATAATATCAGAGACACATTCATCTCTCTGATATTATTCATTTAGCGCACTGCTCTGGCAATCCACGCCGATAATTCCCGCAGTTCTTTTTCCTGCTCCGGGAAATCAATCAGCAGCGCTTCGCACGCCTGTTGCAGCATATCCGCGCGGTATAAACACCCTTGCAGTCGCCCCGCCAGCGCTTCCAGCGGTGCCGGGTTCAGGCTATCGGTAAACGCCTGTGCGCGGGTGATATGACCTTTCTCGACGTCAAAATGCAGCTCGACGCCGCCCCAGGTGAAACGTTCGTCCAGCAGATGGCTGAACGCCGGTGCCTGGCCGAAATTCCACTCCCAACTGCTCTGGCGCGCAAAGGTTTCGGCAAAATTCGGCAGATCCGGCGTTTTATCCGGTGAAATCACTTCCGCGTCGACGCGTTCGCCGTAATGGGCGAAAAAGGCTTCCGTGACCGCCTGGCAGACCTGTTCATGGGTGATACCCGGTAATAGCTCGGTAAGATTAGCCACGCGGGAGCGAACGGAGGTAATCCCTTTCGCCGCAAGTTTCTTTTTATCGGGATTCAGATAGTTCGCCAGACGGCTGAGGTCGGCGTTCAACAGCAGCGTACCGTGATGGAAGCCGCGATCTTTGGTTTCGCGATAGGCTGAACCGGAGACTTTGCGATCGCCGTCCGGCGTTTTTACGACCAGATCGTTGCGTCCCGAAGCATCGGCCATGACCCCCAGCGAATTCAGCGCCGCGAGCACAATATGGGTGGAGATGGTTTTATCGTATTCCGGTTTACCGGCCATAAAGGTAAAGCAGGTATTACCGAGGTCATGGAATACCGCGCCGCCGCCGCTGCTACGGCGGGCCAGACGGACGTTATCTTCTTCCATACGCCGCGTATTACACTCTTTCCACGGGTTTTGCGCGCGTCCAATCACCACCGTATCCGCGTTGCGCCACAGGAACAGCACGCGCTGGGTGGCGGGCATCTGGCGGAAAATGCACTCCTCGACCGCCAGGTTAAACCAGGGGTCATAAGAGTCAGAAATAAGCAGGCGTAATGTAGTCATGGTGGTTTTCCTTACCTTTATTAAGCCGTCATTTTACTCTTTTTCCTCACGCTCTTCCTCTTCCGGAACAGGCTTGCTGGCCGTTAACAGGAAGGGCGACTGCTGCCAGCGGGTGCGTTTACCTTGTAGCAAGGTGCGCGTCAGCACCACGCCTATCGCCAGCGAGAGTAGCAGCATCAGGCGTAGAATGTTGGTGGTGTTATCGACCTGCTTTGCTTCGGTGGCCAGCGTGTGGGTATCCAGCGTCAGACGCAGGTAACCCAAGGGGCCGTTTTTCCCCTGGATAGGCTCGACAATTTGTTGGTTAAAATAGCTGCCCGCTTTTTTGCCATCCAGCGCCAGCCTGTCGCGCACATTGACGCTTTCGCCAGCGCGAGTAATAAGATCGCCCTGTTCATCATAGACGCCGGCATCCAGAATACGGCTCTCTTGCGTGAGCTGACGCAGCACGGCGTTGATGCGATTTTCATCCGGTGTTTCGCTGCGCATCAGCGGGGCGATGTTGAGCGTCACCTGGCGCGCCAGCGTGCGGGCCAGCTCTTCCAGCTGCGGGTTGCGCTGTCGCTGGTGGTTTTGACTAAACCAGGACGCGCCCTGCATGAGCGCGACGAGCAGTGTGAGACAGAACAATACAATGACTGCACGATGCAGCCGAAATTTCAGTTTTGCGCGAGCCATATTCCACCTGCTGAAAATTTGAGGCTTAATGTTGCCAGAAGCGATGGTTACAAGGTAGCCTCATGCGTTATTTTCCGCGGGGCGGTTACCGGCCTGAACGATTTACAGGAGCTTTAATGCCTAACATTACCTGGTGCGATCTGCCTGAAGATGTCTCTTTATGGCCTGGTTTGCCTCTTTCTTTAAGCGGCGACGAGGTGATGCCTCTGGATTACCATGCAGGCCGCAGCGGTTGGCTGCTGTATGGGCGCGGGCTGGATAAGCAGCGTTTAACTCAATATCAGACCAAACTGGGCGCCGCAATGGTGATTGTCGCCGCCTGGTGCGTGGAGGATTATCAGGTCATTCGTCTGGCGGGGTCGCTGACGCCGCGTGCGACGCGGCTGGCGCATGAGGCGCAGCTGGATGTCGCGCCGCTGGGTAAAATTCCGCATCTGCGCACACCGGGGCTGCTGGTGATGGATATGGATTCCACGGCGATCCAGATTGAGTGTATCGATGAAATCGCGAAGCTGGCCGGTACCGGCGAGAAGGTGGCTGAAGTGACAGAGCGCGCGATGCGCGGCGAGCTTGATTTTACCGCCAGCCTGCGCAGCCGCGTGGCGACGCTGAAAGGCGCGGATGCCGATATTTTGCGCCAGGTGCGCGGGAATCTGCCGCTAATGCCAGGATTAACGCAGTTGGTACTAAAACTGGAAGCGCTTGGCTGGAAAATCGCTATCGCCTCCGGCGGCTTCACTTTCTTCGCCGACTATCTGCGTGACCAGCTACGCCTGACGGCGGCGGTCGCCAATGAGTTGGAGATCATGGACGGTAAATTTACCGGTCACGTTATCGGCGATATTGTGGATGCTGAGTATAAAGCCAATACCTTGCTTCGTCTGGCGCAAGAGCATGACATCCCGCTGGCGCAGACGGTGGCGATTGGCGACGGCGCTAACGATCTGCCCATGATCAAAGCGGCAGGGTTAGGTATTGCCTTCCATGCCAAGCCAAAAGTAAACGAAAAGACGGAGATTACGATCCGCCACGCTGACCTGATGGGCGTGTTTTGCATTCTCTCCGGCAGCATGAACCAGAAATGATTAACCTGCCCAATGGCCAGGCGACCGTAGGCCGGATAAGCGCCAGCGCCATCCGGCAACAGCGTTAACGAAAGAGGTAAAACGTGGCAAAAGCTCCCAAACGCGCCTTTGTTTGTAATGAATGCGGGGCCGATTACCCGCGCTGGCAGGGGCAATGCAGCGCCTGCCATGCCTGGAACACCATTACCGAGGTGCGCCTTGCCGCATCGCCGACGGTGGCGCGTAACGAACGTCTGAGCGGATACGCCGGCAGTGCGGGCGTATCAAAAGTGCAGAAACTGTCTGACATCAGTCTTGAGGAACTGCCGCGCTTTTCTACCGGTTTTAAAGAGTTTGACCGCGTGCTGGGCGGCGGGGTGGTACCCGGCAGCGCCATTTTGATTGGCGGTAATCCCGGCGCGGGCAAATCAACGTTGCTGCTGCAAACGCTGTGCAAGCTCGCCGAGCAGATGAAAACACTGTACGTCACCGGCGAAGAGTCGCTACAGCAGGTGGCGATGCGCGCGCACCGTCTCGGCCTGCCGACGGCGAATCTGAATATGCTCTCCGAAACCAGCATCGAGCAGATCTGCCTGATTGCCGAAGAAGAACAGCCGAAGCTAATGGTGATCGACTCTATACAGGTGATGCATATGGCGGACATCCAGTCGTCGCCAGGCAGCGTCGCCCAGGTGCGCGAAACGGCAGCCTACCTGACGCGCTTCGCCAAAACGCGCGGCGTGGCGATCGTGATGGTCGGCCACGTCACCAAAGACGGATCGCTGGCGGGGCCGAAAGTGCTGGAACACTGTATCGATTGCTCAGTATTGCTCGACGGCGACGCCGATTCTCGTTTCCGCACGCTGCGCAGCCACAAAAACCGCTTTGGCGCAGTCAATGAGCTGGGCGTCTTCGCCATGACCGAACAGGGGTTGCGCGAAGTGAGCAATCCGTCCGCCATCTTTTTAAGCCGTGGCGATGAGGTCACTTCCGGCAGTTCAGTGATGGTCGTCTGGGAAGGTACGCGACCGTTGCTGGTGGAGATTCAGGCGCTGGTCGATCACTCGATGATGGCGAACCCCAGACGCGTGGCGGTCGGTCTGGAACAAAACCGTCTGGCAATCCTGCTGGCGGTGCTGCACCGACACGGCGGTCTGCAAATGTCGGATCAGGACGTCTTCGTCAACGTGGTCGGCGGCGTGAAAGTCACCGAAACCAGCGCGGATCTGGCTTTACTGCTGGCGATGGTCTCCAGCCTGCGTGACAGGCCGTTGCCGCAGGATCTGGTGGTGTTTGGCGAAGTGGGGCTGGCAGGCGAGATTCGTCCGGTGCCGAGCGGGCAGGAGCGTATTTCCGAGGCGGCGAAACACGGTTTTCGTCGGGCGATTGTGCCTGCCGCCAACGTACCGAAAAAGCCGCCGGAAGGAATGCAGGTGTTCGGTGTTAAAAAGCTCGCAGATGCGTTAAGCGTGTTTGACGACTTATAATTCTCTGTATGTAGTGATGTTGTATAATTTGCCGGATGGCGATGCAATGCGTCTTATCCGGCCTACGGATTGATACGGATTGATACGGATTGATGTTGTAGGCCTGATAAGCGAAGCGCCGTCAGGCAGTGTTATGCGATTTTTCCAGCAGGAGGCTCTTGTGTCATCGTTCGACTATCTCAAAACCGCGATTAAGCAGCAAGGTTGCACTCTGCAACAGGTGGCTGACGCCAGCGGTATGACCAAGGGGTATCTGAGTCAGTTACTTAACGCCAAAATCAAAAGCCCCAGCGCGCAAAAACTGGAGGCGCTACACCGTTTTCTCGGGCTGGAGTTTCCCCGCCGACAGAAAAACATTGGCGTGGTGTTCGGTAAATTTTATCCATTGCATACCGGACACATCTACTTGATCCAGCGCGCCTGTAGCCAGGTGGATGAGTTGCACATCATTATGGGATATGACGATACGCGCGACCGTGGGCTGTTTGAGGATAGCGCCATGTCGCAGCAGCCCACCGTGTCGGATCGCCTGCGCTGGTTGCTGCAAACCTTCAAATACCAAAAAAATATTCGCATTCACGCCTTTAATGAAGAGGGGATGGAGCCTTATCCGCATGGCTGGGACGTCTGGAGCAACGGCATTAAAGCGTTTATGGCAGAGAAGGGAATACAGCCGAGCTGGATCTACACTTCCGAAGAGGCTGATGCGCCGCAGTACCTGGAGCATTTAGGGATTGAGACGGTGCTGGTCGATCCTGAACGCACGTTTATGAATATCAGTGGGGCGCAAATCCGCGAAAATCCGTTTCGTTACTGGGAATATATTCCTACCGAAGTGAAGCCGTTTTTCGTGCGTACCGTCGCGATTCTGGGCGGGGAATCAAGCGGCAAGTCTACGCTGGTCAATAAGCTCGCCAATATTTTTAATACCACCAGCGCCTGGGAATATGGCCGCGACTATGTCTTTTCGCATCTGGGCGGCGATGAGATGGCGTTACAGTATTCCGACTACGATAAAATCGCGCTGGGTCATGCGCAATATATTGATTTTGCAGTGAAATATGCGAATAAAGTGGCGTTTATCGATACCGATTTCGTCACCACCCAGGCATTTTGCAAAAAATACGAAGGGCGCGAGCATCCCTTTGTCCAGGCGCTGATCGACGAGTATCGCTTCGACCTGGTGATTTTGCTGGAGAATAATACGCCGTGGGTAGCTGACGGGCTGCGAAGCCTGGGCAGTTCAGTGGATCGCAAAGCGTTCCAGAACCTGCTGGTCGAGATGCTGAAAGAGAACAACATTGAGTTCGTTCACGTTAAAGAGGCTGATTACGATGGCCGCTTTTTGCGCTGTGTGGAACTGGTGAAAGAGATGATGGGCGAGCAGGGATAAGAACCAATGCCTGATGCGACGCTTACCGCGTCTTATCAGGCCTACAGTTTCACAACGTACTGGAATCGCTGGGTTTGTAGGCCGGGTAAGCGCAAGCGCCACCCGGCATTCAGACATTTATTTGGCAATACGCTTGTACTTGATACGCTTCGGCTCCAGCGCCTCGGCGCCCAGCGTGCGTTTCTTGTACTCTTCGTATTCGGTAAAGTTGCCTTCGAAGAATTCCACCTTACCTTCATCCTGATAATCCAGAATGTGGGTGGCGATACGGTCAAGGAACCAACGGTCGTGCGAGATAACCATCGCGCAGCCAGGGAACTCCAGCAGGGCGTTTTCCAGCGCGCGCAGGGTTTCGATATCCAGGTCGTTCGTCGGTTCGTCGAGCAGCAGGACGTTGCCGCCCACCTGCAGCAGTTTCGCCAGGTGCAAACGACCGCGCTCACCGCCGGACAGTTCGCCAACGCGTTTGCCCTGATCGACGCCTTTGAAGTTAAAGCGGCCTACATAGGCGCGGCTTGGCATTTCAGTGTTGCCGATCTTCATGATATCCAGCCCGCCGGACACTTCTTCCCAGACGGTTTTGCTGTTGTCCATCGCGTCGCGGAACTGATCGACCGAGGCCAGCTTGACGGTTTCACCCAGCGTAATGGTGCCGCTATCAGGCTGCTCCTGACCGGACATCATGCGGAACAGGGTCGATTTACCCGCGCCGTTTGGCCCGATGATCCCGACGATAGCGCCTTTCGGCACCGAGAAGCTCAGGTCGTCGATCAGTACGCGGTCGCCGTAGGATTTACGCAGGTTGCTGACTTCAATGACTTTGTCGCCCAGACGCGGTCCTGGTGGAATAAACAGTTCGTTGGTTTCGTTACGTTTCTGATACTCAACGCTGTTCAGTTCTTCAAAGCGAGCCAGACGCGCCTTACCTTTCGACTGACGGCCTTTCGCGCCCTGACGCACCCACTCCAGCTCTTTCTCAATGGATTTACGGCGCGCCGCTTCGGCAGACGCTTCCTGCGCCAGACGCTGATCTTTCTGCTCCAGCCAGGAGGAGTAGTTGCCTTCCCACGGAATACCTTCGCCGCGGTCAAGTTCCAGAATCCAGCCGGCGACGTTATCGAGGAAGTAACGGTCGTGGGTAATCGCCACGACGGTGCCTTCGAAGTCGTGCAGGAAACGTTCCAGCCACGCAACAGATTCGGCATCCAGGTGGTTGGTGGGTTCGTCGAGCAGCAGCATGTCCGGCTTTTCCAGCAACAGACGGCACAGCGCCACGCGACGGCGCTCGCCGCCGGACAGTTTTTCGACTTTGGCATCCCAGTCCGGCAGACGCAGAGCGTCAGCTGCGCGCTCAAGTTGCACGTTCAGGTTATGACCGTCGTGCGCCTGGATAATCTCTTCAAGCCGGCCTTGCTCTGCCGCCAGCTTGTCGAAGTCGGCATCCGGATCGGCATACAGCGCGTACACTTCATCCAGACGTTTGAGGGCGTTAACCACTTCCGAAACGGCCTCTTCAATCGACTCGCGTACCGTATGTTCCGGGTTTAGCTGAGGTTCCTGCGGCAGGTAGCCAATCTTAATGCCGGGCTGCGGGCGCGCTTCACCCTCGATATCTTTATCGAGACCCGCCATGATGCGCAGCAGGGTAGACTTACCGGCGCCGTTAAGGCCCAGCACGCCGATTTTGGCGCCAGGGAAGAAGCTCAGCGAGATGTTTTTCAGAATATGACGTTTCGGCGGAACCACTTTGCCGACACGATGCATGGTATAAACGAATTGAGCCACGTTGGACTTCGCCTCTATGTTTATCGTGATGGTGAATAGATTTCAAAGGCGAAGTGTAGCCTTTTTCCCTGCCTAAGCCCAGCCAGCAGATCGCACTCGCAATAAAAGTAAAAAAGTGTCCGTAACGTGGCGCAAATGGCTATGACTGGTTAGCATAAATTCATTACGCGGCATGATGCTGCATTGGATAACAATTGAGGAAGTGCTTGTGGATAGAGCCAAACCATTTGTCTGGCGTCTCGTCGCCGCCAGCGTATGCCTGCTGACCTTTTGTCACCTCGCGCGGGCCGACTCACTGGAAGAGCAGCGTAACCGCTATGCGCAGATTAAGCAGGCCTGGGACAACCGCCAGATGGATGTGGTAGAGCAGATGATGCCGGGTCTGAAAGATTATCCGCTCTACCCGTATCTGGAATACCGTAAGATCACCGACGATTTGATGAATCAACCGGCGATTGCTGTCACGCAGTTTGTGCGCGCCAATCCTACGCTTCCGCCTGCGCGTACGCTGCAATCACGCTTCGTCAATGAGCTGGCGCGTCGTGAAGACTGGCGCGGCTTGCTGGCGTTTAGCCCGGAGAAACCCGGCACCACGGAAGCGCAATGTAACTATTACTACGCGAAATGGAGTACCGGGCAAACGGAAGCGGCCTGGCAGGGCGCGAAAGACCTTTGGCTGACCGGCAAAAGTCAGCCGAATGCCTGCGATAAACTGTTCAGCGTTTGGCGGGCCTCCGGCAAGCAAGACCCGCTGGCGTATCTGGAACGTATTCGGCTGGCGATGAAAGCCGGGAATACGGGGTTGGTTACGGTGCTGGCCGGACAGATGCCGGCGGAATATCAAACGATCGCCTCAGCGATCATTACCCTGGCTAATGACCCTAATAACGTGTTGACCTTCGCACGCACCACCGGCGCCACCGATTTTACCCGCCAGATGGCGGAAGTCGCGTTTGCCAGCGTCGCCCGCCAGGACGCGGAAAATGCGCGTCTGATGATCCCCTCGCTGGTACAGGCGCAGAAACTTAATGAGGAACAAACGCAGGCGCTGCGCGATATCGTTGCCTGGCGACTGATGGGCAACGATGTGACCGATGCGCAGGCGAAATGGCGCGATGACGCGATTATGCGCTCGCAATCGACGTCGCTTATCGAACGGCGCGTGCGTATGGCGCTGGGGATGGGCGATCGTCGCGGTCTCAATACCTGGCTTGCCCGCCTGCCAATGGAGGCGAAAGAGAAAGACGAGTGGCGTTACTGGCAGGCGGATTTATTGCTGGAGCGCGGTCGTGACGCCGAAGCGAAAGAGATCCTTCATGCTTTAATGCAGAAGCGCGGTTTTTATCCGATGGTTGCGGCGCAGCGTTTAGGCGAAGAGTACACGCTTAAAATTGATAAAGCGCCCGCCAACGTAAACAGCGCGTTGACGCAGGGGCCGGAGATGGCGCGTGTACGGGAGCTGATGTACTGGAACCTGGATAACACGGCGCGCAGCGAATGGGCGAATCTGGTAAAAAGCCGTAGTAAATCTGAACAGGCGCAGCTGGCGCGCTATGCGTTTAACCAGCACTGGTGGGATCTGAGCGTACAGGCGACGATCGCCGGAAAACTGTGGGATCATCTGGAGGAGCGTTTCCCGCTGGCGTATAACGATCTCTTTACCCGCTATACCCGCGGAAAAGATATCTCACAAAGCTATGCCATGGCGATTGCCCGCCAGGAGAGCGCCTGGAACCCGAAAGTAAAATCGCCGGTAGGGGCCAGCGGCTTAATGCAGATTATGCCGGGAACGGCCACCCATACGGTGAAAATGTTTTCGATTCCGGACTACCGCGGCCCCGGCCAACTGCTGGAGCCGGAGACCAACATCAACATTGGCACCAGCTATTTGCAGTATGTCTATCAGCAGTTTGGTAATAACCGTATTTTCGCCTCGGCGGCGTATAACGCCGGGCCGGGACGCGTGCGCACCTGGCTTGGCAATAGCGCCGGGCGTATCGATGCCGTAGCGTTTGTCGAAAGCATTCCCTTTTCGGAAACGCGCGGCTACGTGAAAAACGTTCTGGCCTATGACGCTTACTATCGCCACTTTATGGGGCAGAAAGAGGCCTTAATGAGCGACTCTGAGTGGCAGCAACGGTATTAATGCAGACGGGTTATGTTATCATTTGTACTCGTGTAACAGTACAAACGGCGGTATAACATGACCCAGCATTCCCCTTATTCATCGGCTATCGCCGAACAACGTAATCAGGAGTGGCTTCGTTTTGTGGAGTTACTCCGTCAGGCATATGCAGAGGATCTGCATCTGCCTTTATTACAACTGATGCTTACGCCGGACGAGCGTGAAGCGCTGGGAACGCGCGTGCGCATTATTGAGGAGTTGTTGCGTGGCGAAATGAGCCAGCGCGAGTTGAAAACCGAGCTGGGGGCGGGCATCGCCACCATCACGCGCGGGTCAAACAGCCTGAAATCCGCGCCGGTTGAACTGCGTCATTGGCTTGAGAACGTACTGCTGAAAAACGCCTGATTTGCTCGTAGGCCGGATAAGGCGAAGCGGCCATCCGGCAACATCGCCGCGAAATGCCTGATGGCGCTGTGCTTATCAGGCCTACAACATAGCGCAAATAATTATCGATACACCGCGTTATGAAACGGGCTGAGCGCCAGGATCACCGCCTGGTAGTAAACGCTGGAGCGCGTTAATTTTCCGGCGGTAAATACGCCAATGGCGCCCTCTTTGCGACCAATCTCGTCAATACCGGTATAGTGGGACATCACCGGGCCAAGCGCTTCTCCCTGGCGGACTCTGTCGAGAATGACGGCGGGCAGCGGCAGCGTGGCCGATCGCGCTTCACCGCGCTGAACGCCGTTATCAATCACCACCCAACTGAAGGTGGCGTCATCGTCAATTCCGGCTTCAATGGCTACCCAGAAATCAGCTTGTGGATGCAGGCGTCGCGCATTATCCACGCGATTTCGTGCGCCAGCACGCGTTTCCTCGCTTCCGAAGGGCTGCTCCGGTACGCCGCTCTCGACGGCGACGGGCGTAATATGGCACGATCCTTCGCCGAAAATCTCTTCAAATGCCTGTAGAATTGCCTGAATTTTGGCAGGATTGGTGGTCGCAGAGATAACCTGGTGCATAATTAAGCTCAGTTTTAAAAATTTATCGCAGTATAACGGAAAAAAAACATGTTACAGGTATACCTTGTTCGCCACGGTGAAACGCAGTGGAACGCCGAGCGACGTATTCAGGGCCAATCGGACAGTCCCCTGACAGCAAAAGGCGAGCAGCAGGCCATGCAGGTAGGAGAACGCGCCCGCAGCCTCGGCATCACCCATATCATCAGCAGCGATTTAGGCCGCACAAAACGCACGGCGGAGATTATCGCCCAGGCGTGCGGGTGTGATATCACCTTTGACTCCCGCCTGCGCGAGCTGGATATGGGCGTGCTGGAAAAGCGCCAGATCGATTCGCTGACGGAAGAAGAAGAGGGCTGGCGTCGTCAGCTGGTCAACGGCACGCAGGATGGCCGCATTCCTGGTGGGGAATCGATGCAGGAGTTGAGCGATCGCGTTCATGCCGCGCTGGCGTCCTGTCTGGAGCTACCGCAGGGCAGCCGACCTTTATTGGTCAGTCACGGTATCGCGTTGGGCTGTCTGGTCAGTACTATACTGGGACTACCCGCCTGGGCGGAACGCCGGTTACGTTTGCGCAACTGCTCTATTTCCCGCATCGATTACCAGGAAAGTCAGTGGCTGGCGTCTGGGTGGGTGGTAGAAACCGCAGGGGACGTTTCGCATCTGGACGCCCCTGCATTGGATGAGCTACAGCGTTAACGGCGAATCGGGATCAGAAATTCGCAGCGCAGGTTGATAGGGCGATCGCCGGTTTTGGTATCTTCTGACGGATAGTATCGCTCTATATCCTGCCCTTTACGACGGGTCAGATTCAGCATTGGCATACAGGTGCCGTAAACGGTCAGGATAAAATCCTGCACGCCGGTTCCTAACCCTTCATAGGTGAACATGACGTATTCACCGCCCTGCAACAGCACAGGATGCGCCGACTGAACATAGCCATCGGCCTGCTCTTGCGGCAGTGCGGTGGTATAGAATACTTCCTGCTCATCGTCTTTCTCCATGCTGGGGCGCGTTTCATTAAGCCCATAAAGCACTGGCGGAATAGTTGGCGAATGACCGAGGAAATCATGCCAGAATTGCACGCGCATTTCGTGGCGGAAGTCGGAAATCTGTTCCAGCGAGCAGGAATAGCTCTGCGTGACGCCAAGGAGCGGCGTATCTTCCAGCGTAACGAACTGATGTTCCGGCACGGTAAACTCGCCCAGCCGTAATGGCGGGCGAATGCCAAAGGCGCTCCATTCCGAGGAGCGACGATACAGCGCTGGCGTCTGGGAAAACTGTTTCTTAAAGGCGCGCGTAAAGGTTTGCTGAGAATCGAAGCGGTACTGAAGAGCAATATCCAGAATTGGACGCGCGGTCAAACGCAGCGCCACTGCTGATTTCGATAAACGACGGGCGCGGATGTAAGCGCCAATGGCGTGGCCCGTCACGTCCTTAAACATTCTCTGCAGGTGCCACTTGGAATAGCCTGCTTTTGCCGCCACATTGTCAAGTGACAGCGGCTGATCCAGATGACCTTCCAGCCAGATTAACAGGTCGCGAATTATGCCAGCCTGATCCATAAAATATCCCCATCCTTTCAACAACGAGCACCCGATATCAGGTAAGAGGATAATAGCATTTTTTGTTCTTTTAGCATTCAGTGTTTTTTTTGAGCTTAAATGCTTTTTTTAGGCAACGTGACAGGTAATTATTCTAATCCTGTGATCTATAACCATTTTATTTTAGAATGTCTAATAATTACGCAATGTAACTTTTATGAATGGTAACAATATGAAATACAAGAGCTTAGTACTTTTCTCAATTTTGTTGCTGCTGGGGCAGAGCGCCCGCGCGGAACAAATTGGTTCAGTCGATACGGTATTTAAAATGTTCGGTCCTGACCATAAAATCGTGGTGGAAGCTTTTGACGATCCTGATGTCAAAAACGTGACGTGCTATGTTAGCCGGGCGAAAACGGGCGGCATAAAAGGCGGATTGGGGCTGGCGGAAGATACGTCTGACGCCGCCATCTCTTGTCAGCAGGTCGGGCCTATTGAACTGAGCGACAAAATTAAGAACGGCAAGGCGCAGGGAGAGGTGGTTTTCAAAAAACGCACCTCATTGATATTTAAGTCATTGCAGGTCGTGCGTTTCTATGATGAGAAACGCAACACGCTGGCGTATCTGGCCTATTCCGACAAAGTGGTCGACGGGTCGCCGAAGAACGCCATCAGCGCGGTGCCGGTCATGCCGTGGCGACAATAACAGGGAAAGAGTATGCAGCAACCGCAGGTCTGGTTAGTCGAGGATGAACAGGGAATCGCCGATACGCTCATCTACACCCTGCAACTGGAAGGGTTTACCGTTGAGCTATTCGCTCGCGGGCTGCCCGCGCTGGAAAAAGCGCGTCAGCAACGGCCGGATGCGGTGATTCTCGATGTGGGACTACCGGATATCAGCGGCTTTGAGCTGTGTCGGCAGTTGCTGGAACGCCATCCTGCGCTGCCGATTCTTTTCCTGACTGCCCGTAGCGATGAAGTGGATCGATTGCTTGGTCTGGAGATTGGCGCAGATGATTATGTCGCCAAGCCGTTCTCGCCGCGCGAAGTGAGCGCCCGCGTGCGCACGCTGCTGCGCCGGGTGAAAAAGTTTGCTGCGCCGTCGCCGGTGGTGCGTACCGGACATTTTGAACTCAATGAGCCGGCGGCGCAGATCGCCTGGTTTGGTACGCCGCTCTCGCTGACGCGTTATGAGTTTCTGCTCCTTAAAACCCTGCTGCTGTCGCCGGAGCGCGTGTACTCGCGCCAGCAATTGATGGATATTGTCTGGTCTGATGCCCAGGAGACCTTCGATCGGACGGTCGATACACACATCAAAACCCTGCGCGCTAAGCTACGCGCGATCAATCCGGATCTCTCGCCAATTAACACGCATCGTGGAATGGGATACAGCCTGAGGAGCGTCTGATGCGCATCGGAATGCGTTTGCTGCTGGGCTACTTTCTTATTGTCGCCGTCGCCGCCGTGTTTGTACTGTCTATCTTCGTTCAGGAGATAAAGCCGGGCGTCCGCCGCGCGACGGAAGGGACGCTGATTGACACCGCAACGCTGCTGGCGGCGCTGGCCCGCGACGATCTCCTTTCCGGCAACCCGACTGACGGCCAGTTGGCGAAGGCATTCGCCCAGCTGCAACATCGCCCGTTTCGCGCCAATATCAGCGGGATCGTCAAAGTGCGCAATGAATACCATGTCTACATGACGGATGCGCAGGGGAAGGTGTTGTTTGATTCGGAAAACAAAGCGGTGGGGCAGGATTATTCTCGCTGGAATGACGTCTGGCTTACGCTGCGCGGACAGTATGGCGCCCGCAGCACGGCAAAAGATACTGCCGATCCCAATAGCACGGTGATGTACGTAGCCGCGCCGATAATCAGCGATGGACGGATTATCGGCGTCCTGTCTGTCGGTAAACCGAATGCGGCAATGGCGCCGGTGATTAAGCGCAGCGAACGGCGCATTCTGTGGGCCAGCGCCGTTTTACTGGGAATTGCGCTGGCGATTGGCGCGGGGATGGTCTGGTGGATTAACCGCTCCATCGCCCGGTTGACGCGCTATGCGGATTCCGTCACCGAAAACCGCCCGCTTGCGTTACCTGCATTAGGCAGCAGCGAGCTGCGTAAACTGGCGCAGGCGCTGGAGAGTATGCGCATTAAGCTGGAAGGCAAGAATGAGATTGAGCAGTACGTGTATGCGTTGACTCATGAGCTGAAAAGTCCGCTGGCGGCGATACGCGGCGCGGCGGAGATTCTGCGTGAAGGACCGCCCGCGGATGTGGTTACCCGCTTTACAGAGAATATACTGGCGCAAAATACGCGAATGCAGGCGCTGGTAGAAACCCTGCTGCGCCAGGCGCGGCTGGAAAACCGACAGGATATCCCTCTCGCGCCGGTTGCTGTTGATGAGCTATTTACGCAGCTTAGCGAGGCGCGCAGCATTCAGTTGGCGGCAAAAAATATCACCCTTACTCTACGGCCTTCCTCGCTGGTTGTCGTCGCCGACGCGGAGCTTCTGGCGCAGGCGCTGGGCAATGTGTTGGACAATGCCATCGACTTTACGCCTGAAAATGGCGTTATCACATTAAGCGCTCAGCCGATGGGGGAGAAAGCGATCCTGCAGGTGACGGATTCCGGCTGTGGTATTCCTGATTTTGCGCTGCCGCGCATTTTCGACCGATTCTATTCGTTGCCCCGCGAAAACGGGCGTAAAAGCAGTGGGCTTGGACTGGCGTTTGTCAGCGAGGCGGCGCGGCTCCTCAACGGTGAGGTGACGTTGTGCAATCGTCCCGAAGGCGGCGTGCTGGCCTCGTTGACACTTCACCGTCACTTCACATAACTTCAAATTCTCCCCACATCGCGTTCTTACACTGCTGGCATTGCAAAGGAGAACGCTATGTTGAAATCCCCCCTGTTGTGGAAAATGATTACGTTAGGCGGCGCCATGATCCTGCTGTTAATTCCCCTGATGATGGTACGGCACACCATCGTGGAACGTGCTGATTATCGAAGCCATGTAGAAGCCGCTATTCGTCAGAGTACCAGCGGCCCGCAAAAGGTTGTCGGCCCGCTGGTGGCGGTTCCGGTGACAGAGCTCTATACCGTGCTGGAAGAGGAGAAAGAGGTCCAGTATAAGCGCAGTTATCTCTATTTTTGGCTGCCGGAGTCGCTATTGGTCGAAGGCAATCAAAACGTTGAAGCGCGAAAAATAGGTATTTATCAGGGGCAGGTGTGGCATACCGATATGGCGATAAAGGCGGAGTTTGATGTGGCCCGTCTGCATGAGCTGAACAGACCGAACATTACCCTTGGAAAGCCCTTTATCGTCGTAGGCGTCGGCGATGCGCGCGGTATCAGCGCAGTAAAAGCGCCGCAGGTGAATGGTGAAACGCTCACTGTAGAACCGGGGACCGGCTTACCGGAAAGTAGAGAGGGCATTCATATCCCGCTGCCGGACAGTCAGTGGGCGACGCGCAACCTGACGTTGGCGATGTCGCTAAATTTAAGCGGAACCGGCAGCTTTTCACTGGTTCCCGTCGGGCGTAGCAGTGAAATGACCCTGACCAGTAACTGGCCGCACCCAAATTTTGTGGGGGATTTTCTTCCCGGTAAACGCGAAATCAGCGGTTCAGGATTTCAGGCCCAGTGGCAAACCAGTCGGTTTGCCACGAATCTCGGCGAACAGTTTGCTGATGCGCAAAAGGTGGATTGGGACAACTTACCGGCGTTTAGCGTCGCTGTATCGACGCCAGCCGACCAGTATCAACTGACGGACAGAGCGACGAAATATGCCATTTTGTTGATTACGCTAACGTTTATGGCTTTCTTTGTCTTCGAAACCCTGACGGGGCAGCGGTTACACCCGATGCAGTATCTGCTGGTGGGGTTATCGCTGGTGATGTTCTACCTGCTGTTGCTGGCACTGTCGGAACATATCGGTTTCACGCCAGCCTGGATTGCTGCAAGCCTGGTGGGCGCGTTGATGAATAGCGTTTATTTGCAGGCGGTGCTGAAAGGATGGCGCAATAGCGTACTGTTTACGCTAGCGTTATTGGCGCTGGATGGCGTGATGTGGGGATTGCTGCGTTCGGAAGATAGCTCGTTGCTTCTGGGTACCGGCGTTCTGCTACTGGCGCTTGGCGGCGTGATGTTCCTGACGCGCCATCTGGACTGGTATTCGCTCTCTTGTCAGCAACGTAAGTCATTACCGCCAGTAAAAGATGACGAATTACGTTTGTGGAAATAAATCTAACGGGCGCGCGCGTTAACGTTTTCCCGCGCAGCGCCAGAAACTGTGATGCCGTTAGTTATAGGTCAGGTTTAATGTTGCCGTGGCATTCGCCTGGCCGGGAGTCACCGTGGCGGCGGTTTTATAGTAGCGCGCGCTAATTTTCAGGGTGGTCGACATATTCATGGTTCCGCCGTTAACCGTCTGGCTGCCATCGGCATTGGTGGTAATCGTGTGAGTAAAGAGATCAATTTTTTGATTGATTGGCAAACGGTCGGTAAAGAAACCGGCGTCCGGCGCCTGAATACCCAACTGTACGCCAACGCCGGTTGCGCTGGTTGGCGCGCTTGCATTGCTCAACTGGATGACTGAATTATCAGGATTGTTTCCGCTGGCCGGTTGGGCGCTTAACGATGCGGAAATAGCGGTGCCTTGTTCGCAGGTCAATAAGATATCCTGCTCGCCTGTGCCCGCGGTTTGACTGTTAGCGAAACTGCCTAAATTGACGCTGCCTAAATCCACGGTGATGGCAGGTGTTTCTACCCGACATCCCATCGCTTTCATAATCAATTGCGTATTCCCCAAATACAGATGGGTCAGGATATCGCCGCCGGAGTCTTCCGTTGCGCTATCGCGAAAAGATACGCGCGCCAGTGGGCTTTGGAATGTCGCGGTACCGGAGGTGATCGGACCGCCTAAGGCGACCAGTTCAACATTGTAGGCGGGAGCCATCGCATGGTGTGTTTTATTGCCATCGCCATTATGGTAGGTATTATCGATTGGCATGACATTATCGTAAGGGCCAGCATTCGTTTGGGTTTTAATCGCAATGCCCACGCCGGAAATGCCGGTGCTAAATACCGGTGTGTTGTTCCCGTCATTCGCATTGATTGTCGCTGATGTATTTGACTGCGCGCTACCGGGTTCATATAAAAAACCGACCTTATAATCGCGACTACAGCCATCCATTGTGACTTCGGAGGTGGAAATCCAGCCCGATTGCCACAACACTTCGCCTGCGGTATAGGCGTGGCTATCCACCACAAGCTGCGACGGCGGGGTGATAGTGATCGCGCCTTCATTACCGGAACGTTTACAGGAGGCGTAACTATGACCGGAATACGCGAACAGCAGAATAAGCGCCAGATATAACCTTCTCATGAAAAATTCCTGCTTTTATACCAGGTGAAATAGAAAGATGTTATTGCCATGCAATAGTGATCGTCACAACGGACGTGAAATCCCCTGCCGTGACTTTTCCGTGCGGGGTATACATCCTTGCGGCGACAGGCAAATTGGCTTCATGGGTATTACTGTTGATATCCACCGTGTAAGTGACGTTGTTGGCCAGATTGACCAGACTTTTACCGTCCAGGTTAAAAAGCTGTAATCCTAAATCCTGCGCCGGATTGGCCGCGCTGTTTGCATAAATCGCAGAAGCATAATTTGGATCGGGATAAGGTACGCCGTTAAATGAAATCGCGGCTTTTGTGGTCGTTGCCGGGCAATTCGTCATTTTTATGGTGAAAGGAATGGTGGCGGTATTGCCACCGGCCACGGCGATATCCGCCCGGGCATATTGTCCAAGAGAGATCGTGTCAGGTACCGTAACGGTACACGGATCGGCATAAATTAATCCCGTAACGTTAATGTCTACGGCATCTGCGGTATTGTATGCCGCGCTGATCGATGGCGACCATAATGCCAGACCCGTGAACGTTAACAGGGCGGCTAATGCAGCAAATCTGTTCATATTCATCTTTTATCCCACCAGAATCACTGGCATTGCTCGTGTAAAATTTCTACGCCAGAAGCGGAGGGGGAGCTCGGTATACGATAAGAGACCTGACACCGGTCTGCTGCTGTTGGTCCCCACTTCACTAATAACCGCCCTTGTTTTTCCAGTCCGGTTAACCAGGCTTGCCCCGCATCACCAACAAAACTGCTGTGATTGTCTGGTTTTGTTAAAGACGAGACGGTCGCGCCAAAAGGAACAGGCAGATTGTTTATGCGGGTTAATACCATCAATGCCTTGTAACCAATATTGGTTTTATATTCAGCCCTGACCACCGCGCCACGGGTAGGCACCAGCGTTTTACTGGTATCAATGAGCTCAATATTTTTTCTAATGCCCGTCGTATCTAAAGACACTTCATTACGATGGTAAGGCGAAGCATAAGGTACGACGGCATACCCCCGAAAATCGGTGTCCACGCCCGTTTCGTTATTCACGGGGACACCCGCTGCGCCAGGGGCTTTAACCAATATGATGGTGTCGTCCATTGGCTGGGATAGTGTCAGGCCATTTCGATGTAACAGTACGCCGCCCTGAACGCCATAATTCAGACGGCGCATATGATTATCGTAGCTATACCCGCCGTTAATATCCGCATACGTCCCGTTATAGGTTGCGCTCACATTACCGCTGGTGGCTTTCTCTTGAGAGGAATAACCTTCCTGAACGCTCCATGAGAGATTTTTCTGTGCCAGCGCTGTTCCGTTTAAACCGACAGTATGCGTGGTATCGCCGTCTTTCGCGGAATTCATATTGTAGGTGGCATACGTTGACGGCATAAAGGCATCTAACGGAATACTAATATTGATTGAAATTTGCTGGTCATTACTGTCTTCCGTATCGTCGTCTTCATCCTGAGAATTATCGGCGTTCAGCGTATAAGAATAGTTAATGCCGTAGCTTACGTTATGCCATGTGTTGTTATAGCCAATACCTAATGATGTGGTATGAGTGTCATTCCAGTAATCTTCATTATATAAAGTGAGTGAAATGGAACCGTAGATAATGTCTTGCGACAACGACAGGTCGGTGCGATTACGTACATGATCATAGTGACTATTATCGCTATAGGTATCCAGCACATCCTCAAGAGCGTAGTAATCTTTGGTCGAATAACGGTAACCGGCGACAGTGAAATTGGTGCCTGTTGACTGAATATCTTTGCTGTAACGAATACGCCAGGACTGTCCGGTAAGCGTATCGCTAACCACATCGCCTGCTTTAATTTTTGACCATGAGTTGGTGACGTCTAAAGACAATGCGCCCAGATCGCCAAGGTTTAAGCCTGTCCCGATGAGCGCCGCATGATAAACATCATTGCTCAGCGTACTCTCTATTCCGCCATAGGCGGTTATGCCGCCTGCTAATCCGTATAAGGCCGTCAGTTCAGCGAAGTTCTGTTGCGCGGAATGCGTATCTGATGAACGCGTGCGGCCTACCGTCAGGTCGTATTTCAGGTGGCCTTCACGCTGTAATACCGGAACGCTGGCGTAGGGCACAATGAAATGCTGTTCAGAACCATCGGATTCTTTGATGGTGACGTACAGGTCGCCCGAACCGCCGGTTGGATAAAGATCGTTGATGGCGAATGGACCCGCCGGAACGTTAGTTTTGTAGATGGTATAACCGTTTTGTTCAACGGTTACCTGCGCGCTGCTTTTGGCCACCCCGCGAATGACCGGGGCGAACCCTTTCATACTGTCCGGCAACATATCGTCATCAGAAGAGATCTGTACGCCTTTAAATGAAATACTGTCAAAGACGTCCGCGGGCGTGTTATTTTCCCCGGCGATCAGCTGTCCTTTTAAAAATTCGATATCGCGAGAAACATAGGTGTAGGCAGAATCCCAGCTATTTTGCCCATCGCTATCATGATTCCAGGTTGAGTAGTTACGAAAACGCCATGCGCCAATGTTAATACCAGGGCGCAGGTTAGCGTATTCGCTATTTTCCGTCCGGTTTTCATCAATATCGTGATCCTGCGATCCGGTAAAACTGTAGTTCAGCAAAAAAGCATTAATGCCTTCATCCCATTCGCTGGTAGGGACGAATTCTCGCGGGTCGGCGATCAACGCGATTTGAGGGATCGCTAAATCCAGCCGGTTACCGATGACATTAAACTTTGCTACAGCGCCAGCCAGCAGACTAAGATCGGTACACCCGTTTGGGTCATTTTTAAGCTCGGGGAAGTTTTCTGTTTTTACGCCCCACTGCTTGAGTTGTTCAACGCTAAGACACGGCTGTAGGGAGAGCTTATTATCTGCTGATTTTTTATTTTTAAAGGCAATATTTTTTGTTTCAACACTGGTGTTATTAATATAAATATCAACATTATAGGTGCCTTCTGCCTGCCCCCCCTTTTCGAAAACCGATAGATCGACATTCTCCACGCCCGGTTCATCATTTTCCAACGATAATGGATTAAAATGATCATGCGCTAACGCTGGTTTTATGGAACAGCATATAAAGAGAAACGATAACGCTAATTGAGAACGGGGCTCTACTCTGGAGAATTGCACAGTAAAAGTCCTGAAAGGGTAAAAGTAAAGTGAAGTCGTTAATGGCTAGAATGAACCGGAATGCGGCTCTAAACTCATCCCATAATCGCTGATTAATCGCCACGTTACCGTGCCATGAGGGGCGGCAGTAGAACCCAATTTAAATGACGCTGATGATTTTGGCGGAACGAAGGTCGCTGATTTCACTTCATGGCTGTTAAGCGTCACACTGGCAAAGTTCATATAATAGGGAGTGGGGTTATTTACGGTAATAACATCACCTGCCGTCTGCCATTTTAATTGCTGGCTCTGGCTATCAGGCGTCGATTTTGTTAATGCTGGCGGTCGATATATAAGCTTTATTTGGGTATTAATGGAGATTTCCACGCGGTTCGCGGAGGCATTATCATCAATAGAAGGAATACCCTTAATATTGAGCCAGTACATAGACTCCCGATCTGCAGGTAGAGGGGCGCCAGAGCGAATAACCCGAATGCTGTTCTTTTGCCCGGCATCAAGGCGAAAAAGAGGCGGGGTGATAATAAACGCCTGCTTATTTGTGACCCGGGGATCGGCAACCGATAACCATGACTGAACAAGATTCGCTTTGCTGTCTTTATTCTCTACATTGATTGACGACTCATCATTATTGCCGTCGAAAACCAGTCGGGTTCCGCCAACAACAATGCTGGCATGGGCAACATGGCTTGTCAGTAATACGACCAACACGGATTTCTTTATGTGTTTCATTTTTTACTCTGTAAAGATGTTTTACGCTATGGACTGGCATCCTGCCTGTCCACATCAGGATGAGAATGCCTTACTGATACGAAACGGTATACGTAACCTGAGTGCTAACATCTCCACCGGTTACGGTTGCGGAACCATCGTTTGCCATGGCGGCGTAATAGGTAAAGTCTGCTGTCGAGCCGTCGGTTGGCAGGTTTACTGCGGCATCATCCGTGTTATCTGTCACATCGCTATGTGAAGCGTTCTGAATAGAAATACCGACACCCGCGGCGCCCGTTTCCGATCCTTCGTCCGCGTTTTTGAAGTACGTTGGGTTGGAATCATCTGTTGCGCCGTGGAAGCGGAACATGGCCTGGGTTGGTACGCCAGTTCCTGCTTCCGGGCAGCTAACCAGGCTTACGGTAAACGGCACGTAATCGGTTGTGGCGCCTTTTTCCGCGATGCGTTCTTTGCTGTAATTACCTAAATCAATGGTGGTATCCGTGGAGCCATTAACCTGAATCGTACACGCCTGATCGTAAATTTTGCCATTGAACGTAATCGTGTTCTGGGCAAATACTGGTGTGGATGCTACGGCAGTTAACATTGCCAGGATGATAATTTTCTTATTAAACATATTAATTGTTGCCTGATTCTATTCGCTGAAAAATAAAGATAGCTATATAAAATAAAATATTATATTTTACTCTGTATGCGCTTCTTTCTGTTCTGTAGATAAGCAGGCGGCTATTCTACGTATATCAACTATGAACTCAATAAAAATTCTGATGCAATATTGAACGGCAGTCCAGTTTCGGACTCGGTAACAAAGCTTAATAAAATACCACTAAAGAAGTATGGTTGATGACTGGGTTTATAGAGCAAGATCTCTTTTTTGATAATAGTTATTATTTCCTGGAGGATTTATTTAACTCTATATTGCTTTCTTTTTAAGAATATACGACGCTTGTCCGTTTAAAATGAAACCGGCAGGTTTCGAAGCTCTAACAGTCTTCCATGCAGTATTTTTATATAGTCCCCCGCTTTTAGTTCTGAAAGTACCTGCATGATACGGCTGCGTGAAAGCCCGGTTCTCTGCTGTATGAAGTTCTGTGCGTTGATCTCAAATCGTGAGCTTTCAGGATACGACCACAGTTCAAGTAACAGCGCTTTTATCTGGCTATAGGCGTCCTGCCCGATAAGGTTTCTGTCACGGTTAGTCATGAAAGCAATGCGGTACATCAGGATGTTCGAAATGTCACGCCAGAGATGCTTTTCATCAGCTATTTCCACAAAATCTTTTACTGGTACAGGATAATATTCACAGGTGGTTTCGGCGATAAAAAAGACGTCTGAATTCTCTTCTAACTGGTATAAGTCAGCATAGGCATCTACAAGGCCTAAAATCATTGGTGAGACACCGCAGCCCATTACAATGCTGTCGATACGCCGACATACTTTAATAGCGCCTTTAGTGATTAACAGGATGTGGGATTGATTATCAATCTTGATATCCAGTGTTTTACCGGCCGTAATAGTGACAGGGGAGATGTTTTGAATAACGTGCCGATGAATATTTAAAATGGCTTGCAGGTTTTTTTCTTTCCCTGTGGGACGATACACATTCCCGCCGTTTAACTGCTTCATATCTTCCCCATTATTATGGCTGATAAAGTGGTTGACTATTAAAAGGTAAACATAAATTTAATATTCACTTAAAATTATAATTAAGTAAATTAAAATAGCCAACAAGAATATTTAAGTCAATGTATTCACCTTATCAATGCATGAGCGACAACGCTGTTTGTAAGGTTAACCATAGTAAATGTGATGATTTTATTTGCAATCATTTTATGACAGCTATCATAGGTACCGTGCTTAACGAGCGCGTAGAGCGTACAGGATAGCGAAGCGATGAACATCGCTGTTGGAGGATACGAATGAGAGAAAAGTACAAAATGCAGGCGGGCGGCGTTTTACTGAGCGAAATCGCCGCCTGCCGGAACTCCTCCCGGCGGGAGCCATAAGCGGTTAGCGGTACTGGACGATCAGGCTTTGAATCTCCGGATGATCTTTTAACGACACGTGCCGTACCGTGGCGATTCCATTCATCAACGAAATAGCGTTTCCAGACGGTGTGGCGACTGTCTGTAAATGGGGGATATTATTCCGCAAACATGATACCTCGATATTGCGATCGTGAGGCGCAAGATTACAACCATATTCGACAATCTGGCCTTTGAAATGAATAACGCCTGCGGAGACCGGCGCGGTAGCAGCCAGCGCGGCTGATGAAGCTGACATCGCTGCACAAAACAGGTAGCAGCATAATGGTGATTTTTTCATCCTTTGAAACCTCACGTCCTGTGAGCATCCCCTTATTTTTTGGGGACTAACAAATCCCGTGTATTACTCTTTAATGTAAATACACAAACTACCTTAACTTTCGCAAGCTGAGATAAACAGCGCTATACGACAATTTTTATGTAAAAGAGTACGTCATAACGGCAGGTCAGGAGGGAAAGCGAGGCCGCTTAGCGGAAGGGGGGGCATAAGAAACAGCCAGTAAGAATAACTTACCGGCTGTTTTTACGGTTCGGCGCCTGGGCCGAATTAATCCTGCAGGTCGCCGCAGAAGCGATAACCTTCGCCGTGAATGGTGGCGATGATTTCCGGCGTATCCGGCGTGGATTCGAAATGCTTACGAATACGACGAATGGTAACGTCAACAGTACGGTCATGCGGCTTCAGCTCGCGGCCGGTCATTTTCTTCAACAGCTCTGCGCGCGACTGAATTTTGCCAGGGTTTTCGCAGAAGTGAAGCATCGCGCGGAACTCGCTGCGCGGTAGTTTATACTGCTCGCCGTCCGGGCCGATCAGTGAACGACTGTTGATATCCAGTTCCCAACCGTTGAACTTGTAGCTTTCAACGCTACGACGCTCTTCGCTGACGGTACCCAGGTTCATGGTACGGGACAGCAGGTTGCGGGCACGGATGGTCAATTCGCGTGGGTTAAACGGTTTGGTGATGTAATCATCCGCGCCGATTTCGAGGCCGAGAATTTTGTCGACTTCGTTATCGCGGCCCGTCAGGAACATCAGCGCAACGTTAGCCTGTTCACGCAGTTCACGCGCTAACAGGAGACCGTTTTTCCCTGGCAGATTGATATCCATGATCACCAGGTTGATGTCATATTCAGAGAGGATCTGATGCATTTCCGCGCCATCTGTCGCTTCGAATACATCATAGCCTTCCGCTTCGAAAATACTTTTCAACGTGTTGCGTGTTACCAACTCGTCTTCAACGATAAGAATGTGCGGGGTCTGCATGTTTGCTACCTAAATTGCCAACTAAATCGAAACAGGAAGTACAAAAGTCCCTGACCTGCCTGATGCATGTCGCAAATTAACATGATCGGCGTAACATGACTAAAGTACGTAATTGCGTTCTTGATGCACTTTCCATCAACGTCAACAACATCATTAGCTTGGTCGTGGGTACTTTCCCTCTGGACCCGACAGTGTCAAAAACGGCTGTCATCCTAACCATTTTAACAGCAACATAACAGGCTAAGACGTACCGGACACCTAATAAAACTACGCTTCGTTGACATATATCAAGTTCAATTGTAGCACGTTAACAGTTTGATGAAATCATCGTAGCTAAATGCTAGCTTTCATCACAAATTTGCAATATTCCAACTAGTTACGTAAGCCAACTAATAAATGTGATGAATCCAAAGAACAGGATCTATTTTAAATTAAATTATCCTAAATAAACAGCAGGATAACGATGTTCTGTTAACATAAACAGCAATAGTACAGATACGCAATAGTGTAGCGTCTTTTACGAAATCAAAAATGCTTTTTCAGTGATATCCGTTAAAATTTTGTAAATTTGCGAAGCGTAATATGCTTACAAACGCCAGCTAATTTCCTGTAAATTAGTCAAAAAGAGTAATGAAATGCGTGTAACAATCGTTCTTGTCGCTCCCGCCAGAGCGGAAAATATCGGCGCAGCCGCCCGGGCTATGAAGACCATGGGATTTACTGACCTGCGTATTGTCGACAGCCAGGCGCACCTGGAGCCCGCCACCCGTTGGGTCGCACATGGATCTGGAGATATTATTGATAATATTGAGGTTTTCCACACCCTTGTCGACGCGCTCCACGATGTGGATTTTACCGTAGCGACGACAGCCCGCAGCCGGGCAAAATTTCATTACTACGCTTCGCCCGCTGAACTGGTTCCCTTATTACAGGAAAAATCACGCTGGATGCGTCATGCTGCGCTGGTTTTTGGCCGTGAGGATTCCGGTCTGACCAATGACGAGCTGGCGCTGGCGGATGTATTGACCGGCGTGCCGATGGTGGCGGATTACCCTTCGCTCAATCTGGGTCAGGCGGTCATGGTGTATTGCTATCAATTAGCAGGTTTAATGCAACAGACCACTGAATCCGTTGATATTGCTGATGAATCGCAGTTACAGGCGTTACGCGCGCGCCTTTTACGCCTGCTAACGACTCTGGAGGCGGCCGATGACCACAAATTAACCGACTGGCTACAACAGCGAATCGGCCTGCTGGGACAGCGAGATACGGTAATGTTGCACCGTTTGGTCCATGATATTGAAAAAAAACTAACAAAATAACGTGCTGTAATTTTTAAAATAATAAGAGATTACGTCTGGTTGCAAGAGATCATAACAGGGGGAATTGGTTGAAAATAAATATATCGCCAGCAGCACATGAACAAGTTTCGGAATGTGATCAATTTAAAAATTTATTGACTTAGGCGGGCAGATACTTTAACCAATATAGGAATACAAGACAGACAAATAAAAATGACAGAGTACACAACATCCATGAACCGCATCAGCACCACCACCATTACTACCATCACCATTACCACAGGTAACGGTGCGGGCTGACGCGTACAGGAAACACAGAAAAAAGCCCGCACCTGAACAGTGCGGGCTTTTTTTTCGACCAGAGATCACGAGGTAACAACCATGCGAGTGTTGAAGTTCGGCGGTACATCAGTGGCAAATGCAGAACGTTTTCTGCGTGTTGCCGATATTCTGGAAAGCAATGCCAGGCAAGGGCAGGTAGCGACCGTACTTTCCGCCCCCGCGAAAATTACCAACCATCTGGTGGCGATGATTGAAAAAACTATCGGCGGTCAGGATGCTTTGCCGAATATCAGCGATGCCGAACGTATTTTTTCTGACCTGCTCGCAGGACTTGCCAGCGCGCAGCCGGGATTCCCGCTTGCACGGTTGAAAATGGTTGTCGAACAAGAATTCGCTCAGATCAAACATGTTTTGCATGGTATCAGCCTGCTGGGTCAGTGCCCGGACAGCATCAACGCCGCGCTGATTTGCCGTGGCGAAAAAATGTCGATCGCGATTATGGCGGGACTTCTGGAGGCGCGTGGGCATCGCGTCACGGTGATCGATCCGGTAGAAAAATTGCTGGCGGTGGGCCATTACCTTGAATCTACCGTCGATATCGCGGAATCGACTCGCCGTATCGCCGCCAGCCAGATCCCGGCCGATCACATGATCCTGATGGCGGGCTTTACCGCCGGTAATGAAAAGGGTGAACTGGTGGTGCTGGGCCGTAATGGTTCCGACTATTCCGCCGCCGTGCTGGCCGCCTGTTTACGCGCTGACTGCTGTGAAATCTGGACTGACGTCGATGGCGTGTATACCTGTGACCCGCGTCAGGTGCCGGACGCCAGGCTGCTGAAATCGATGTCCTACCAGGAAGCGATGGAACTCTCTTACTTCGGCGCCAAAGTCCTTCACCCTCGCACCATAACGCCTATCGCCCAGTTCCAGATCCCCTGTCTGATTAAAAATACCGGTAATCCGCAGGCGCCAGGAACGCTGATCGGCGCGTCCAGCGACGATGATAATCTGCCGGTCAAAGGGATCTCTAACCTTAACAACATGGCGATGTTTAGCGTCTCCGGCCCGGGAATGAAAGGGATGATTGGGATGGCGGCGCGTGTTTTCGCCGCCATGTCTCGCGCCGGGATCTCGGTGGTGCTCATTACCCAGTCCTCCTCTGAGTACAGCATCAGCTTCTGTGTGCCGCAGAGTGACTGCGCGCGTGCCCGCCGTGCGATGCAGGATGAGTTCTATCTGGAGCTGAAAGAGGGGCTGCTGGAGCCGCTGGCGGTTACGGAGCGGTTGGCGATTATCTCTGTTGTCGGCGACGGTATGCGCACGCTACGCGGCATTTCAGCGAAATTCTTCGCCGCGCTGGCGCGGGCTAATATCAATATCGTGGCGATCGCTCAGGGATCTTCTGAGCGTTCCATTTCTGTGGTGGTGAATAACGACGATGCCACCACCGGCGTGCGGGTAACGCACCAGATGCTGTTCAATACCGATCAGGTGATTGAAGTGTTTGTCATTGGCGTCGGCGGCGTCGGCGGCGCGCTACTGGAACAGCTTAAACGTCAGCAAACCTGGCTGAAGAACAAGCACATCGATCTGCGCGTGTGCGGCGTGGCGAACTCAAAGGCGTTGCTAACCAATGTGCATGGCCTGAATCTGGACAACTGGCAGGCGGAACTGGCGCAAGCGAACGCGCCGTTCAATCTGGGACGCTTAATTCGCCTGGTGAAAGAATATCATCTACTCAATCCGGTGATTGTTGATTGTACCTCCAGTCAGGCGGTGGCCGACCAGTATGCCGACTTCCTGCGTGAAGGATTCCATGTGGTGACGCCAAACAAGAAAGCGAACACCTCGTCGATGGACTACTACCATCAGCTACGTTTCGCCGCCGCGCAATCACGGCGCAAATTCTTGTATGACACCAACGTCGGCGCCGGTTTGCCGGTAATCGAAAACCTGCAAAACCTGCTGAATGCGGGTGATGAACTGCAAAAATTTTCCGGCATTCTTTCCGGGTCGCTCTCTTTTATTTTCGGTAAACTGGAAGAGGGGATGAGTCTCTCACAGGCGACCGCGCTGGCGCGCGAGATGGGCTATACCGAACCCGATCCGCGCGACGATCTTTCCGGTATGGATGTGGCGCGTAAACTGTTGATCCTCGCCCGCGAGACGGGCCGCGAGCTGGAGCTTTCCGATATCGTGATTGAACCGGTGTTGCCGGACGAGTTTGACGCCTCCGGCGATGTGACCGCTTTTATGGCGCATCTGCCGCAGCTTGACGACGCGTTTGCCGCCCGTGTGGCAAAAGCTCGTGATGAAGGTAAGGTATTGCGCTATGTGGGCAATATCGAAGAGGATGGCGTGTGCCGCGTGAAGATTGCCGAAGTTGATGGTAACGATCCGCTCTTCAAAGTGAAAAACGGTGAAAACGCGCTGGCGTTCTACAGCCACTATTATCAGCCCTTGCCGTTGGTGCTGCGCGGCTACGGCGCAGGCAATGATGTGACGGCGGCGGGCGTGTTTGCCGATCTGTTACGGACCCTCTCATGGAAGTTAGGAGTTTAACATGGTGAAAGTGTATGCCCCGGCTTCCAGCGCGAACATGAGCGTCGGTTTCGACGTGTTGGGTGCAGCCGTCACACCCGTTGACGGCACGTTGCTGGGCGATGTGGTATCCGTTGAAGCAGCGGACCATTTCCGTCTGCATAACCTGGGGCGATTTGCCGATAAACTGCCGCCGGAGCCGCGTGAAAATATTGTTTATCAGTGCTGGGAACGTTTTTGCCAGGCATTGGGGAAAACCATCCCGGTGGCGATGACGCTGGAAAAAAATATGCCGATTGGTTCCGGGTTAGGGTCCAGCGCCTGTTCCGTCGTCGCTGCGCTGGTCGCGATGAATGAGCACTGCGGCAAACCGTTAAACGACACGCGTCTGTTGGCGCTGATGGGCGAGCTGGAAGGCCGTATCTCCGGCAGCATCCATTACGATAACGTCGCGCCGTGCTTTCTTGGCGGTATGCAGTTGATGATTGAAGAAAACGGCATTATTAGTCAGCAGGTGCCGGGCTTTGATGAGTGGCTATGGGTACTGGCTTATCCGGGCATTAAAGTTTCTACCGCAGAAGCACGGGCCATTTTGCCTGCGCAGTATCGCCGTCAGGATTGCATTGCGCATGGACGGCATCTGGCCGGTTTTATTCACGCCTGTTACTCGCGGCAGCCGCAGCTTGCCGCCGCGCTGATGAAAGATGTTATTGCCGAACCATACCGCGCGCGTTTACTGCCGGGCTTTAGCCAGGCGCGGCAGGCGGTGTCGGAGATCGGCGCGCTGGCGAGCGGGATTTCAGGATCGGGGCCGACGCTGTTTGCGCTATGCGATAAACCGGAGACGGCGCAGCGCGTCGCGGACTGGCTGAGCAAACATTATCTGCAAAATCAGGAAGGCTTCGTTCATATTTGCCGGCTGGATACGGCGGGCGCACGAGTAGTGGGATAATCAATGAAACTCTATAATCTGAAAGACCATAATGAGCAGGTCAGCTTTGCGCAGGCCGTCACGCAAGGACTGGGCAAACAGCAGGGACTTTTTTTTCCGCACGAACTGCCGGAGTTTAGCCTGACGGAAATTGATGAGATGCTCAACCAGGACTTTGTCAGCCGTAGCGCAAAGATCCTCTCGGCATTTATTGGCGATGAAATACCGCAGCAAATTCTGGAAGAGCGCGTCCGCGCGGCGTTTGCGTTCCCGGCGCCGGTAGCGCAGGTAGAAAGCGATGTCGGCTGCCTGGAGCTGTTCCATGGTCCGACGCTGGCCTTTAAAGACTTCGGCGGGCGTTTTATGGCGCAAATGCTGACGCATATCAGCGGCGACAAACCGGTGACGATTCTGACCGCAACGTCAGGTGATACCGGCGCGGCGGTGGCTCACGCGTTCTATGGCCTGGAAAATGTGCGGGTCGTCATTCTCTACCCGCGCGGTAAGATTAGTCCGTTGCAGGAAAAACTGTTCTGTACTCTGGGCGGCAACATTGAAACCGTGGCGATCGACGGCGATTTCGACGCTTGCCAGGCGCTGGTGAAACAGGCATTTGATGACGAAGAACTGAAAACGGCGCTGGGGCTGAATTCGGCTAATTCGATTAATATCAGCCGCCTGTTGGCGCAAATTTGCTACTACTTTGAAGCCGTGGCGCAACTGCCGCAGGGGGCGCGTAACCAACTGGTGATCTCCGTCCCCAGCGGCAACTTTGGCGATTTGACGGCAGGGCTGCTGGCGAAGTCGTTAGGCCTACCGGTGAAACGTTTTATCGCCGCCACCAACGTCAACGACACTGTGCCGCGTTTTCTGCATGACGGAAAGTGGGCGCCGAAAGCGACGCAGGCGACCCTGTCGAATGCGATGGATGTCAGCCAGCCGAATAACTGGCCGCGCGTGGAGGAGCTATTCCGCCGTAAAATCTGGCGCCTGACTGAGCTGGGCTATGCGGCGGTGGATGATACTACGACACAGCAGACGATGCGCGAGCTGAAAGCGAAAGGTTATATCTCGGAACCTCATGCGGCGGTAGCGTATCGGGCATTACGCGACCAGTTAAACCCTGGCGAGTATGGCTTGTTTCTCGGAACGGCGCATCCGGCGAAGTTTAAAGAGAGCGTGGAGTCCATTCTGGGAGAAACGCTGGCCTTGCCTGAAGCGCTCGCCGAACGCGCCGACCTGCCGCTGCTTTCACATCATCTGCCTGCGGATTTTGCCGCCCTGCGTAAGCTGATGATGACCCGCCAGTAACCATTGCGCCCGGTGGCGCTGTCGCTTACCGGGCCTATGGGGTGGTGTCGATTTGTAGGCCGGATAAGGCGTAACCGCCATCCGGCGATGCCGTTACTGCTCGTAGCGTTTAAAGACCAGCTCGTCTTGTGTGGAGGTTTCTTCATCAAAGAAATACCCTTCACGGTCAAACGCGGTAAGCTGTTCCGGCTTCGTTAAGCGGTTTTCAATAATAAAACGGCTCATCAGTCCGCGCGCTTTTTTGGCGTAGAAGCTTACCACCTTAAACTTGCCGTTTTTCTCATCAAGGAACACGGGCTTAATCAGTTCGGCATTCAGTTTCTTCGGCTTCACCGATTTAAAATATTCCTCGGAGGCCAGATTCACCACCACCCGATCGCCCTGCGCCTCAAGCGCTTCGTTGAGCTTATCGGTAATGATATCGCCCCAGAATTGATAAAGATCTTTGCCGCGCGGATTCTCCAGGCGAATCCCCATCTCCAGACGATAAGGCTGCATTAAATCCAGCGGGCGCAATACGCCATACAAGCCAGAGAGCATACGCAGATGCTGTTGAGCAAAATCAAAATCCGCGTCGTTGAACGTTTCCGCCTGTAGGCCGGTATAAACATCGCCTTTGAACGCCAGAATCGCCTGGCGTGCATTATCCGGCGTAAAATGAGGCTGCCAGTCATGAAAACGCGTGGCGTTGAGATCCGCCAGTTTGTCGCTAATTCCCATCAGCCTGGAAATTTGCGGCGCCGAAAGCTGGCGGGCCTGTTGAATAAGCTGCTGGCTGTGATCCAACAGCTCCGGCTGGGTATAGCGGGTCGTGGCCAGCGGGCTTTGATAATCAAGCGTTTTTGCAGGTGAAATCAGAATCAGCATATCCAGTCCTTGCAGGGAATTTTCTGCGACTTTAGCAAAAAAACGCCGCAGAGTTGACCGATGGTTGCGATTGTCGGCTTAATCGCGCGATGCCGCCTCCCAGGTATCTGGCGCCAGTTGTGGTTCGATATCCGGGAAGCGCCGCGGATCGAACTGCGGTCTTACGCCCAGTTTCCGTTGTCGTAGATAATCGCCGGCGAGGGTATACACCACCGGTGAGAGCAACAAAATCGCCGTCAGATTGGTAATGGCCATACAGGCCATGATCATGTCAGCGAGCTGCCATATCAGCGGAAAACTGATAAGCGTACCGGCGATAACCATGCCAAGCGTCGCAAGGCGTAATAGCCAGATAGCCTTTGCGTTATGTAACCGCAGAAAAAACAGATTGTTTTCGGCGTAAATATAGTTGGCGACGATAGAACTGAACGCGAACAGAATGACGATAAGCGCGACAAAACTGGCGCCCCATTCACCGGTCAACGAAACCATTGCATGTTGGAGAAGCTGAATGCCTTCTGTTGACGAGTGGGACGCGTGATTCCCCGCCAGCAGGATAATCATCGCGCTGGCGGTACAGATGATAATGGTGTCGCTGAATACGCCAATCATTTGCACAATCCCCTGCGCGACAGGGTGAGGGGGATACGACGTTGCCGCTGCGGCCGCATTAGGCGTTGACCCCATTCCCGCTTCATTAGAGAACATCCCACGCTGAAAACCGCTGGTAATAGCCTGAGTGAGCGTATATCCGGCTGCGCCTGCCGCGGCTTCCTGCCAGCCAAATGCGCTTTTGACTATCGAGGCGATAACGCCAGGCATTTGCTCAATATGCCAGAGGCAAATGAATACGCTGCCAGCGACCCACAATAACGCGATGAGGGGAATCAGCCATTGCATCAGGCGGGCGACGCCTTTTATGCCGCGGATGATAATTAACAGGGCACAGAACGCCAGAGCAATGCCGGAGATAAGCGGCGGAATGTTGAAGGCGAAATGGAGCGCGCGTGAGACGGCATTCGCCTGCACGCTATTAAAAATCAACCCGTAGGCGACGAGCAGAAAGAGGGCGAAAACCACGCCCATCCAGCGCATTCCCAGCCCGCGCGCCATATACCACGCCGGGCCGCCGCGGAACTGGCCTGTCGGGTCACGTTCTTTATAAAGCTGGGCAAGCGAACACTCGGCGAAGGAGGTCGCCATACCAATGATGGCCGAGACCCACATCCAGAATACCGCGCCGGGACCGCCTGCGGCGATAGCCAGCGCCACGCCGGCCAGATTACCGCTGCCAATCCGCGCCGCGAGGCTGGTACACAGCGCCTGAAATGACGTCAGGCCGCCTGGCTGCGGGCTAAGGCTGCCTTTCAGACTGCGGCTAAATTGGCGAATATAACGAAATTGAATGAATCCGGTACGCCAGGTAAACCAACATCCTGCGCCGAGCAGCAGGTAAATCATTACCGAGCCCCAGAGTATTTCGTTAATAAAACTGAAAAACTCAGGCATTAACGTCCCTCTTGTTGATGCCGTCACGCTTTGATAATCCTGTATAAGCGTGACCCATGATGTAGATGACCTTGTCAGACTAATATTAACGGCAGTTTACCATAAATACGGCGGTATCCTTTAATTGCGCATCAACCGTCGTCAGATACGCAAACAGTGCACAAGGGCAGCCAGGTGCATGTAGGCGGTTGCGCTGTGAGTGCGTCGTGTTATCATCAGGGTAGACCGGTTACATCCCCTAACAAGCTGTTTAAAGAGAAACTCTATCATGACGGACAAATTGACCTCCCTTCGTCAGTTCACCACCGTAGTGGCTGATACCGGAGATATCGCGGCAATGAAGCTGTACCAGCCGCAGGATGCTACAACTAACCCTTCTCTCATTCTTAACGCAGCGCAAATCCCGGAATATCGTAAGCTGATTGACGATGCTGTCGCCTGGGCGAAACAGCAGAGCAGCGACCGCGCGCAGCAGGTTGTTGACGCGACCGATAAGCTGGCGGTGAATATTGGCCTGGAAATCCTGAAGCTGGTGCCGGGGCGTATTTCTACCGAAGTTGACGCGCGTCTGTCTTATGACACTGAAGCGTCTATCGCCAAAGCAAAACGTATCATTAAACTCTACAATGATGCGGGTATCAGCAACGATCGTATCCTGATCAAGCTGGCGTCCACCTGGCAGGGCATTCGTGCAGCCGAACAGCTGGAAAAAGAAGGCATCAACTGTAACCTGACGCTGCTGTTCTCCTTCGCGCAGGCGCGTGCGTGCGCCGAAGCGGGCGTCTACCTGATCTCGCCGTTCGTAGGTCGTATTCTTGACTGGTATAAAGCCAATACCGACAAGAAAGACTATGCGCCAGCTGAAGATCCGGGCGTGGTTTCCGTAACGGAAATCTACGAGTACTACAAACAGCATGGTTACGAAACCGTCGTTATGGGCGCAAGCTTCCGTAACGTAGGCGAAATTCTGGAACTGGCGGGCTGCGACCGTCTGACTATCGCGCCGGCATTGCTGAAAGAACTGGCGGAAAGCGAAGGGGCGATTGAGCGTAAGCTCTCTTTCTCCGGCGAAGTCAAAGCGCGTCCGGAACGCATTACCGAAGCCGAGTTCCTGTGGCAGCATCACCAGGACCCCATGGCGGTGGACAAACTGGCGGATGGTATCCGTAAGTTTGCGGTAGACCAGGAAAAACTGGAAAAAATGATCGGCGATCTGCTGTAATCATTAACGCGTGGCCCTGATATGGGTCACGCTACCTCTTCTGAAACCTGTCTGTCCTTCCCTTCGCAGTGTATCATTCTGTTTAACGAGACTGTTTTAAACGGAATAATCATGGATACCTTACGTATTGGCTTAGTTTCTATCTCCGACCGCGCTTCAAGCGGCGTTTACCAGGATAAAGGCATTCCTGCGCTTGAGGAGTGGCTCGCTTCTGCGCTGACCACGCCTTTCGAGGTTCAGCGGCGCTTAATTCCTGATGAACAGGAAATTATCGAGCAAACGTTGTGTGAACTGGTTGATGAGATGAGCTGTCATCTGGTGCTGACCACTGGCGGTACCGGTCCGGCGCGTCGCGACGTCACGCCGGACGCGACCCTTGCCATCGCCGACCGTGAAATGCCTGGTTTTGGCGAGCAGATGCGCCAGATCAGCCTGCGCTTTGTGCCGACCGCCATTCTTTCCCGCCAGGTGGGCGTTATCCGTAAACAGGCGTTAATTCTTAATCTGCCTGGACAGCCAAAATCGATCAAAGAAACGCTGGAAGGCGTAAAAGCGGACGATGGCAGCGTTAGCGTGCCGGGCATTTTTGCGAGCGTGCCGTATTGCATACAGCTGCTTGACGGGCCGTATGTCGAAACCGCGCCGGAAGTGGTTGCCGCTTTCCGTCCGAAGAGCGCCAGACGTGAGAATATGTCGTCCTGACCGGAAAATACTGATAGTAGGGTTATTCCTCCCGGTGCGGGAGGAATAAAAGAGATTTAGTGCGCCTCGCCGATTGGCAGAATAGTGCGGCCAAATTGCTCGTTTAGCACTTCACCCATCGCCAGATAAATAGCGCTGGCGCCGCAAACCAGACCAACCCAGCCTGCGATATGGATAGTTGCTTCGTTACCGGTGATATTGCCGACCGCCAGCAGAGCGAACAGTACGGTCAGGCTCAGGAAAACAAATTGCAGCGCGCGGGCGGCTTTCAGCGTACCGAAGAACATAAACAGCGTGAACACGCCCCACAGACCTAAATAAGCGCCGAGTAGCTGAGCGTCAGGCGCATCCGTCAGGCCCATTTTCGGCATCAGCAGGATAGCGACCAGCGTCAGCCAGAACGAACCGTAAGAGGTAAAGGCCGTTAAACCAAAGGTATTGCCTTTTTTATACTCCAGCAGACCGGCAAAAATTTGCGCGATACCGCCGTAGAAAATCCCCATCGCCAGAATAATGCCGTCCAGGGCGAAAAAACCGGCATTGTGCAGGTTAAGCAGAATGGTGGTCATGCCGAAGCCCATCAGGCCCAGCGGTGCCGGATTAGCCAACTTAGTGTTGCCCATAATTCCTCAAAATCATCATAATTGAATGGTGAAATAGTTTCCCAGAATAACGAGTTCCGTATTCGGGGCGCGGCATAATAATCAGGGGGAAGAGGACTGTCTATGATCTAATAAGGGGGAAAAGAAAATATTTCCCCCAGTGAGGGCATTCACGCCTGAACGGCTGCCATCATTCGTCGCAGGCAGGCTATTTGCAACACCGCCGGAATAGTCACGCGATACGCGCTGCCGCTCATCGCTTTGACGCCGTTTAACGCCGCGCCGACCGGGCCGCCAAGACCTGCGCCGCGCAGTAATCCGTGACCCAGGATGCTCATTGCGGCATGGGTACGCAAAATGCGGGTAAGCTGGGTGGAGAGCAGGTGGGAGACCCCTTTTGCCAGACTGCGATCTTTCATGAGCAGCGGCAGCAGTTCTTCCAGTTCAGAAACTTTGGCGTCTACGGCTTGCAGAAATTCCTGCTTATGCGCTGCGTCCATCTTCTGCCAGGTATGACGTAAAAAATGCTCCAGCAGTTGCTGTTCTATTTCAAACGTCGACATGCTTTTATCTGCTTTAAGTTTTAGCCGTTTTGCGACATCCAGCAGAATCGCGCGGTACTGTTTTCCGTGTCCGCGCAATTTGTTGGCGATACTGTCGCCGCCGTAATGCTGAAACTCGCCGGCAATGAGCTGCCAGTTACGGCGGTGTTGCTCCGGGTGACCTTCCATCGCTTTGAACAGCTCGTTATGACTAAGGACGCTCGACAAGCGAGCCTTGCCCTTTTCGTTATGCGTCAGCAAACGGGCGAAATCGGCGAGTTGTTCTTCGCTGCAATGCTGAAGAAAGTCTAAATCCTCGTCGTGTAAATAGGTGACGTTCATTTTCAGTCTGGCTTTTGGAATAGAAATAACAGCGATTAATCGTCGCCAATGACTTTAAGTCTCGCCATATCGGAAGAATTTACCGTATGGCCTGAGAAGGTAATCTTTGATACGCAGCGTTTGTTGTCGTTATCGCTATTAATATTGATCCAGCCTGTTGTCTGGCCCTCTTTGATTGAGGAAGGGACGTTCAGGCTTTGGCTGGCGCTACGCGCAGTTTTAAAATAGACGGATGCGCCGCTAAGTTCGATGTCGCCGTGATCCGCCGTGAGTTGAATGCGCTTCACGATGCGGCAGACGGGAATTTTCAGCGCGAGATCGTTCGTTTCATTTCTGGGCATGGCAATAACACCCAGTATTTTATGGTCGTTCGCGTGCGCGACGCTACTTAACGCCAGGCCGAAAAGCAGGCCGGCGGAAATCGTTAACACAGCTCGCATGGAATTTCTCTTTGACGGGTTCAATAAGCAATACCGTCTATCATACTCTGCTCATGGCAACGATTCAGTTTTGTAATCTTTTCTTTTTATTACAATTTTTCTGTGAATGGTATTCGTTATTTAATTTATTTCATGAATGTTTGTCTGTCTGGTTTTCCATCGCGCCCTCTCGTCACTAAAAAATTTTTTCATCTCCCCCTTGATGACGTGGGTTACGACCCCATCTTGTAGTCAACCGCAGTGGTGAGTCTGAAAAAAAACGATTCAGGGTAGTTGAAACCGCACGTTTCGCCCTTATTACAGATTCACAACCACATGATGACCGAATTTTTAGTGGAGACGTTTAGATGGGTAAAATTATTGGTATCGACCTGGGTACTACCAACTCTTGTGTAGCGATTATGGATGGAACGCAGGCACGCGTGCTGGAGAACGCCGAGGGCGATCGCACTACGCCTTCTATCATTGCTTATACCCAGGATGGTGAAACTCTGGTTGGTCAGCCGGCTAAACGTCAGGCAGTGACAAACCCGCAAAACACCCTGTTTGCGATTAAACGCCTGATTGGCCGCCGCTTCCAGGACGAAGAAGTTCAACGTGACGTTTCTATCATGCCGTACAAAATCATCGGCGCCGACAACGGCGACGCATGGCTTGATGTGAAAGGTCAGAAAATGGCGCCGCCGCAGATTTCTGCCGAAGTGCTGAAGAAAATGAAGAAAACGGCTGAAGATTATCTGGGCGAACCGGTAACTGAAGCGGTTATCACCGTACCGGCTTACTTTAACGATGCGCAGCGTCAGGCTACCAAAGACGCTGGTCGTATCGCGGGGCTGGAAGTTAAACGTATCATCAACGAACCGACTGCCGCAGCGCTGGCTTACGGTCTGGATAAAGAAGTCGGCAACCGTACTATCGCGGTTTACGACCTCGGTGGTGGTACTTTCGATATCTCTATTATCGAAATCGACGAAGTTGATGGCGAAAAAACCTTTGAAGTTCTGGCAACCAACGGTGATACCCACCTGGGTGGTGAAGACTTCGATACCCGCCTGATCAACTACCTCGTTGACGAGTTTAAGAAAGATCAGGGCATTGACCTGCGTAACGATCCGCTGGCAATGCAGCGCCTGAAAGAAGCCGCAGAAAAAGCCAAAATCGAGCTGTCTTCTGCGCAGCAGACCGACGTGAACCTGCCGTACATTACCGCAGATGCCACCGGTCCGAAACACATGAACATCAAAGTGACTCGTGCAAAACTGGAAAGCCTGGTTGAAGATCTGGTGAACCGTTCTATCGAGCCGCTGAAAGTCGCACTGCAGGACGCTGGCCTGTCCGTGTCTGATATCAACGACGTGATCCTCGTCGGCGGTCAGACCCGTATGCCAATGGTGCAGAAAAAAGTGGCTGAGTTCTTTGGTAAAGAGCCGCGTAAAGACGTTAACCCGGACGAAGCTGTGGCTATCGGCGCAGCGGTACAGGGCGGCGTATTGACCGGCGATGTGAAAGACGTACTGCTGCTGGACGTTACCCCGCTGTCTCTGGGTATCGAAACGATGGGTGGCGTGATGACTCCGCTTATCACCAAAAACACCACCATCCCGACCAAGCACAGCCAGGTGTTCTCTACTGCGGAAGACAACCAGTCTGCGGTAACCATCCATGTGCTGCAGGGTGAGCGTAAACGTGCGTCTGATAACAAATCTCTGGGTCAATTCAACCTGGATGGCATCAACCCGGCGCCGCGCGGTATGCCGCAGATCGAAGTCACCTTCGATATCGATGCTGACGGTATCCTGCACGTCTCCGCGAAAGATAAAAACAGCGGCAAAGAGCAGAAGATCACTATCAAGGCGTCTTCTGGTCTGAACGAGGAAGAAATTCAGAAAATGGTTCGCGATGCAGAAGCGAACGCTGAATCCGACCGTAAGTTCGAAGAGCTGGTTCAGACCCGTAACCAGGGCGACCATCTGCTGCACAGCACCCGTAAGCAGGTTGAAGAAGCAGGCGATAAACTGCCGGCTGATGACAAAACCGCTATCGAGTCTGCCCTGAGCGCGCTGGAAACTGCCCTGAAAGGCGAAGATAAAGCCGCTATCGAAGCGAAAATGCAGGAACTGGCGCAGGTTTCCCAGAAACTGATGGAAATCGCTCAGCAGCAACATGCGCAGCAGCAGGCTGGCTCCGCTGACGCTTCTGCAAACAACGCGAAAGATGACGACGTTGTCGACGCTGAGTTTGAAGAAGTAAAAGATAAAAAATAATCGCCCTTTGAACGGGTAATTACTGGCACGGGCGAAGAGGTTTCCTCTCCGCCCGTGCATGCATGTTAAGGGCAGATAAAAAGAGATGGCGAAAAGAGATTATTACGAGATTTTAGGCGTTTCCAAAACAGCGGAAGAGCGTGAAATCAAAAAGGCGTATAAGCGCCTGGCCATGAAATATCATCCGGACCGCAATCAGGGTGATAAAGAGGCCGAAGCTAAATTTAAAGAGATTAAAGAAGCCTATGAAGTGCTGACCGATGCGCAAAAACGCGCAGCCTACGATCAGTATGGTCACGCCGCGTTTGAACAAGGCGGTATGGGCGGCGGATTTGGCGGCGGCTTTAATGGCGGCGCTGATTTCAGTGATATCTTTGGTGACGTTTTTGGCGATATCTTTGGCGGCGGGCGTGGTCGCCAACGTGCGGCGCGTGGGGCTGATTTGCGTTATAACATGGATCTCACCCTGGAAGAAGCGGTGCGTGGCGTGACCAAAGAGATCCGTATTCCGACGCTGGAGGAGTGCGACGTTTGCCACGGCAGCGGCGCGAAAGCTGGCACGCAACCGCAAACCTGTCCGACCTGTCATGGTTCTGGTCAGGTACAGATGCGCCAGGGATTCTTTGCTGTACAGCAGACCTGCCCACACTGTCAGGGACGCGGTACGCTGATCAAAGATCCGTGCCATAAATGTCACGGTCATGGGCGTGTTGAAAAGAGTAAAACTCTGTCCGTTAAAATCCCGGCGGGCGTGGATACCGGCGATCGTATTCGTCTGGCAGGCGAGGGCGAAGCGGGCGAGCATGGCGCACCGGCAGGCGACTTGTACGTTCAGGTCCAGGTGAAACAACACCCTATTTTCGAGCGTGAAGGCAATAATCTTTATTGCGAAGTGCCGATCAACTTTGCGATGGCGGCGCTGGGCGGTGAAATTGAAGTGCCGACGTTAGATGGTCGCGTGATGCTGAAAGTACCGAGCGAAACACAAACGGGCAAGCTGTTCCGTATGCGCGGCAAAGGCGTGAAGTCCGTACGCGGTGGCGCGCAGGGCGATTTGCTGTGCCGTGTGGTGGTTGAAACGCCGGTCGGTCTGAGCGAAAAACAGAAGCAATTGCTAAAAGATCTTCAGGAAAGTTTTGGCGGCCCGACGGGAGAGAAAAACAGCCCGCGTTCAAAAAGCTTCTTTGACGGCGTGAAAAAATTCTTTGACGATTTGACTCGCTAATCTTTTTCCCGTTGTATTTTTCTTCAGCCCGGGTGTATATCCGGGCTTTTTTCTGCCTGTACGCGCCCAGGCTTCTGTTAAACGCATCGTATCCTCTCATTTGTTGATATTTTGTTTTTACTGATAAACAAATTGATGTTAATCAGCAGTTTTGTATACGCTTATTCTTTAAAAAAACGTGATGTGATGACATTAATGATTGCTTTTTTAGATGCTGTGAATTGATTTATCTTGAGTATTATCTATATTGCTTTTTTTAGTTTCCGGAGGCAGACAGCGAATGGGATCGAAAGGTGCCAACAAGAGCTTTGATTATAATTTGATCAAAATTCTTGACGCTGTTATTTTGTCAGGAAATGCGGCTATGGCGGCAAAAAAGTTAGGCATTACACCGGCTGCCGTTTCTCTGGCGTTAAAGCGCCTGCAGAGTTATTACCCGGAAGAACTGTTTAGCAGAGGGAAAGGCGGGCTCATCCCCACAGCTAAGGCTGTCGACATTCACCAAAATTTCAGTCAGGTGATGAAACTGGTGGATGACACATTTCTCTGTAATAGCAAAAAAGATGAAGTGTTCCAGATAACGTTATTAGGCAGTGATATTGTTGAAAGCTATTATCTTTCTCAGCTCTATAACAGCGATATATTTGACCGTATTTTGATAAATCATTTCACTGTCAGAAATATGAGTCGGGAGCATATCAGCGAACTTCTGTTTACTGCGCAAGGCGATCTGTTGATTAGTGCCGAACCTTTGCTGGAGTCCGGCATAGAGAATCAAATTATTGATAGTTTTAAATCATTTGTTTGTATCTGTAGCAGTAAACACATGCTGAGTACCCTCTCACAACTGTCGCTACATCATTTTTATTCTTCGCGTCATGCGTTATATCAGCCGGGGATGGGGGCTTCAGTGATATATCATGATAGCGATTTATTTAAGGATGAGCTTTACTATACTGGCAGGCGTATTGTCGGCTATCGCAGTGATTCGCTTAACGGTTTGATGAGCATGATCGAACGAACCTCATTGATTGCATTGATGCCTTTGAAATTAGCGCTTTTTTATAAAAATCATCGTAAATATGACATTAAGTTTATTCAGCCTCCGCCCGAACTGGCTTTGAAGTCAGTTCAGGTCTATGCATCCTGGAATAAAAATAGTAGAAATATATCGACGATTAATGAGATGGTAAGTATGTTACAAACGCTTTCCTCCTTCCGTCGCTAATACACCTCATTTTTACGCTTTGATTTAATATGGTTTTAAATGATGTGCTTTGATTTTTACCCTTCTGACAGGGCGCTTACACTCCTTGTGTTAATTATTCATTTATAATGATTTCGGGGTGTTAAAATGTCTATTCCTAACCATGTGTCGACAACGGAAGTTGTGCTATTGGAGCTAGAGATCTTACTCACTATTATTTCGATTGGCGCGTGGGGAGGCTTTGTCAGCTATCTTTTACGCAAAGATAAGACAGAATATAATAGTTCTCATGAAAGTATTAAATATTGCTTAACGCAGATCGTGATTTCCTGCTTCACCAGTTTCTTGTTAAGCGCGATTGCAATCGAAAAAGAATGCAGTTTCAACATTGTTCTGTTGGCGGCAGGCTTAGGCGGTGTTTTCGCGAGTCCGATCTTAAAAATTCTTGGGCGGCGGATTAAAAAAATTATCGAAGGAAATAATTCAGATTAATTATCATTCGCAGTATCAGGCTCATCCGTGAGCCTTTTACGCGTCTTTTTTCAGCCGGGTCTAGGTCACTCTATTCTTGATCCAGCCATAAATAAATTGTTCGTTATTGTGGTTTTTTTCAGCAACGTTTAAGTAGTACGTGCCCTGACTGCAATTGAGGGCTTTCACCAAAACGGCTTCCCCTTCCTGGCCTCGCCAGGCCAAATAATGTTCGAGAGCGGCAAGCGTCCGCGGGCCAATATTGCCATCCACATGAATATCCGGGTAGCGTTTACCTTCGTGATTAAAGACGTTCAACCAGCGTTGCAGCCACGCGCTGGGGTGGTAAGCGCCTATGTTGACTGCCGCATCGCACAGCTCGAAGGAGACTGGCCACGATAGCGTCGAGATGACGTCAAAGCCTGGTTTTATCCAGTAATCCTCTTCGAGAATCGCGTAGGCTTCAGCGTGGGTCAGATCCCGCATATCGCCAGCATAGCCATGCGCTCGCGCCGTGGCTTCGGTAATGCCCCAATGGGTGGCGCCGCCTTTATCTTTAGGGTTAAATACGTAACCGCCTTCAAGCGCAATAATTCCATCTATAATTGGATTCATCTTCCCTTTCCTTCGCTTAGTGAATATGCAGATACATGAGAGAACCTAACGTTACTGAAAATACGGTCGTCAGGGCGGCGATGGTTTGCCGTACAATCTGTTTTTTTCTTCCCTTTGTTTCGCTATCCGTCGCGATAATGGCGATATCACTATTCACTTTGAGACCTTGTCTTGGAATGGTAATAAAAAGATCGTTAATACCAAGCGCTTTAAGGTCACGTCTGATTAAATAGAGAATCTGCGTTAGATTTGCATCATTAACATAGTGGCTTCGACTTCCCCATAACGCAGTGGTTATTTTTTGTCGCTCGATAATCTCCAGATGAGCATTCTCGATGATGAAACTGAGACATTTGGCCCTCATCGCAGTCATTTTAATAACCTGTGAATTTGAGACCGTCCTCAGTTCATATTTACCTTCATTGTAAATGCAGTTGCTATTAATGATATAAGTTTTCATAACGTCTTCCTTTAGAAATGTACATCCTGGTTGTCTGTGGTGACTATATTGTATGAGAAATGTCTTAATCCAATAAATGTCACTGGTTTTATTGTATTGTCATTGTCTATAGCGAGTGTAATCACATTATTTCATTGAAATTAAATGATATTTAATTACATGATAAATGAGATTTACTATGCTCTCACCAGAACGGAGTAAGCGGGCGCTGAAAGGTATTGTTTTCTCTTCGATAGACGGTGTTGTTAACCTCATTTTTATGATTTTTATATCATCTAAAAAGATGATGTTTTGTGATTAGCTATTTTTTATGCCTGTAACGATTATGGACCCCGCAGAACGAGCTGCGACAATTTTGAAACGTAAAAGGAAATTTGAAAATGGCTACAAGCAAACTGATTCAAGGCGATACAATTACTGAAACTACTCATGCAGCGAATGGTTTTGACCCTGCAACAAGCGATGATAAAATAAGCTATACTTCCGCTCGTGTTGCGAAACCGGTATACAATAAATATAAAAATTCCACGACTAAACCGAAGGTATTCGGTTATTACACCGACTGGTCACAGTATGACAGCCGTCTGCAAGGCAATATGTCCCAACCAGGCCGTGGTTATGATTTAACCAACGTTTCACCGACGGCTTATGACAAACTGATTTTCGGCTTTGTTGGCATCACCGGTTTCAGAAAAATTGATAAAGAAGACCGCGACGTCGTAGCAGAAGCGGCAGCACAGTGCGGCAAAGTGAAATATGAACCGACCTTCCTCGATCCGTGGGGTGATTTCCAGTCTTATATCAACCTGGGTTTTGAAACCAGCGGCTGGGATGTTGATCCGAAAACCGTGACCCAGGCTAACGCCAAAGGTATGCTGGGCGCGCTGCGTGATATGCAGGCAAAAGCGAAAGCCGCAGGCCACACGCTGGCGCTCTCCATGAGTATCGGCGGCTGGAGCATGAGTAACGGGTTCCACGAAACCGCCGCTTCTGACTCTTCTCGTAAAATCTTCGCCAAAGGCGTGGTGAAACTGTTCAAACAGTTCCCGATGTTCAGCGAAGTGGATATTGACTGGGAATACCCGAACGATGAAGGGGCGGGCAACCCGTTTGGTCCGGAAGATGGCGCTAACTACGCGCTGCTGATTGCCGAACTGCGTAAACAGCTGGATTCCGCGGGTCTGAGCAATGTGAAGATCTCTATTGCCGCTTCTGCTGTCACTACTATTTTTGACTATGCGAAAGTAAAAGATCTGATGGCTGCTGGCCTGTATGGCATCAACCTGATGACCTATGACTTCTTCGGTACGCCGTGGGCGGAAACGCTGGGCCACCACACCAACCGCAAAGCGCTGGAAGAGGGCGGCTGGGCTGTCGAAACTATCGTTGATCACCTGCTGGCGGAAGGTTTCTCCGCTGACCGTATCAACATCGGTTATGCCGGCTATACCCGTAACGCTCGTCAGGTAGAAATTGAATCCCTGTCGCCGCTGAAAGGTTCTTACAACCCAGGTTCAGGCCCTACTACCGGTTCCTTCGAATCCGGCACCAGCGAATGGTATGACGTCATTTATAGCTACCTGGATCTGGAAAACCAGAAAGGCCGTAACGGTTTCAACGTTTACACCGACCAGATCGCTGACGCTGACTACCTGTATAGCCCGGAATCCAAACTGTTTTTATCCCTGGATACGCCGCGTACTGTCAAAGCAAAAGGCGAATATGCAGCGAAACTGGGCCTGGGCGGCGTGTTTACCTGGACTATCGATCAGGACAACGGCGTGCTGGTTAACGCCGTGCGTGAAGGTCTGGGTTATGAAATCGAATCTGAAGTTATCGATATGGAACCGTTCTACTTTGAAGGTATCAATGTAGAAAAAGATGAAGAGCAGAGCGACAGCGACGACGCGCAGAAGGTCAACCACGCGCCGAAAGCAGCGATTGAACTGCTGGTCGTAGGCGGATCTACGGTACAGCTGTCTGGCGCAGGTTCTTCTGATGAAGATAACGATGAGCTGTCCTTTAGCTGGGGCGTGCCTTCTCAAATCACTGTGGCAGACAAAACGGCTGAAATCATTGAGGTTGTGGTACCGGAAGTTAGCGAAAAAACAGCCTTCCAGTTCACCCTGTTTGTACGCGACTGCTACAACGAACCGTCCTCTCAGCAGCGCTTTGTTCTGACGGCTGTGCCTGCGCTATCTCAGGTTCAACCGGAACCGGAAGAGGAAGAAGAGATTATCGTTCCTGTACCGGACGAGGAGGAAGATACCACGCCGGCTGAGGATGATACGCCAGCAGATGACAAAACGTCACCTTACGCGCAGTGGGATGCTTCTACCGTTTATGGCGCAAACTGGGGTTCTTTCGAAATCGTTAGCTGGAAAGGCCATAACTATCAGGTGAAATGGTGGTCTATGGGCGACCAGCCTGACCTGAACTGCGGTGTCGGCGGTGCATGGACCGATCTTGGCGCTTACTAATACACGGCATTAAGCACGATGTATTGGGCTTCATGATTCAAGCCCCGGTTTACCGGGGCTTTTCTCCACCAGGGACAGAGGAAGAGCAGACCATGACCATTTCCATCCATGCCAGCGCATTTGACGTCAACAGCTGGTATCAAAAAATCACCTTAACCTTCATCAATGAGAGCGGTAATGCGGTCGATATGAACCATGCCGCAATATCATTCACGGCTTCCGGGCACATTGATCCATGGGGAAATAGCGGCGGTACGCTCAAAGGGAACCTGCCGCTTACGCTGAATGAGAGTTCGTATGGCACGCTGGAAACTAACAACATCATCATTAATAACAGCGATGCATTACTTCTTCAGCCGGGCGAACGCGGGACGCTCTCTTTCAGCCTCGCGGCGACGCAGGTGCCGGTAAAAATGTCCGCCATCACCTTGACGCTGGCGTCATCGTCATCCGAAGACGCAGAGTCTGAAACCCCATCCGATCAGGAGACGCCAGCGATACCCGCCGCAGACGAACAACCCGCCGAACCCGATGTGCCGGAAAAGGACAATGACCTTCAGGAACGCGGCCTTACGCTTAACGTTAGCGAGTTGAATGCCGCGAGTTGGTATCAACGCGTCACCTTTACGCTGACCAACCTCTACGCTCAGGCGGTAGATCTCAATCAGCTTCAACTGAATTTTACGGCCAGCGCGCACCCCGATCCCTACAGTCCGTTTCAGGGAACAATGCTGGGGAATCAGGCCGTGACGCTGGCCAGCGATGGGGGATGGCCCATCGAGAAGAATACCATCACCATTAATCATGACGGCGCGCTGATGCTGGCGGCGGGGGATACCGCCGAATTACAGTGCTATCTGGCTGCCACGCAGATGCCAGTTGCCATCAGCGATTTGAGCGCGACGTTGGCCCATGACCCTGCCCGTCAGGGAAAAATTTGTGTTCATTTTCCGGCCATGACGCAGACCGTGGCGCTCAAACCGGCAATTGAGCTGCTGTTTCCTGCCGGCGAAACCCGGCGCTTTGTCGGTGAGTGGGGAGAGGTTCTGACAATAAGCGATCTTAGCGCAGGAACGTATCGGCTTACCGTACCGGTACTGGCGAATGATGAGATGCAAATCGCGCCAGTCGAGTCCTCTTTTACCGTTACGCTGCAATCCGGCGATGCCGCCGCGCAGGTCCAGGTATCCTGTCTGCCGATTGTCCGTTATGCCAGCGCGCGTTTGATGATTGACGCCCCTGCGCTTGGTAATGCGAAATTGACCGTTGAAATCGCCGATGCTACGCAAGCGGATGAGCGTACCGTCACGCTGATCGCCAACCAACCGCAGTTAATCACCCGGCTACTGGCGGGGCATCATTATACGGTCAATCTGCAGCCTGCGATGATTAATAACCGCTTTATATCGGCCCCCATACAGCTTACGGGGTTTATCCCTGCTGCGGCGCAGGTTGCCGAGGTTGCTGTCGCTTACCAACAGTCAGCGCTCGACACGGCGAGTTTCGTGACGGTGGATGCCACTATACTGGGCCTGCCCGATGGCGTCGCGCCGCAGCGTTATCTGTTCAGCAGCGGTAAATATCAGTACTCATTAATGCTGGAGAGCGGCAGCGATCGGCAGACGTTGGCATTACGCTTTGCGCCCGGGCTGTATGATGTTCAGACGGACGACATTTTCATCGACAGTGTGCCGTGGCGTTGTGAACAGGCCGGGCCGCTACGGTTGTTGCAAAAGGTCAACCATGTGGCGCTGGAGTTTCTGCCCGGCGTGACGCTACAGGTAAAAGGTTGGCCTGATTACCTTGCTCATGGCGGCGTGACGGTTAACGCGCCAGAAACGGTTTCTCTTTATCGCGATATACCGTTTAGCGCGTTGTTTAAATACGATGGTTTTGACGGCGGCGGCGATCCGGTTCCGGCCGCGGAGGTTGACGTGAACGGGGATGGTTTTCTGGATTACGCGACGTTACCGATCCATAAAACCGTTGCGCTGGTGCGCCAGATAGAAAAAGAAGCCGGGCGTAGCGTCATGCCGGTAATGGTCATTTATACCGCGAATGCCAGCGGCGGTAGCGCGCTGGCGGATTTACAGGATGCGCAAAAGCTACGTAACCATTTTGGTAACTTTATTACCCAGTGTCTGGCGGCGCAGTCATACAAAGATGAGACGCATCCTGTCCCGGCCACCTTTGTGCTTAACCCGGATTTTCTCGGGGCGCTACAGCAAGGACCGTATGGCTATACCGTAGTACGGCAAAAAAACAGTGTGCCGGTGAATGCCCAACTGGCGGCGGCGATACAAGCATTACCGGCGATGGCTGGCTTTATCGCGCCTTCGTTGCCGACGTTTAGCGACGATCTTTACGGCTATATTCAGGCGGTGAACTATCTTGTTCGTCAGTTTGCCCCGGATGTGGCTTTTGGCTGGCAGACGAATGTCTGGGCGACAGGAACGGCGGACTGGGTGCTGCGCGATACCGCTGATCCGGTAGCTGAAGGGCAGGCGATCGCCGGATTTATTCATGAACTGGGCGTTTATAGCGGAGAATATGCGCCGGACTTTATTGCGTTTGATAAATTTGAGCGTGACTGTTTCAGTCCTGATGCGCTTGCCCACTATGGCTGGAATGCGACATGCTGGCTTAATTACCTGGCGATGGTCAAACAGGTGACGAAAGCGCTGCTGACGCCAGCCATGCTGTGGCAAATCCCTGGCGGCCATATGCCTACAGTAGAAGAGGGCGTCAGTAAAATCAGCGCTGCGCACTTTGCATCCGGCGGAACCTTTTTTATGGGTGACGCCCGTATTGGCAGCGATCCTGACACGCTCTCTTTGCAGCTACTCAATACGGCCTTAAATAGCGCGACTTACGGCGTCCCGACCGTCGGCGACTTTTTACGTAAAGATAAAGGGTATGACTGGGGCCAGATGCAGGCGCTGAACCTACCGGACTTTAACGTCTTTTCGATCTTATGGGGCGGTGGTTCTACTATCAGTATTACGACAATCCATTCTAACGGTGAAGACGGCGGCTGGCTGGCGGATAAAATGGTAGAGTATTATGCTGCCCCTCGCTATTTCAGATAATATCACTGCTTATTTGCATTAATCTGGACTATTAGTTTGAGATTCGAAGGCGCGTGCTTTCGAATCTCTTTTCTTGCGCCCCCTGACCTCTCATTCTTTATGCGTAATTCGTTATTAATTTTCTGTAATCATTTTGTATTAAGAATTGTCTTAATCTTAAAAATATTGCGTATTAGTGCGTTGTGAATACAGAAATACTGCATAGTGATGTTATTTATTATTAATTTAAGTACTTTTTGAGAGGTTATACTGTGGCGCTACATTGAGTAGACAACCGTTAATGAAAAAAAATGATGAACGACGCTTTTGCTAAAGATAATAATGAGAATTCATTACACTCTTTTCTTTTTTCTCAGCAGGCTAAACCTCACGCGGCGATTGATGCCTTATTTTCGGCCTTGTTGCCATTTGGCCAACCGTTTACGCTGGGTATCGGCGATGAGTTTTATTTACAGGCAAATGATGAACACTACATTGTATTACTGGAGTCAGGCGTTGTTTCTTTCTGTCATAATGACAAACGACTCCATATATCTTCATCGTTTGCGCCATCGGTCGTGGGTATGGTTGACAGCTATGGCGCTACCTATAATGTCCCCGCGCGACCGGAACACTTTTTGCTCGCAGAAACGGTTTGTACCGGTAGATTTGTTCGCCTGCCGGATTTTATAAAAATCGCCGATGAATGCGATTTGTGGCACGACGTGGCCCGTTGTCTGGCTTACCGTCTGATGGTGATGAGCGCGCGCGATCGTGAATTAGTCGGCGTCGATTCTTATCTGAAAGTTCGGGCGCTGCTGACTGAAATATGGGCTTATCCACAGGCCTACCGGGAAAGCATTATTGTGTTGAATTTTATTCAACGGCGTACCGGGATATCGCGCAGTCGGACCATGAAGATTCTGTCTGAACTAAAAAAAGGCGGGTATATCCATATTGATAATGGGCGGCTGACGGCGCTCGGAAAACTGCCAGTGGCGTATTAATGCGCTATCCGCAACGATATATTTACATATCTCGACTGAATTTGCCTGATATCGTTAATAGAATGTTTTACTGAAGGTTGTTATGAAGGTTATTTTTAAAAAGTCAATACGGCTAAAGGAGATAGGCCGAACGACTGGTGTAAAGTTAATATAAAACAAGAAGTTATGTCTGGTCCTATAAAACCAAATGTCGATGATTGCAACTTGCCGTTGGCTTGCTAATAATTAATAACATCGTTATCTCATTATAACGTAAAGATTAACTCACGACGTTGAGTGGCTGTTTTATTGCCTCTGACATTTATATCAGAACAAGAAGACACTTTTTTTCGCATAAGAAAAAGTCGTGATATTGCTGTGAAGAAATATCAGCAGCCGTTTCGTTAAAAAATCTGATTACCCTCATTTTTATATTTAAAAGGAGCTTGAATGAAAAAGCCTGTACTAGCATTAATGGTCTCTGCAATTGCCTTTGGCGGAATGTTGTCCACCGCGCAAGCGGATACTACAACCGTCACTGGCGGTACGGTAAATTTTGTCGGACAGGTCGTTGACGCCGCCTGTTCTGTTTCCGCTGACTCTGTCGATCAGACCGTGACATTAGGCCAGGTTCGCGCCAGTAAATTAACCGAGGCCGGTATGGTGGCGAATCAAAAAGAAGATTTCACCATTAAACTGGAAGACTGCGATACTCAGACCAGCCAGAATGCGGCGGTGATTTTTAATGGCCAACAGGACGCAAACCAGCCGGGGTCGCTGGCGAATACCGCTGGGGCAGGTTCGGCGACGAATGTGGCATTACAACTTTATGGACCAGATGGCCAGGCGCTGAATATCGGTGAATCGTCCAGTACTGTTACCTTGAACGATGGCGAAAACGTTATTCCGCTTAGCGTGGATTATATCGCTACCGGTACGGCGACTGCCGGTAATGTTACCGCGACGGCGACATTTAGCATGGTTTATTCCTGATTCCTTATCGGGATTTTTTTCTCGTCTGTTGGGAGGCGAGAAAGGGGCGTTACGCGCGTCACTGCGCGTAACAAACCGACGGCATCAGGATATTACGCAGATGAAAAAAAACTTACCGATTTTCCTTCGATTATTGCTACTGCTGTCGGCGGCCGGCCTGTCGTTTGCCGCGCAGGCGGGAGGCATTGCGCTGGGCGCGACCAGGGTGATTTATCCGCAGGGAAGTAAGCAAACCTCCTTGCCGATTATTAATTCTTCTGCCAGCAATGTTTTTTTAATTCAGTCATGGGTCGCCAATGCCGATGGTTCACGCTCGACGGATTTTATCATTACGCCGCCTCTCTTTGTGATCCAGCCTAAAAAAGAAAATATATTACGTATTATGTATGTCGGGCCGTCATTACCGACCGATCGCGAAAGCGTATTTTATTTAAACAGTAAAGCGATACCCTCTGTCGATAAAAATAAATTGACCGGCAACTCCCTGCAAATTGCGACGCAAAGCGTGATTAAGCTATTTATTCGCCCGAAAAATCTGGCGGAGGCGCCAGCTCATGCCCCGTCGACGCTTCGCTGCCGTAACGAGCGCGGCCAGCTAACGATTACTAACCCTTCGCCGTACTACGTTTCGATGGTTGAACTGTACAGCGCGGGGAAAAAACTGCCGAATACTATGGTACCGCCGAAAGGCGCGATCACTCTCCCGGCGACGCCCGGCCAGGTATCTTTGCGCACGGTAAACGATTTTGGCGCAACGACGCCAGCACGCGTTTGTCCAGCTTCATGATGTTATGCGTAATCAGCTTTTCATGACGCGATATTACTCCAGCGTAGCTAAACCCGTATTAACCCCGCTGGCGTTGGCTATCGCACTGGCGCCTGCGCCGGGGTGGGCGGAAAACTATTTCAACCCGGCATTTCTGTCTGACGACCCGTCTGCGGTGGCCGACCTATCGACCTTTTCCCGTAATGCCCAGGCGGCAGGGATGTATCGCGTTGACGTTTACCTGAACAATACGTTTCTCGCGACCAGAGACATTGCCTTCCAGGCGGTGAAAACGACGGGAAAAAGCGCGCCCACCGATGACAGCGGATTACGCGCCTGCCTGACGCCTGAAATGCTTAAAAATATGGGGGTAAACACCGGGGCGTTTCCACTGTTGGCGAAGGCGGCGGCGGGAAGTTGCCCGGATCTCGCCAGTGCGATACCGGCCGCCCGGACCCGCTTTGATTTTGCGCAGCAACGTCTCGACATTAGCATCCCGCAGGCGGCGATGGTTGCCAGCGCCAGAGGCTATATCCCACCGCAATACTGGGATGAAGGTATTAACGCGTTGCTATTGAATTACACCTTTACCGGCGCGAATAGTCAGGATCGGAGCCCAGGCGGCAGTGCGGAGAACAGCTATTTTCTTGGATTGAATAGCGGCCTTAATCTGGGGGCCTGGCGGTTACGCGACTACTCCACATGGAACGCGAATAGCGGCGATCAGAATAGCGACAGCGACTGGCAGCACATCAGTACTTATCTGGAACGTGATGTGGTCTTTTGGCAGGGAGAACTGACGGCAGGCGATAGTTATACCCCCTCCGCATTATTCGACAGCCTTCCTTTTCGCGGGCTACAACTGGCGTCTGACGACAATATGTTGCCAGACAGCATGAAGGGCTTCGCGCCGACCATTCACGGCATTGCCAGAAGCAACGCGCAAGTGACCATTCGGCAAAACGGCTACATCATCAATCAGCGCTATGTGCCGCCCGGGGCATTTACTATTAATGATCTCTATCCTACCGCCGCCAGCGGCGATTTGACTGTGGAAGTCAAAGAGTCCGACGGTTCTATTAATCGCTATAACGTGCCCTATTCCGCCGTGCCGATTCTACAACGAGAAGGGCGGTTGAAGTATGCGGCGACGGTGGCGGAGTATCGCAGCGATAGTAGTCAAAAAGAGAAGGTGAAATTCAGTCAGGCGACCTTGATATGGGGGTTACCGCATGGTTTTACGCTGTATGGCGGAACACAACTTTCCAGTCATTATCACGCGCTGGCGATCGGCAGCGGCGCAAATCTGGGCGACTGGGGCGCGGTGTCGCTGGATGTCACCCAGGCTACCAGTACGCTGGCGGATAATAACACCTACCAGGGGCAATCGCTGCGTTTCCTGTATGCCAAATCGCTTGCACAGTCAGGAACCAATTTACAGCTTATGGGCTATCGCTATTCAACCTCGGGCTTTTACACGCTGGATGATACCACGTGGAAACGGATGAGCGGCTATGACGATGACAGTCGGACTGACAGCGATAAAAGCAGGCCGGAATGGGCGGATTACTACAATCTTTATTACACCAGGAGGGGGAAAGTACAACTCGATATCAATCAACAGCTAGGCGGGTTGGGATCGCTTTTTATTACCGGCAGTCAGCAAAGTTACTGGCACACTGATGAAAAGGATTCTTTGTTGCAGGTGGGATACAGCGATACGCTGGCGGGGATTGCATGGAGCGTTTCTTACAACAATAACAAATCCGCAGGCGATGCGGAGCGCGATCAAATTTTCGCGCTGAATATCTCGGTGCCGCTAAGTCAATGGCTGCAACACGATGATGAGGTCACGCGCCATCACAATGTTTACGCTACCTTTAGCACCAGTACGGACAAACAGCATAACGTTACGCAGAATGCGGGCCTTAGCGGCACACTGCTGGACGAAAACAATCTTAGTTACAACATACAGCAAGGCTATCAGAATCACGGTATTGGCGAAAGCGGCGCCGCCAGCCTGGAATACGATGGCGCGAAAGGCAACGCCAACATTGGCTATAACGTTAGCGATAACGGTGATTACCAGCAGGTGAACTATGGCCTGAGCGGCGGCCTGGTGGCGCACGCGCATGGAGTGACGCTAAGCCAGCCGTTGGGCAATACCAATATTTTGATTGCCGCGCCGGGCGCAGCCAACGTCGGCGTTGTCGACCAGCCGGGTATTCATACAGACGCGCGTGGCTATGCGGTGGTGCCGTATGCGACGACATATCGCCAAAACCGTATGGCGCTGGACGTTAACGCCATGGCGGATGATGTCGATATTGATGACGCGGTGACTCGCGTTGTGCCGACCGAAGGCGCGCTGGTTCTGGCCAGCTTTAAAGCGCGGGTCGGCGCGCGTGCCCTGGTAACGCTGAATCATAACGGTAAGCCTGTACCCTTTGGCGCAACGGTGACGGTGAATGATCGTCATGCGGAGGCGATTGTTGACGAGGCCGGGGAAGTCTATCTTTCCGGGTTGTCAGCGCAAGGCGTTCTGCACGTTCGCTGGGGGAACCTGCCGGATCAACAGTGCGTCGCGTCCTATCATCTCTCTTCCTCCCGTCAGATTCTGAGTCGACAACATGCGGAGTGTCATTAAATGAAAATACCTCTTTTATTTGCTCTGCTGGCGGGAAGTGTCGTATCGCAGTACGCCTTCGCAGACGTGTGTAAAAACGTTAACGGTGTACCTTCCAGTATTAATTACGATTTAACGACCACTCTGACGGCAGAACAAAACCAGGTGGGAAAGACGGTTCAACTGGAAAAAAGCCAGGAAGTTAATGTACAGGCGGTGTGTCCCGCCGGCGCGGCGACCTATAGCCAGACTTATCGCTCCTATGTGTCGCCATATCCGGTCGTAGAAACGAGCGGTAACTGGAAATATTTAAAGCTGGACCCGGACTACCTTGAAGGCGGAATGCGAATTGAGGATTCTTCGGCGGGCGATATCTATCCGCCAATGAACAACGTTCTGATGGGATATGATGAAAATGTGAAAGCGGGTCAACCGTTTTACGTTCGTGACTCAAATCTGGAGTTTCAGCTCAAAATTGTTAAACCGTTCGTCGGCACGGTGAATATTAGTCCTAAGACTATGTTCAATGTTTATGTCATGACCGCCGCAGGCGATCCGCTGACAGATGTCGTGTACAGCATTCTTTATAGTGGAACGGTGACCGTACCGCAAAGCTGCGAAATCAACGCCGGACAAACGATTCTGGTGAATTTCGGCGCATTATACAGCGGCAATTTCAACCATGCAGGCCAAAAGCCGGAGGGGGTACGAGCGAAAAAATTCAGCGTACCGGTAAAGTGCAGCGGTCTGGATTCGCAGGTCAATTTAACGATGCGTCTTATCGCTACGCCGGATAGCCACGTTCCCCAGGCTATCGCTTCGGATAATGCCGATGTCGGCGTAGTGGTCGAAACCGATGAAGGAAACGCGCTTATCCCCAATGATGCACAGAGCGTCGCGCCTTTTATCACCGATAGTGCCGGACGCGCTAACATCACATTGCAAGCCTACCCGGTAAGTACAACAGGCGAAACGCCTGCGGAAGGGGCGTTTACCGCACTGGCCAGCCTGCGAGTGGACTTTGACTAAATGAACAGATCACACTGCGCTCTTTTTGCCATGGGACTAATCCTGTGTCCACAAATCAATGCCAGCGCTGACGACCTCGCTTATAACCTCGAATTTACCGGCACTATTGTGGCGCAAACCTGCGACATAGATATCTCCAGCCTCAGTCAAAGTATTGATTTAGGGCAGTTTGCAGTTGGCGATTTTCCTTCGACAGGAACAACGACAAAATTTAAGCCCTTTAATATCAACCTCAAAAATTGTTCCCGAGGAATTGCCGGGGCGAAGATCTGGTTTACCGGCGAACCCGATCCGGACAATCCCGCGCTACTGGCGATAACCGATACCGGGATGGGAAGCGGAAACATGTTAGCAAGCGGGGTTGGGGTGGAAATTCTGAATGATGATCAGGATACCATCAGTATCAATAATGCCGACTCGGTGGTCTATCCGTTGAAAGCCGGACGCAACACGCTGTCTTTTTATATTCGCTATAAATCGACCCGGCCGACGGTCACGTCCGGGAACGCGACGGCGGTCATGTATTTCGATATGCAGTATGAATGAGGAGCCATCGTAATTATGCGTAACGATATCCTGTACGGCATCGGGATGCTGCTGGCGGCATCCGGCGTCCAGGCGCACGATGGCCGGGTCTATGTCTCCGGAACCATCACGGACAATACGTGTTCGCTCTCTCCAGGCTCGGAAAATATTAACGTGGCGATGGGCGCGGTTTCTCAACGGCAGTTTTATCGCGCAGGCGACGGTTCCGCATGGCAACCTTTTGCTATCGATTTACAGAACTGCGGCAGCACTGCCAGCGGCGTAACGGTCAGTTTTAGCGGTGCGGCGGACAGTCGTAATACGGATTTATTGGCGCTTACCGCAGGGGAAAGCGACGCTTCAGGCATTGGGATTGCGCTTTATGATCAAAATAAAACCTTAATCCCACTGGGGCAGGAGAGTGATGTGGTGACGCTCAGTCCGGGCCAGGCGTCGGCGCATCTGCAATTTTACGCGCGTTATCTTGCTGATGGCGGCGCGGTAACGCCCGGGGACGCCAATGCCTCCGCAACCTTCATTCTTGCCTATGAATAAGTTCTTTTTACGCTGCGCGATATATTGGTGCTTGCTTCCCATATCATGGGCGCAGGCTGGCGTGGTAATTGGCGGTACTCGCTTTATCTATCATGCGGGCGCCCCGGCATTAAGCGTACCGGTAAGTAACCATTCAGAAGCGTCCTGGTTAATTGATACGCATATTTTACCTGGTGGCCGCTGGCCTGGAACCAAAAACGAAGGGAATATCACGCCCTTCGTGGTCACGCCGCCATTATTTATGCTTTCAGCGCGCCAGGAAAACTCAATGCGGGTGGTTTATACCGGCGGACCGCTACCCGCCGACAGGGAAAGTCTGTTTACCTTGAGTATCGCCGCTATTCCCTCCGGTAAACCGGAAGCGAACCGTGTACAAATGGCGTTTCGTTCGGCTTTAAAATTGCTCTATCGCCCTGAGGGACTCGCCGGCAATCCGCAGCAGGCCTACCGGCATCTGATCTGGTCGCTTACCCCCGATGGCGCGACGGCACGCAATCCGACACCCTATTACGTTACGCTCTTTTTATTACGCGCTAACGAGCGCGCCCAGGACAACGCCGGGGTTGTGGCTCCCTTTGCAACGCGTCAAACGGACTGGTGCCGGCACACGGTTCGCTGCACTGTGCGCTGGCAAAGTATTAATGACTATGGGCGGGTAATGCCAGCGCAAACCGTGGATCTGACGCGTATTCATTAACCTATTTTTCAGGCGTCTCCCGATAGCGGGAGGCTTTCCGATCTTATCGAACGAGACTTTTATTATGTATTATCACGCGTTAAAACTTTCCCGACTGGCGATGTTGACGTTGGCAGGCGTTGCCGTATCCGCCTCGGCAATCGCCGCCGATTCTGCCCCGACGTCGCAAATTGGCCCGACGGCGGAAGCCTACATCGTCAGTCATCCGGATAAAGTGGGAGAGGTGGTGGCAACGTATTTGGCCGAACATCCGGAATTTTTGGTCGCCGCCAGCGAGACGTTGCATCAGCGTCAGCAGATTGCGCAACAACAGGCGTATGTTCAACTGGCATTACAGTATCGTGCTGAGTTGCTCAGTAGCAGCAGTCCTTCCGTTGGGCCCAACGAGGCAAAAGCGGCGGTGGTGATGTTCTTTGATTACCAGTGCTCGTGGTGCAGCAAAATGGCGCCTGTGGTCGAAAACCTGATTAAGGCGAACCCGGATACTCGGTTTATTTTCAAAGAGTTTCCTATTTTTTCCTCCCGCTGGCCGGTATCCGGACTGGCGGCAAGAGTCGGCGAACAGGTATGGCTTACACAGGGCGGGGCGAAATATCTCGACTGGCATAATGCGCTTTATGCCACAGGGAAGGTGGAAGGCGCGTTAACGGAACACGATGTCTACACCCTGGCGCAACATTATCTAACGCCGACGCAGCTGGCCGCCGTAAAAGAAGCGCAAAGCAGCGGTGCAGTACATGATGCGCTCCTCACTAACCAGGCACTGGCGCAGCATATGGACTTTAGCGGCACGCCTGCTTTTGTCGTCATGCCTCAGACGCAAAACGGTGATGTAAAACGGGTGACCGTGATCCCGGGAAGCACGACTCAGGATATGTTGCAAATGGCGATTCAGAAAGCGAAGGGGTGATATTCGCTCAGAGGAGAACGCACAGGAGTGAAAGTAAAATGAAGTCTATGCGTTGCGTCATACCGGTGATTTTACTTTCCTTTATCGTTCATGAAGGGACAGCGAAACCGACCGCTCAGATTCATTTTATGGGATCGGTTGTTGAGGCAGGCTGCTGGAATGACGTGGGAACCTTAGAAATTCAATGCCATAATAAAGAGGGAGTTGAACGTTATATTATTGTCGAGAATATTATCACGCCGATATCATCTCCTCATGCAATGGTAAAACGAGATTATTTGGATGAAGATAAGCAATTAACAGTGCTACGCATTGTCTATGACTGAACCGCGTAGCAGACCGCAGGTAGTGTCCCGTCAGTGTCGTGTGAGGATATTATGAAAAATGTTCTCACCTTCCCGGGACACGGTCTACAGACTTTATCTTCAGATAAACGGCGCTAAAAAGAAAAGTACCATCAATAAAAAAAGGGTGGGAATACCAATAGATATAATTTTATTACATCGGTGAGTATGATATTGAATAGCTTGTGGCGGTATGTCAGCAGCGTCAATGATAAATCTTTCATCAATTTTTATCCCCTGCCTGGGGAGCGTAACGAACAGTTCGAAAAGCCCGATTTGTTGTAAATCTCGTCGCAGCAGATAAAGAAGTTGCGTCAAATTAGCATCGCTAACAAATTGACTTCGCTCTCCCCAAACTGCGTACGCGACACCTTCACGGATAATCAATTCCTGATGTGCGTTTTCTATTAAATAGCTCAGGCACCAGGCCCGCATAAATGTCATTTTGAACGCTGCATTGCTGCGCAAGGACGTGATTTCCCTTAATGATTCATTGTAAATAAACTCATTATTTATTTTATGCTGTCTCATGATTACTCCATTTGTGCTTTCAGGCCATGACATCCCACTTGTTCCGTATAGTCAGCATCGTTGCAACGTGTCCGCTATGCTATGAGCAAGGATAGGTTGGGGCGACAGGCCTGAAAAATCAACTGTCATTAAATTGGCTAAATTGTTTAAGTGAAATAAATGTTATTGTTTTTGTGTTCTTTCTATAAGCATGTTGATTCTGTTTTATCAATATTTAATGAGGTATACATATAACGCGTCGTTTAAGGATTATCAAACCATGTTTTTGAGCGATACATAATATGTATATCATTATTTTTTATTCAGTTGATGAGAATTGTCTGTTGTGATTCATTAATTTGAAAATGCGGTTAGTTACAAAAAAGGACATAAAAATAATATTTTTCTGCTGTTTGTTTTTAATTTTATTAAGTGTTGCTATGATTTTAGGTTAAGCATTTTTTATGTGCTTGAATGGTAATTTATGTTACCTGGTATAACGTTTATTTCGGCCTGTTGGTCGGTCTTATGGATGCTATAGGATATAGATAAAAAGAACTAAATAAATATTCGATGATGGCTTGCTTTCTCAGGATGAAATTTTATGAGCTGATGGCGATATAAAATATTTTTATGATTTTTTTTGTTATTGCGTTATACATGATAACTATGCTGAACATCTTCGGAATATTACGTTGGACGGGCAGAGAAATTGCCTCTGCATTGCAGAAGTCTCATAACGTATAGTCTGGAGAGCATTATGTACGTAAACCAACAGTCCTCACTCGCCATGCCTGCACCAAGAGCGCCGATGAATCAGAAAATTGATACCGATAACGCGATGGTGCAAAACCATAACGCCATATACCAACAGCTCCTCGACCAAATTCGTGATGACAATACATATACACATGCCGTTATTACCTTAATCCTTATGGCACCGCGCCGTTAAGCCTTTATCCTGGTGTCTGAGTTGAAAGCAGCGAACCGGGTATCGTGGAGTTTCTGGTTTTTGACAACGGTAATTACCGTTTCCGCGAAGATAATATCAATCTGCCGCCACCGGGTAACGACCGCATGAGAGTTGTTTTATTTACTGATGTCGTCAACACGCATGGTGTGATCCGGAACGATGTTATTGATATGTTCCATATAATCAGCAATTGCCTGCGAGGTTTACAGCCCTTTAATGTCTTTGACATTTTTACCTTTCGTGAAGTCAAATCCGCCACGGCCTTTACCGATAAAGGAGTCAGCGCGACGGTACTGAATATCTTGTCTGCGACCTGTTTACCTTTGATATCAAATTCGACAATACGCTGTCCCAGCGGTTTTGTGTTGTAGTGTTTGAATTTGGCCGTTTTCGACACATGCAGCATGCCGTTCTTCGGATCGGCTGCCTGAGACATCATCGCCTTCAGATCTTTACCGCTAATTTCCACGTTCATTACGTCGTTAGTAAAAGGATACATACTCAGAACATCGCCGAGCAGGTAATCATCGTCATATCAATAATGGTGTGATGGAGGGCACCGTTGTTGTGATGGCTGTGCTGGCAGGTTTTCAGGTATTGCTTACAGCGATAGAGTTGCACTCCTGAGGGGGAAATGACCGTTTCGGATCACCCCCTGCGTTACGGAACAGCGGGGCAAATCACATCAATCTTTGCTATCAGTTATCCAAAAGGTAAAGCTTAGTACAACACTAAATCTGCGGTATGACCTAAAAAGATGAAGTGCTGATTTAATAATAAACATTGAGTTATTTTTTATAAAAAAACATTTCTCGACACATTATTTTTAAATACTTTTATCCTGCGTGATGTGAGATTTATATCACTATTCTATAACTAGATTTGGTTAAACTTCGACACCGGAGTAAAACATATTCATTGATGAATAAAATATAACTATGGGAAATATATTCAATGTCTCTGATAAAGCGAACAGTATTATTTAGTCTCTTACTTACAATATCTACTGTTTTTAGCCATTCTGTACATGCACTGGAATATAAGAATTCATTTGGATCAATTAATGCCGGTTATGCTGACTGGAATAGTGGATTCGTCAATGTACATCGTGGGGAGGTGTGGAAAGTAACTGCTGACTTTGGTGTCAATTTCAAAGAGGCAGAATTCTATTCATTTATTGAAAGCAACGTGTTAAATCACGCTGTTGCTGGAAGAAATCATACTGTTTCTGCCATGACTCATGTACGACTCTTTGATTCAGATTATACTTTCTTCGGTAAGATATATGGTCAATGGGATAACTCATGGGGCGATGACCTCGATATGTTTTATGGAGCGGGGTATTTAGGTTGGAGCGGGAGTTGGGGGTTCTTCAAACCCTATATTGGTCTGCATAATCAATCTGGTGATTATGTCTCGCAGAAATATGGGCAGACAAGCGGCTGGAATGGCTATGTTATTGGCTGGACTGCAGCCTATAATTTTAATTTATTTGGTGAAGATTTTGTTTTATCTGACTGGAATGAAATCGAACTAGATAGAAATGACGCTTATACGGAGCAGCAATTCGGTCGAAATGGATTAAATGGTGGATTAACACTGGCATGGAAATTTTATCCCCGCTGGAAAGCTACTGTGACATATCGTTATTTCGCGAACAAACTAGGTTATGACGGATATGGAGACCAGATGATTTATATGGTCGGATATTCATTTTAAATAAAATCAAAGGAGTTGAAATGAAAAAAACAGTCATTGCCAGCATGATTGGACTGGCGCTTTGTGCGACAAGTACGTTATCTGTCGTGCACGCGGCTGCCGAAAAACGCCCGAACTTAGTTTTTATTGTGGCAGATGATCTTGGCTATGGTGATTTGGCGACTTACGGTCACCAGATAGTGAAAACCCCGAATATTGACCGCCTGGCGAAAGAAGGGGTCAAATTCACTGAATACTATGCGCCGGCTCCTTTGTGTTCTCCTTCCCGCGCCGGGATGTTAACAGGCCGTATGCCCTTCCGCACCGGTGTACGCTCCTGGATCCCTGAAGGTACTAATGTTTCTATTGGACGTAACGAATTGACCATAGCCAATCTGCTGAAACAGCAGGGTTACGATACCGCGATGATGGGTAAACTGCATCTCAACGCCGGGGGCGATCGTACCGATCAGCCGCAGCCGAAAGAGTTAGGTTTTGATTACTCGCTGGTGAACCCGGCTGGCTTTGTGACCGATGCTACGCTGGATAATGCCAAAGAGCGCCCGCGTTACGGCGTCGTCCACCCAACCGGCTGGATGCGTAACGGCAAACATATTGATCGTGCCGATAGCATCAGCGGCGAATTTGTCAGTTCTGAAGTGGTGAACTGGCTAGATAACAAGAAAGACGACAAACCGTTCTTCTTATACGTTGCCTTTACGGAAGTTCACAGCCCACTGGCCTCGCCGAAAAAATACCTCGATATGTATTCACAATACATGAGCGAATACCAGAAGCAGCATCCCGATCTGTTCTACGGCGACTGGGCGGATAAACCGTGGCGCGGTACCGGTGAATATTACGCCAATATCAGCTATATGGATGCGCAAGTCGGTAAAGTACTGGATAAAATTAAAGCGATGGGGGAAGAAGATAATACCATTGTCATCTTCACCAGTGATAACGGCCCGGTGACGCGTGAAGCGCGTAAAGTCTACGAGCTGAACCTCGCAGGCGAGACTGACGGTCTGCGCGGACGTAAAGATAACCTGTGGGAAGGCGGTATTCGCGTTCCGGCAATTATCAAATACGGTAAACACATTCCACAGGGCGTCGTTACCGATACGCCTGTGTATGGTCTGGACTGGATGCCGACGCTGGCGAACATGATGGATTTCAAACTGCCTACTGATCGTACATACGACGGGCAATCGCTGGTTCCGCTGTTGGAGCAGAAAACGTTAAAACGTAATAAGCCGCTGATCTTCGGTATTGATATGCCGTTCCAGGATGATCCGACCGATGAATGGGCGATCCGCGACGGTGACTGGAAAATGATCATCGATCGTGAAAATAAACCTAAATACCTCTATAACCTGAAAAAAGATCGGTTCGAAACGCTGAACCAAATTGGCAAACAGCCTGAAATTGAAAAACAGCTGTATGGCAAGTTCCTGAAAATGAAACAGGACATCGATAACGACTCGTTAATGAAAGCCCGTGGCGACAAACCAACGCCGGTGACCTGGGGCTAAAAGGATAATTATAAAAAATTAAGTATGCCACTTAGGGCTCTGCCCGCCTGATTCAGCGCCCTCGTGCTGAGTCAGGTTCTTTTATTTTAGGGATACGGAAAATATGCAACGGAAAAGCTGTCAGGTAATGATCAAACCGACCGGGTCGGTGTGTAATCTTGATTGTAAATATTGCTTCTATCTGGAAAAGGAAATGCTCTATCCCGATAGAAAAAACCATTACAAGATGACGGAAGAAACGCTGGCGTTGTTTGTGCAACAGCATATTGCGGCGCAGGACGTGGATGAAGTGATTTTTGCGTGGCAGGGTGGGGAACCGACGCTGATGGGGCTGCCATTTTACCGCCAGGCTGTAGCGCTCCAGCAACGTTATGCTAATGGAAAAGCCATCGTTAATACTTTTCAGACCAATGGCATTCTGATTGATGATGAATGGGCGAGATTCTTCAGGGCGCATGACTTTCTGGTTGGTATTTCGATTGATGGCGATGCGGCGCTGCACGACGAATGGCGAGTAACTCGCGCAGGGCAACCTACCCATCATAAAGTTGAACAGGCGATAAAATGCCTGGCGAGTCATGGCGTTGAATTTAATACTCTCACGGTGGTGAGTCAGAGCAATATGCTGCACCCGCAGCGGGTTTATGCGTATCTGAAATCTATCGGCAGCCGCTATATGCAGTTTATTCCGCTAGTGGAAAGAGCGGCAAATAAAGACGGAATGCTGGCGCATCCGCAGGACGAGCAAACCGCAGTAACCCCCTGGTCAGTGGACGGATTACAGTTTGGAAAGTTCCTGAATGCCATTTTTGATATCTGGATCCGCGAAGATATTGGTGATATCGGCATTCAACTCTTTGAACAAACGCTGGCGGCATGGTGTGGACTCCCCCCTCAGGTTTGCGTTTTTGCGCCCGTTTGCGGTAGCGCTTTTGCAATGGAAATGAATGGCGATGTGTATAACTGCGATCATTTCGTTTACCCGCAATATAAGCTCGGCAATATTAACGACACGCCGCTGCGTCAGATGAATAATAGCGCGCAAAACCAGCAGTTTGGTCTCGATAAAAGCCGCACGATGGCGCAGGAATGCCATACCTGCCCGTGGCAATTCGCCTGTTATGGCGGTTGCCCTAAACACCGCTTTTTGCCTTCGGCTTGCGGACCGATGAAGCAAAACTATCTTTGTGCCGGCTATCAGTGCTTTTTCTCTCATACCGCGCCAATGATGAAAGCGATGAAAACCCTTTACGTAAATAACCTGTCACCGGCGGAGATCCGGTCTGTTTTTTTTAAGTAATGCTCAAGGAGGAACGCATGTTTGCCAATATTAATGTGGACTGCTGTAAAACGCCGGGATGTAAAAATCTGGGCGTGTTGAACAGTCCGGATTATGTCCGCCAGGGAAAAGATGTTCTTTGTCGGGAATGTGGTTTCCTGTTTCCTGTTATTTCCGCTGGGGCGTTAAATCTTTTTCGCCACACGGTAAACCGGGGATGGAAAGGCCTGGTCAAACAGTGTCCTGCCTGCGGCAGCACCTCATTAAAGAAATACGGCTTCTCGACTCAGGGCGAACACCGCATGGCGTGTAGTCAGTGTCGGAAAACGTTCATCGTCCCCGAAAAGGCAAAAAGCGATTGCCGACAGGACGAGCTGGCAACCCTAATTGAGGAAGGGACGTCGCTTGCCGGGATCCGCTCACAGCTGAAATTAGACAGCACAGGCCTTAACCGGGCGCTGTTTAAACTATCCCGTAATGCAAACCTTGCCGAGCGATGCCAGCAGTTTCCGGCCTTCGATATCGCACTCAGCACCCGCGCTTTCCGGGTGAACTATAACGGTGGAGACAGCAGCCTGTATGTTCTGGTGACGGCAGAAGAACAAAGCGGAAGGGTGGTGGCGATTTCGTCAAATTATTCAGCACAGCCGCTGGATAAAGCCTGGCAGTATCAGTCGTATTATGAAGAACGGCTACCTCCGGGAACGCTGGCGCATATGGTGCAACGTAAGGAAGCGATTACAGCGCGCCGCGAAACTTTATTTGATATCGATTACGGTCCGGCCTCGTTATATAAGAATGACTCCGGAATGATCGTAAAGCCGGTGTTGCCTGCCTACCGCCATTTTGAACTGGTACGGATGCTGACGGACGAACGCTCCTTAAACGTTCAGCATTACCTCGATCATGAATGCTTTATTCTGGGGGGATGCATGATGGCGAATATGCCGCATGTCCATCAGGGCCGTTGCCATATTTCATTTGTCAAAGAACGCGGTACGACGCCGCTGCAAAAAGATATTCCGCCACGCCTGTTTTTAAGCGGCGGTATCCGTAACAATGTCTGGCGTACTTTTTCTACCCGCGATTATGCTATGGCGGTGTGTAATCTCACCGGTAATAAAAAAATTACCCAGCAACGTTATGCTACGTTACAAGGCGCGACGGCGTTCATTAATTATCTGTATGCGCATCCTTTTTTGGCGCAGCTTAATCGTCTGTCACCGGCAAATGTGACGGCAACGCTGGATTATCTGAAGTATGAATATAATCAATCCCGTAAGGTCGGATAACGCATCGCATGCCGTGTGATAGAGCTGAATCGATGGCTTTTGATTATCAGCCCAACCCTCTCCAGCGTATCTATTTCGTTGTTCCAGCAAGGAACGACAACGATATACTGGAGAGATCATGGGGCCGTTCAAACATCAAAAGAATACGCTTCTTGGCCCGTGTCTTGCCGTCAATCAGAGGATTGATAAGCAAAATGCGATGGTGCTCAACCATACGGCGATTTATGAGCACAGCCTCAGCCAGATTACAGAAAGTAATACAGTACAAAATGCGCTGATTATTCTTAATCCGCTTATGGCCGCGCCATCTCTTGCCAGCCTGGCGAGAGCGATATTATCGATCCGCAGGCGGGCAGCGAGGCGATGGGGCTGCTAATTTTACAGGAGATTGCGCCTACGGAGAAAACCGTGCTTTTTGAAGCGACCATGACATCAGGTTACTACAAAAACGCGGAAACGAACGGGGAAGGCTATCGCTACGATATTACCAGTTTCCGGGTGTATAAAATGGATCTGTACGCGTAGCGGTCTATCATCAATGACTGACTGCACTAAAAAAGTCCGGCGTAAGTCGGACTTCATTTCGTAAAAAACGAGCTATTCATCATATATAATCTAATTTTAACGATGAGTCAGGCGAGGTAAGATAGTAGATCCGAAGAATTCACCTGATTGAGAGAATAAAAAGTGAAACATCTGCACCGATTTTTTAGCAGCGATGCCTCTGGGGGCATCATTCTCATCATCGCCGCTGCGCTGGCTATGCTGATGGCCAATATGGGCGCGACCAGTGGATGGTATCATGATTTTCTGGAGACGCCGGTTCAGCTACGGGTTGGGGCGCTTGAAATCAACAAAAACATGCTGCTGTGGATCAACGATGCGCTGATGGCCGTGTTTTTCCTGTTGATTGGCCTGGAAGTTAAGCGCGAACTGATGCAAGGCTCGTTAGCCAGTCTGCGCCAGGCTGCTTTTCCGGTGATTGCCGCCATCGGCGGGATGATTGTACCGGCATTGCTCTATCTGGCTTTTAACTACTCCGATCCGGTCACTCGCGAGGGCTGGGCTATTCCTGCCGCGACGGATATCGCCTTTGCGCTTGGCGTGTTGGCGCTGTTGGGCAGCCGGGTTCCGCTGGCGCTGAAAATATTCCTGATGGCGCTGGCGATCATCGATGATCTCGGCGCCATCGTTATTATCGCACTGTTTTATACCAGCGATCTTTCTATCGTCTCGCTGGGCGTGGCGGCGTTCGCGATTGCCGTGCTGGCGCTGCTGAACCTGTGCGGCGTCAGACGGACAGGGGTATATATTCTGGTCGGGGCAGTGCTGTGGACGGCGGTACTGAAGTCCGGCGTTCACGCGACGCTGGCAGGCGTCATTGTCGGTTTCTTTATTCCGCTGAAAGAAAAACACGGTCGCTCGCCGGCCAAGCGTCTGGAGCATGTTCTGCACCCGTGGGTCGCGTACCTGATCCTGCCGCTCTTCGCTTTTGCGAATGCCGGCGTTTCTCTTCAGGGCGTCACGATTGACGGTCTGACCTCCATGCTGCCGTTGGGAATTATTGCCGGTCTGCTGATTGGTAAGCCGCTGGGGATTAGCCTGTTTTGCTGGCTGGCGCTGCGTTTCAAGCTGGCGCATCTGCCGCAGGGGACCACTTATCAGCAAATCATGGCGGTCGGCATTTTGTGTGGCATTGGCTTTACGATGTCCATCTTTATCGCCAGCCTGGCATTTGGCAATGTCGATCCGGAACTTATTAACTGGGCGAAATTGGGCATTTTGATTGGTTCATTGCTCTCCGCAGTGGTGGGGTATAGCTGGTTGCGCGCGCGTTTGAACGTGCCGGCATAATCAGTACGAAGGAAAGGGGGAGCGATGTATCGCTCCCTTGCGACATTGAACAGGGAGAGGAATGAGCATGTCTCATATTAACTACAACCATCTTTATTACTTCTGGCATGTCTATAAAGAAGGTTCTGTCGTGGGTGCCGCAGAGGCGCTTTTTCTGACGCCGCAAACCATTACTGGTCAAATTAAAGCCCTGGAAGAGCGTTTACAGGGGAAGCTATTTAAACGTAAGGGACGCGGTCTTGAACCCAGCGAACTGGGCGAGCTGGTTTTTCGCTATGCGGACAAAATGTTTACGCTAAGCCAGGAGATGCTGGATATCGTCAATTACCGCAAAGAATCAAACCTGTTGTTTGATGTCGGCGTCGCCGATGCTTTATCCAAGCGTCTGGTCAGCAGCGTTCTGGATGCGGCGGTGGTGGTGGACGAGCCCATACATCTGCGTTGCTTTGAGTCCACGCACGAAATGTTGCTCGAACAGCTCAGCCAGCACAAGCTGGATATGATTATCTCCGACTGCCCGATAGATTCCACGCAGCAGGAGGGGCTATTCTCAGTCAAAATCGGCGAATGCAGCGTCAGTTTCTGGTGTACGAATCCGCTTCCTGAAAAAGCGTTCCCTGCCTGCCTGGAAGAGCGACGGTTGCTGGTGCCGGGACGGCGCTCAATGCTGGGGCGTAAGTTGTTGAACTGGTTTAATTCGCAGGGGTTGCAGGTTGAGATCCTCGGTGAATTTGATGACGCGGCCTTAATGAAGGCGTTTGGCGCGACGCACGATGCGATTTTTGTGGCGCCGAGCCTTTATTCACTGGATTTTTATGCCGATGAGTCGGTAATAGAGATTGGGCGCGTGGAGAATGTCATGGAAGAATATCATGCGATTTTTGCCGAGAGAATGATCCAGCATCCGGCGGTGCAGCGTATTTGCAATGCGGACTACTCGGCATTGTTTAAACTACAGTAGACGTACCTACCGTAATACTTCCGGCTGCGGAACTAGCCCGCAGCCGGAATCATTCTACAAGTTCAGTAGGCTACGGTACTGCCCACCTTCGCGGATAAACACCGGAATTCTGTTCAGTGGCGTAGCGTACTGCAGCGTCTGCCCTCCTGAATAGCTTTCACCGGTCGCAAGATCCGTCCATGTTTCCCCTTCCGGTAGCCAGATATCACGTTCGCGCATACCTTCATGCATGACGGGGGCGATCAGCAGGTCAGGACCAAAACAATACTGGTCGGTGATTGCCCAACTTGTTTCCTGTTCGGGGAATTCAAAGAACAGGGGGCGCATCACTGGCGTATTGTGCTTATGGGTTTCCTCCATCAGCGCTTTGATATAGGGCTTGAGTTTTTCTCGCAACGCCAGGCAACCTGTCAGTACCTCGCATACTTCCTCACCGTAGCTCCAGACCTCGTTCGGCGCACCTGTAGGGCACTGGGCGATACCATCCCGATACGGTTGTGCGGGTAAAATCTGCGGATCGCGGTTGCCGTGCAGACGCATCACCGGGCTAAAGACGCCCCACTGGAACCAGCGAATCAGCAATTCATGGAATTTCGGGTCGTGAATATTACCGCCATGAAAACCGCCGATATCCGTCGTCCACCACGGTATCCCCGCGATTCCCATATTGAGTCCGGCGGCAAACTGGTTGCGTAGCGATCTAAACGAGGAGTGAATATCCCCTGACCAGACCAGCGCGCCGAACTTCTGACTGCCGGCCCAGGCGCAGCGTAGCAGGTTGATAACCTTGTCTTCGCCATCGGCTTTCATGCCGTCAAAAAAGGTTTTAGCGTACATACGTGGGTAGATATTGCCCACTTCCAGTACCGGCCCGGCATGGTAGCGATAGTTGTCGTAGTCGTAAACGCTGAACTCAGGTTCGGCTTCATCTAACCAGAATAGCTTCACGCCTTTATCGTAATAGTTGCGTTTGGCTTTGCCCCAGACGTAGTCGCGCGCGCCCGGATGAGTCGCATCAAAGTAAGTGGTATTGCCGAGGAAATCCATATTGATCGGCAAGCCACGTTCCGTTTGTACCAGCCAGCCGTTTTCGCGCATCTCTCGATAGCTTTCGGTACGGTTATCCACCGTCGGCCAGACGGAGACCATCAGCTCAATTCCCAGCGATTTCAGCTCGGCAATCATGGCATCAGGATCGGGCCAGTCGCGCGCATCGAACATCCAGTCACCCTGATTCGGCCAGTGAAAGAAGTCGATTACGATCACTGAGATAGGCAGATTGCGGCGCTTATATTCGCGGGCGACCTCCAGCAGCTCTTCCTGCGTACGATAACGGAGTTTGCACTGCCAGAAGCCCATGGCGTAGTCCGGCATCATCGGCGGTGTGCCGGTAGCCAGCGCGTAAGCCCGGCTAATTTCTGCCGGGGTATCGCCAGCCGTGATCCAGTAGTCTAACTGTTCGCTGACCTGCGCTTCCCATTCGGTAACGTTTTGGGCAAAGGTTACGCGTCCGACTGCCGGGTTGTTCCATAAAAATCCGTAGCCCAGACTGGAGAGCATAAACGGTACTGAGGCCTGGGAGTTACGTTGCGCCAGCTCAAGCACGCATCCTTTGAGATCCAGGTTGGCCTGTTGATACTGCCCCATACCATAAATTTTTTCCCCTTCGGTGGCTTCGAAGCGGGCTTTCAGTGAATATTTCCCACCCTGAATCGGGCGGAACTCGCGTCCCTCAAGGTTGAGTGCGCTGACGTACTGGCCATGAGATGATTCATCCTCGCCAATTTCGCCCCGCAGGCGCCAGAACTCCTGCAACAGGGGTTTGTGTGGATGGCGGTAAAAGGTAACCTGTCCTTTTTGATTGACGATAGCGATAATTTTGCCGTTGGTCAGCGTTGCCTGGTGGTGCTCATAATCAATGTGGCACTGGCTTTCTGCGACTGGCTCAGTCAATGCCCAGTCTTCATTTCTCATTACCGGCAGATGACGGCCGCTGCGTACGCGCAGGCTGTTCTCGCCCCAGGGTTCAATCCATAAATAGCGATCGTTTTGCTGCCAGACCAGACGACGCGGGTCTTGTTGCATAAATGGCATGGTGGTGCCTCCCATATTCGAGGGTGAAGGTAAAGAACGTTATGAGTTGACGGTTTCCAGATCGTGGCGAATCTTCTCTTCCATCGCTTCGTATTTGCGAAAGAAAAGTAGTGGGATCGCTGCGATCGCGAAGAGTAGGGCGGGTGCCCAGATAAAGGCCCAGATAATGCCCTCCAGACCCGCAGCACTCTGGGCATGGTTGGGGACATAGCCAAAACTGTTCATGATCCAGGCGGCGAAAGCGGTGCCGAGGCCACTACCCATCTTGATGCAGAAGGTGCTGCCGAAGGCGATAAGAATGCCGGTAGCCTTAATACCGGTCTTCCAGGCGCCGAAATCGACGGCGAAGCCCAGCATGGCAAACGGCATTGAGCAGGCGATACCGCTGCCGATATTGCCGAGTATCCAGGCGGCGATGAGGAAAGTAATGTTGTCCGCTGCCAGCCACATCATGACGCCGCCAAACGTGGCGACCAGCAGACCGCCTACCCATATCCAGGTTTTAGCCAGATATTTGCTAAAGAAGGGGATAGCGATGATAAACAGGATCTGAATCGTCGCCAGGCTGTTAATCAGCGGTACCAGATCTTTACGGTCGAGGTTGTAGGTCAGATAATAGACAATGGTCGTGTTGCGCTGCTGTAGGGCAATCCAGAAGATCAGATTAGCCAGCACCATCAGGATCCACGGCCAGTTACCTTTCATCGCCGCGAAACTTTTTTTCATCGGCAACTTAGGTTCATGCTGTATTTTATCCGTATCCATTTCACGAATGTTTTTAAACGCAAAGAGCGTTAGCGCGCAGGATATAATGGCAAACGTAATTGCCGTATAAATAAAACCAGCGTGATCATCACCGTTACCTAAAAAAGCGACTAACGGCAAGGCGGTCGCGTTCATTAATAAAACCCCAATTTGCCCACCGGTCATTCGCCAGGAATTTAAAACCAGTCTTTCCTTGGGAGATAAGGTCATCAGGGGTAATATTGCACTGAGTGGTGTATTAAGTCCGGTAAATAGAATGCTGGCAATCATATAAGAAATTGCTGCATAGATGGCTTTTCCTGTCATACTGATATCAGGAGACCAAAATGACAGCGCGCTGAATACCGCAAAAGGCAGCGGTAACCATAAAAACCAGGGACGACATTTACCGTAGCGTGAACGCGTTTTATCGATGATGATCCCCCATATGGGGGCATCTATGCCATCGATAATACGCGCCAGCAGCAGGATAACGCCTGCTACGGCAAGGCTAATGCCCGCAACGTCTGTGTAGAAATATAAAATGTACGTTGAACCGAAGCAGTACAGCAGATTACCCGCCACATCCAAAGAGCCGTAGCTAATACGCTGTAGTAAAGACAATGATGCTGACCCGGAAGGCTGGGTATCCTCAATGACAGAACTCATAATGATAACTCCGATATTGGTACGATACGCCCAGAAAAACAACCTCTACTTTCTAAGCAAGTTTTGAATATTATTTTTATGTCGTTTTTGAATTTAACCTCAGATTAAAATGAGTAAGTAAGGTGTACATGAAAAGTAGTTAACCCGACGGCATCAATCAATTATTAAATCTTACATCAGGATTGCGTTTATTAGTTTTTGAATGAGCGATGTTTTTATTTGCTAAGGTGGTCACAGTTTTTTCAGTAATGAAATAAGAAAAGGAAAACAGTGAAAGAAAATAACTTTCAAGTATTACGTGACTAAGGGAGGGGGAGCTGAAAAAATAGGCTGGTCAGGAAGAGCGTGAACGAGTGAGGTCAGCGCCAGCGGTTGACGAGCAAAACGGCAGATAGCAGGCATAAAAAAACCCGCTTTACGCGGGTTTTTCTACAAAGCTGATAACAAGCAGGCGATTAAGCCAGTTTGTTGATCTGTGCAGTCAGGTTAGCTTTATGACGTGCAGCTTTGTTTTTGTGGATCAGACCTTTAGCAGCCTGACGGTCCACGATCGGTTGCATTTCGTTAAATGCTTTCAGTGCAGCAGCTTTGTCGCCAGCTTCGATAGCTGCGTATACTTTCTTGATGAAAGTACGCATCATAGAGCGACGGCTTGCGTTGTGCTTACGAGCCTTTTCAGACTGAACGGCGCGCTTCTTAGCTGATTTGATATTAGCCAAGGTCCAACTCCCAAATGTGTTCTATATGGACAATTCAAAGGCCGAGGAATATGCCCTTTTAGCCTTCTTTTGTCAATGGATTTGTGCAAATAAGCGCCGTTTAAATTGCAGCACTCGTTGCGTAGTGATGGCGCAGGATTCTACCAGCTTGCGTGCTGTGAATACAGCCTTTCCATGAGAAAAATTGCATTAAGCGGCGGGTTTTGGGGCGGAGTTTGCCGCATGGCGATGAAAAGCATCTTCTTTATGTTTCATCAGGGCAATAGTCGGTTAACCTTGACCGCTGTACAAGGTATACTCTTGCGATTTTCACTGTTTTGAGTCAGACATGAAGCTGATACGCGGCATACATAATCTCAGTCAGGCCCCGCATGGGTGTGTGCTGACCATTGGTAATTTCGACGGCGTACATCGGGGGCATCGCGCTCTACTGCAGGGTTTGCAGGAAGAAGGACGCAGACGCGGTCTGCCGGTGGTGGTCATGATTTTCGAACCGCAGCCGCTGGAGCTGTTCGCGACGGATAAAGCGCCCGCCCGCCTGACGCGCCTGCGTGAAAAACTGCATTACCTTGCGCAGTGCGGCGTGGACTATGTGCTGTGCGTGAAATTCGATCGCCGCTTTGCCGCTTTGACGGCGCAAACGTTTATCAGCGAACTGCTGGTGGAGCGACTTGGCGTGCAATTTCTTGCCGTCGGCGATGATTTCCGCTTTGGTGCTAGCCGTGCGGGCGATTTCTTGTTATTACAGAAGGCGGGGGCGGAGTATGGTTTTGCGGTTTCCAGCACCCAAACCTTTTGTGAAGGCGGCGTGCGTATCAGTAGTACCGCAGTGAGACAGGCGCTGGCGGAGGATAACCTGGCGCTTGCCGAAAGCCTGCTGGGACATCCCTTTACTATTTCCGGGCGTGTCGTTCATGGCGACGAGCTGGGACGTACCATTGGCTTCCCGACGGCGAACTTACCGCTGCGCCGTCAGGTCTCCCCGGTCAAAGGGGTCTATGCGGTGGAAGTCACCGGGCTTGGCGATAAGCCGTTACCCGGCGTAGCGAACATTGGCACTCGTCCAACGGTGGCTGGCGTGCGTCAACAACTGGAAGTGCATCTGCTGGATGTTGTAATGGACCTCTACGGTCGCCATATAGATGTAATACTGCGTAAAAAGATACGTAATGAGCAGCGATTTGCGTCGCTTGATGAGCTAAAAGCGCAAATCGCACGCGATGAGTTAACGGCCCGCAAGTTTTTTGGGCTAGCCGGGCAGGTGTAACCCTGACGGTGTTTATCAAACCGAAATACGGAACCGAGAATCTGATGAGTGACTATAAATCGACCCTGAATTTGCCGGAAACAGGGTTCCCGATGCGCGGCGACCTCGCCAAGCGTGAACCGGGAATGCTGGCGCGTTGGACCGATGATGATCTGTACGGCATCATTCGTGCGGCCAAAAAAGGCAAAAAAACCTTCATTCTGCATGATGGCCCTCCATATGCGAATGGCAGCATTCATATTGGTCACTCAGTTAACAAGATTCTGAAAGACATTATCGTGAAGTCCAAAGGACTGTCGGGATTTGACTCGCCTTACGTGCCGGGCTGGGACTGTCACGGTCTGCCTATCGAGTTGAAAGTCGAGCAGGAGTTCGGTAAGCCGGGCGAGAAATTCACTGCCGCTGAATTCCGCGCTAAGTGCCGCGAATATGCCGCTACGCAGGTTGACGGCCAGCGTAAAGACTTCATTCGTCTGGGCGTGTTGGGCGACTGGTCGCATCCGTACCTGACTATGGACTTCAAAACCGAAGCCAACATCATCCGTGCTCTGGGCAGAATTATCAAAAACGGTCATCTGCACAAAGGCGCTAAGCCGGTGCACTGGTGCGTTGACTGCCGTTCCGCGCTGGCGGAAGCGGAAGTTGAATATTACGACAAAACGTCACCGTCTATCGACGTGGCGTTCCGCGCCGTCGATCAGGATGCGGTGAAAGCGAAGTTTGGTCTGCCGGGCGTGAGCGGCCCTGTGTCGCTGGTTATCTGGACCACCACGCCGTGGACTCTGCCGGCTAACCGCGCCATCTCCCTGGCGCCGGACTTTGATTATGCGCTGGTGCAGATTGACGGTCAGGCGGTGATTCTGGCGAAAGATCTGGTTGAAAGCGTCATGCAGCGTATTGGCGCGGCTGAATACACCATTCTCGGCACCGTTAAAGGCGCGGAGCTGGAACTGCTGCGCTTTACCCATCCGTTTATGGGCTTTGACGTGCCGGCGATCCTCGGCGATCACGTCACCCTGGACGCCGGTACCGGCGCGGTACATACCGCCCCTGGTCACGGCCCGGATGACTACGTGATCGGCCAAAAGTATGGCCTGGAAACGGCTAACCCGGTTGGGCCGGACGGCGCTTACCTGCCAGGCACATATCCAACGCTTGACGGTGTTAACGTCTTCAAAGCGAACGATATCGTTATTGAACTGCTGAAAGAAAAAGGCGCGCTACTGCATGTCGAAAAAATGCAGCACAGCTATCCGTGCTGTTGGCGTCACAAAACGCCGATCATTTTCCGCGCGACCCCGCAGTGGTTCGTCAGCATGGATAAAGAAGGGCTTCGTCAACAGTCCCTGAAAGAGATCAAAGGCGTTCAGTGGATCCCGGACTGGGGTCAGGCGCGTATTGAATCAATGGTCGCTAACCGTCCTGACTGGTGTATCTCACGTCAGCGTACCTGGGGCGTACCGATGTCGCTGTTCGTGCATAAAGACACCGAAAAGCTGCACCCGCGCACCACCGAACTGATGGAAGCGGTGGCCAAATACGTTGAGAAAGACGGCATTCAGGCGTGGTGGGATCTCGACCCGCGTGAAATCCTCGGTGACGACGCAGACAACTACGTCAAAGTTCCGGATACGTTGGACGTTTGGTTTGATTCCGGTTCCACCAGTTACTCCGTGATTGATGCACGTCCGGAATTCGCCGGTCACGCTGCCGATATGTATCTGGAAGGCTCTGACCAGCATCGCGGCTGGTTTATGTCCTCCCTGATGATTAGCGTGGCGATGAAAGGCAAAGCGCCATATCGCCAGGTACTGACTCACGGCTTCACCGTCGATGGTCAGGGGCGCAAGATGTCCAAGTCCATCGGTAACACCGTGTCGCCGCAGGATGTGATGAATAAACTGGGCGCGGATATCCTGCGTCTGTGGGTGGCGTCTACTGACTATACCGGCGAAATGGCGGTCTCTGACGAGATCCTCAAACGTGCTGCCGACAGCTATCGTCGTATCCGTAATACCGCGCGCTTCCTGCTGGCGAACCTCAATGGCTTCAATCCGGCCACCGATATGGTCAAACCGGAAGAGATGGTGGTGCTGGACAGGTGGGCGGTGGGCTGCGCGAAAACGGCGCAGCAAGAGATTCTGAAGGCATACGAAGCTTACGACTTCCATGAAGTGGTACAGCGCCTGATGCGCTTCTGTTCCGTTGAAATGGGCTCGTTCTACCTCGACATCATCAAAGACCGCCAGTACACCGCGAAGGCCGATAGCGTCGCGCGTCGTAGCTGCCAGACTGCGCTGTATCATATCGCAGAGGCGCTGGTTCGCTGGATGGCGCCGATCATGTCCTTCACGGCTGATGAAATCTGGGGCTACCTGCCGGGCGAGCGTGAAAAATATGTCTTCACCGGCGAATGGTACGACGGGTTGTTTGGCCTTAAGGATGAAGAGGTTCTTGATAACAGCTTCTGGGATAAAGTCCTTTTTGTTAAAGGAGCAGTAAATCGAGCGCTTGAAGCAGAAAAAGGTAATGGTATCCGTTCTTCTCTTGAAGCTAAGGTATTACTTGAATACGATGAAGATGCCGCTGACTTTATTGAAAAGCTGAGAACTCTCGAAAATGAGCTTCGTTTTATCTTTATTACGTCTCAATTTGAGATTGCCCCTCAGCCAGGAACCAGCAAACAGCTTGAGGAAGAAGAACTATTATCCGAGTTCAAAAAGGGTATGAATATTGTTCCTGTGAATCCGGTAGTTTCTAAAGCCGAGGGTGATAAGTGTCCGCGCTGCTGGCACTACACTACTGATGTCGGCAAGGTGGCGGAACATGCAGATATCTGCGGACGCTGTGTCAGCAACATCGCCGGTAATGGCGAACAACGTAAATTTGCCTGATGAGTAAACCACTCTGTTCAACAGGACTACGCTGGCTATGGCTGGTAGTAGTCGTGCTGATTATCGATTTGGGCAGCAAATACCTGATCCTCCAGAATTTCGCGCTGGGGGATACGGTAGGGCTGTTTCCGTCGCTTAATCTGCATTATGCGCGTAACTACGGCGCGGCTTTTAGCTTCCTGGCGGATAGCGGCGGCTGGCAGCGCTGGTTCTTTGCCGGGATTGCGATAGGGATCTGCGTAATTCTTTTGGTGATGATGTATCGCTCGAAAGCGACGCAGAAGCTGAATAACATCGCTTATGCGTTAATCATCGGCGGCGCGCTGGGTAACCTGTTCGACCGCCTGTGGCACGGCTTTGTTGTCGATATGATCGATTTTTACGTCGGCGACTGGCATTTCGCGACGTTCAACCTTGCCGATAGCGCGATCTGTATCGGCGCGGCGCTGATTGTACTGGAAGGCTTTTTGCCGAAGCCGACAGCGAAAGAACAGGCATAAGCGTAAATACCGGGTGGCGCTTATCCGGTTTTGTAGGCCTGATAAGCGCAGCGCCATCAGGCAAACGTGGTGCCGGATGGCGGTGAAAACGCCTTATCCGGCCTACGGTTTTATCGTTCTTTATGCCTCCGGGCAAAACACGTGAGCAATTTGCATGTCTAAATCCGTACAGAGCAACAGCGCGATCCTCGTTCACTTCACCCTGAAACTGGATGATGGCTCAACGGCGGAATCTACCCGCAATAACGGCAAGCCAGCCCTGTTCCGTCTTGGCGATACCTCGCTTTCCGAAGGTCTGGAGCAGCAGCTTCTGGGGTTGAAAGAAGGGGAAAAGAAAGCGTTTTCGCTGGAGCCTGACGCCGCGTTTGGCGTCCCCAGTCCGGACTTGATCCAGTATTTCTCGCGCCGTGAGTTTATGGCGGCGGGCGAACCGGAAGTCGGGGCGATTATGCTTTTTACCGCAATGGATGGCAGCGAAATGCCTGGCGTGATTCGCGAAATCAACGGCGACTCGATTACCGTTGATTTTAACCATCCGCTGGCCGGGCATACCGTTCACTTTGATATTGAAGTGCTGGAAATCGATCCGGCGCTGGAGGCATAAACATGCAGATCCTGTTGGCCAACCCACGCGGTTTTTGCGCCGGGGTAGACCGCGCTATCAGCATTGTTGAAAATGCGCTCGCCATTTACGGCGCGCCAATTTACGTTCGGCACGAAGTCGTGCATAACCGCTATGTAGTGGACAGCCTGCGCCAGCGCGGGGCGATCTTTATAGAGCAAATTAGCGAAGTGCCGGATGGCGCCATTCTGATTTTCTCCGCTCATGGGGTTTCCCAGGCGGTGCGTAACGAGGCGAAAAGCCGCGATCTTACCGTTTTTGACGCCACCTGCCCGCTGGTGACGAAAGTCCATATGGAAGTGGCGCGCGCCAGCCGTCGCGGTGAGGAATCTATTCTCATCGGCCACGCCGGGCACCCGGAAGTGGAAGGCACCATGGGCCAGTACAGCAACCCGGAAGGGGGGATGTACCTGGTGGAGTCGCCAGAGGACGTCTGGACGCTGAATGTCAAAAATGAAGGCAAGCTCTCCTTCATGACGCAAACCACGCTTTCCGTGGACGATACGTCCGATGTGATTGATGCGCTGCGTAAACGCTTTCCGAAAATCGTCGGCCCGCGCAAAGACGATATTTGCTATGCCACTACTAATCGTCAGGAAGCGGTGCGGGCGCTGGCGGAGCAGGCTGACGTGGTGCTGGTGGTCGGCTCGAAAAACTCTTCTAACTCTAACCGATTGGCGGAACTGGCCCAACGGATGGGAAGAACTGCGTTTCTTATCGACGATGCGGCGGATATCCAGGAGGCGTGGGTGAAAGAAGCCGCCTGCGTCGGCGTCACCGCTGGCGCTTCCGCGCCGGATATTCTGGTGCAGAATGTTATTGCGCGTCTGCGCGAGTTTGGCGGCGGCGAAGCCGTCACGCTTGAGGGGCGCGAAGAAAATATTGTTTTCGAAGTGCCGAAAGAGCTGCGTGTGGATGTTCGTGAAGTCGAATAAGATTTCACAATTCAGAAATCTGCCCGATGACGCTACGCTGACCAGATCTTAAGGATTTCTTTTGATATTCAATGTGCGACAGGAAAAATAAGGCGTAGTCGTCATCCGGTGCTAATGCCCCACCTTTTTGCTATTCATCTGAAAAACCAGCACAATCGTTGCTGGTTTTTGGGTTGTAATACCTACAGGGATAAGGGAAATGGGCAAAATAAAATATGGATTGCCAACGTTACTCGCCATCGGCTTTTGGATGGACGCGGCAAGCGCCACGGTGCTGGAGCTACCCGCCTGGGAGCGAAACTATACCGGGACTATCGCGGGGAAACCGGTAAACGTTAATATCACGCGATTTGGTAACACGCTTAATGGATATTACTGCTATGAACCTTGCAATCAGCACAAGGCAGTGATTGTTCTACGCGGCTCACTCCAGGATAAAGAGGTGCATCTTGAAGAACGCGTGAAGGCGCTTTCGGGTTACTGGAATGCGGAAATCTCCAGTAGTGAGATTAAAGGCGAATGGACGTCCGCAGATAAAAAACGACATTTTCCTGTTGCCCTTATCTACCTCAAACCTAAAAACTCCCCTGATATTGTGCTGGTCACGAACACGAATGATGCAGGGGGTTACGACCCTTCCAAAGAGATTGATTGCGGCAATATGCCGGCCATTTCGGCGATAAAATTATACCGTGATGGTAAACTCATACAGACCTTAGATACCGCCTCGGTGGGCACTTGTAGCCCGTTTATGCCTCAATGGGGGGATGTCAATTTTGATGGCTACCCGGATCTGTCGATTGTAACAGAGTTACTTGCTGGGCCGGATGCTCCAGTACAAACATGGCTCTATGACCCCGCCAAACAGCGTTATGTTGATGCGCCAGCGTCTTATCAGGAAATCACTTCACCAGAGATCGATGCTGAACATAAACAGATTGTCAGCTATTGGCGCGGCGGTTGCTGCAGCCATGGCGTCAATGTGTATCGCTGGAAAGGAAAAACGATTGAACTGATCGATCGCGGTGAAAGCTACTTTCAGCCTGTGATAAGCAAAGGCAAAATGTATAACTGCTACATGACACCTTCCTACGCTGATGGGCGTATTATTTATCCGCTAGTACGTAAAAATGGTCATTTGACGCCGCCTCTTAGCCTTGATGGGACGTGTCAACCTTTTTGGCTAATCGGTAATGTTCGTACCGTGATTCAGGCAGAAAAACCCGGCGCTGAGCCCGAATCGCTTGAGATTCAGTGGCAGGAAAACAAAGCATCGCCAGGGCGTTTTTGCCCATTAGTTCCGTTTATCGAAGGTGATAAGCTAAGTCCGCGTCTGGTGACGGATGACGATGTGCCTGATACCTGTATCAGTCGCGCTGAGTATGAAGATATAAAACAATAGGTCAGGAGAGCGTTAATGACAGCATCCCTACACATTATTCTTGATACCGATCCGGGCATTGATGACGCGGCTGCGATTGCCGCTGCGCTGTTCGCCCCCGAGCTGGATCTGCAACTAATAACCACCGTTGCCGGCAACGTTTCGGTCGAAAAAACCACCCGTAATGCGTTGCAGCTTCTGCATTTCTGGGACGCCGATGTGCCACTTGCACAAGGGGCCGCGACGCCGTTGCTGCGTCCGTTACGCGATGCGGCATACGTCCACGGCGAATCCGGTATGGAAGGCTATGATTTTGTCGACCATCAGCGCCAACCGTTGGCGAAGCCTGCGTTTATCGCTATCCGGGATGTGTTGATGAACGCCCCGGAGCCCATGACATTAGTGGCGATTGGGCCATTGACCAATATTGCGTTGCTACTGATGCACTATCCGGAGTGTGCGTGTAACATTCGCCGTCTGGTGTTGATGGGCGGTTCCGCAGGGCGCGGCAATTTTACGCCTAATGCTGAATTTAACATTGCTGTCGATCCGGAGGCCGCGGCGCTGGTGTTCCGCAGCGGTCTGGAGATTGTGATGTGTGGGCTGGACGTCACGAATCAGGCAATGCTCTCGCCAGATTTTCTGAATAAACTGCCCGCGCTGAATCGCACCGGTAAGATGTTGCACAGCCTGTTCAACCATTATCGCAGCGGTAGTATGCGCACTGGCGTCCGGATGCACGATCTCTGCGCTATCGCCTGGCTGGTGCGTCCGGAGCTTTTTACCCTGCAATCCTGTTTTGTGGCCGTAGAAACGCAGGGGGAATATACCGCAGGCACGACGGTCGTTGATATTGAAGGGCGTCTGGGGCAGCCCGCCAACGCGCAGGTGGCGCTGGCGCTGGATGTGGACGGTTTTCGTCAGTGGGTGGCTGAGGTGTTTGCCTGTGCGCCGTAATTACATGTTGGCGCCATAATCTCATACTTTGCCGCGATAGAGTCTCTCCGGCCTGCCCACTTTCCCGTAGCTGATCTCCGCTTCGAGAAAGTTATTTTTCACGCCTTGTTCCAGATAGCGTCGGGCAGTGGTTTTACTGCTGCCCAGAATTTGCGCCAGAGTGTCTGCTGTATGTACTGCCTGCGGGTCGGCGAATATTTGTCGTACCCGGTTGAAGGTGTTTTCATCAATTCCCCGCAGTCCGCTATTCGGTTCTGCGGTTTGTTCTTTGGCCTGGATATTAAATAAGGCATCAACGTGCGTCTGGTTTGCCTGCTCACTGGAACGTAACGAACTGCGGTAACGGGTGAACCGCTCCAGGGTATGCTGCAGGCGCTGATAATGTACCGGCTTAATCAGATAATCGAATACGCCCATGCGTAAGGCATCGCTGATGGTATCCATATGATTGTCGGCGGTAATGAAAATAATTCGCCCCGTGTAGTTGGCGCTGATGGTATGACGAATTAAATCGATCCCTTTGCCATCGGGTAAAAAATTATCCAATAGAATTAACTGTGGTTGATAGAGGCGTATTTGCTTCTTCGCACTTTCCAGTTTGTCTGCGATGCCGACGATTGAAAACTGGGGAAAAAGCTTGATGGTGTCCACCAGGATTTCCGCTAGCATCGGTTCGTCTTCAACGATGAGTGTCGTAATGCTATCCATGTTATTCTTCTCTGGTAAAAGGGATATAGAGGGTAAAAATGGTGCCAAAAGGATTATTGTTATCGACGATAATGTCGCCATTGGCCTGCTTGACGTAGCTGTGCACCAACCATAATCCAATTCCGTGATCGCCGTTGTTGTGGGTGGTCACTCCACGCTCGAAAATATGCTGGCGGATATTTTCGTCAATACCACATCCCTGATCGGCAACTTCAATAATGACTTCATTACCTTCGCTATTGATCAGGCACTCAATCTGTCGCGAGCCTTCGCGATTGAGCAGGGTGGCGTTATAGGCGTTGTCCAATAAATTGCCAACAATCGAAATCCATTCATTATGCGAGAGCGATGACGGCAGGTGTTCAACAAAGCTTGAAGGATCGAAAATCAGCTCCAGCCCCAGCTCTTTTGCCCGATAATATTTACCGATTAATAGCCCCGCAAGGTGGTGGTCGCGGAAATTATGGGAAATAAAATCGAGTACTTTCTGGTGGCTTTCCGACTGCTGCTGAATCAGCGCCAGCGCATTATCGTAGCGCTTCAGGAACAGCAGTCCGGCAATGGTGGAAATAAGGTTGCGATGCTCATGCTGCACGGCGCGCAGGTTATCGGCGTATTGCCGCACCTGACTTAACTGCAGGCTGAGTGTATTGATATCGTCTTTGTTGCGAAAGCTAATAACCCAGCCCTGAGGCTGGTTGTCAATAATGACCGCCATGCGACTGGCGATGACTTTCATTTGGTTAAAGGTGACGATCTCATCTTTTTTGTTTTTTTGCGGCGCATCGTAAAAGAAGGCCTTCGGCAACACGACATGGTGAATTGCATAGCCAATGAGTTCAGACTCCGGTTGGCTCAGATTCAGTAAGCGGCGAGCCGTTTGGTTAATGGCGGTAATACGGTGATGGGAGTCAATGGCGATCAACCCTTCAAATACCGACTCAAACAACACGCTTTGCTGAATTAATAGTTGTGAAAGCTGCTGCGGCTCCATGTTAAGCATCTGCTTTTTAATATGCAGCGAGAAGCGGCGGGCGCAGTACAACAGCACCAGCAGCAGTAACGCCATCGGGAACAGCAACGAGCTGATTTGTAAGTTAAGCCAGCTATCCAACTGTTCCAGAGTATAGCCGACGGAAACAATACCAATGACTTTACCGGTACTGTCCTGAATCGGGGATTTACCACGTAGGGAAGAGCCTAATGAACCTTTGCGCACCGATACGTAGCTTTTAGCGTTATACAGCGCGTCGTCGCTATCGCCGCCCTCCATATATTTGCCGATCTCATCCGGGTTGACGTGATACAGTCGCTGACCTTTTTCGTTGCCAACGGTAATGTAAGTCGCATCCGAAAACGAGCGCATTGGGTCAATCAGCGCTTTGATGCGTGACAAATCATGCGCCTCTACGGCTTCAACTAATTCTGGCATAGCGGATATTTGCATTGCCTGAATAAGCGCACGTTGGCCCACCTGATAATGCAGGCGCTCTTTCGTGATATCGGTCAGATACCAGGTGATTGCCAGCATCACGATGGTGGATGTAAACAGGATCAGTAGAAATATCCGGTTTTGAAACGAGCGTCTGGCAAACCAGTGTGTAATTTCCCGTATAAACATATTGGTATTTAGATATTTAATTACGGTATTTTCTTGCATTCGGCATCACCGGAACCTGAACCAGTTCATACTTACTTTTCTTTCAGAAAAAATTTGGATGAAAATGGGATACGACATGCGTATCCCATCCACTATTACATCGCCAGCACGTATTTCAGCATCACCCCGGCGGCAATCGCCGAACCGATAACCCCCGCCACGTTCGGGCCCATCGCGTGCATCAGCAGAAAGTTCTGCGGGTCTGATTCCAGCCCCACTTTGTTCGATACGCGGGCTGCCATCGGCACCGCCGACACCCCCGCCGAACCGATAAGCGGGTTGATTTTGTTCTTACT